>NZ_JBFBJZ010000081.1:0-29239 GCF_040686255.1 Kitasatospora sp. NPDC085879 | reverse complement strand
CCGCCGAAGGAAGCCCGTGGCCGCAGTCTTCGTCAAGGTCTCGCTGGACCAGGAGTATGGAAGCGGTCCACTGGCTTCGCAGCCCATTAGGAGTAGGGCCAGCCGGGGATCATCCGGTCGGCGCCGCGGCCGCGTCCGTGGACGTGGCAGAAGAGGCGGTCGTCACTGGTGGGGGCGTCGGGTCGGAGCCAGTTGGAGATGTCCACGGCCAGTGTGATGCGCCCGTCGGCGAGGGCGTGGGATCGGCAGGGCGGCCAGTGTGCGTCGCAGCCGGGTCGGCTCGAGACAGCCCCGGTCCAGCGCGGTGTACCTCGCCCCGTGCCCGCGCCGGTGCTCCGCCGCCAACGACAAGTCCACCAGCGTCTTGACCGGCCCGTCCGTGCACAGCAGCGCGTCGGTGAGCTCGAAGAGCACATCCGCCCGCTGGTACAGGCTCTCGTAGAACTCGACCCGAACGCGGGACAAGATGCCCAGAGCATCTCCCGAGGGCGCCTCGGCAAGGAGACTCATGGGCAGCGGCCGTTCTCCGGTTCTTCGTGACTCGACATCTCGAAGCGTGGAGAACGGCCGCCTCTGCTGTCCCGGAAAGAACCGCAGATCAGCAGGTCGAGTGACCTGCGAGCTTGAACAACGAGCTCAGCCGGGCGTGTCCGGGAGCAGCGGGAGGTGGGTGATGACGGTGGTCCCCTCGCCCTCGGCCGAGTGGATCTCCAGTCTGCCCTCGTGGTTGGTCACGATGCTCCGCACGATCGCCAGGCCGAGGCCGGTGCCGGGAATGGCGAGCTCGGTGACGTTGGAGGCGCGGAAGAACCGGTGAAAGAGGTCCTTCTGGTCCTTCTCGGGGATGCCGATCCCGGTGTCGCCCACGGTCAGCACAGCCTCGCCGTCCCCGCGGGACGTGCTGACCGTGACCAGTCCTCCGGGCGGGGTGAACTTGACGGCGTTGGTGAGCAGGTTCATCAGGACGCGGTCCAGCTGGTGGACGTCGCCGAGGACGATCAGGTCGTCCTCGGCGGGTACCTGGTTCAGGGTCACCGGGACGGCCATGGCCGCCGGGCGGATCGCCTCGACCGAGGAGTTCACCAGCTGGCGCAGGTCGACCGGCAGCCGTTCGGAGGTGAAGGCGCCCGACTCGACCCGCGAGATGGTGAGCAGGTCCTCGATGAGGTTGCGCAGCCGGGCCGCGTTGCGGTCCACCACCTCCACCATGTGCCGTTGGCCGTCGCTCAGCGGGCCGGAGTCGTTCGCCAGCAGTTCGACGTAGCCGACGATGCTGGTCAGCGGGGTGCGGAGCTCGTGCGAGACGGTGGAGAGGAAGTCGTTCTTGGCCTTGTCCAAGGCCTTGAGCCGGTCAACGAGTTCGGTCTCCTGACGGTAGGTCCTGGACTGCCGCACCGCACGGCCGAGTCCTGCCGCGATCGACTCGACGGCCTCGACCTCCATCGGCAGCCAGACGTCGCCGGGCCGGCAGCGGGCGAGGATGACCGCACCCATTGCCTCCGTGCCCGATCCGAAGGGGGTCACCAGGACGGCGACGACGCCCATCGCGGTCAGCGCGGCGCGGACTTCGGGCGGTGGTCCGGTGGTCCCGAAGGAGCCGGGGGCGCCGGGCAGGGCGGATCCGGAGGCGAGGTGCGGCCGGATGTCGTCGACGGACCAGCTCGTGTCCTGCGCGTAGTGCTCCCGGATGATCTCCGCCGGAGCCGGAGGCAGCCGGAGCAACTCCTCCGACGGAAGGCTGCCGCGGTCCGCGTTCCAGGCCCGGACGACCGGCACATCGGGCCCGCCGCCGTCGTCCGCCTGCAGAACCAGCACATGGTCCGCCCGTAGCGCCTCGCCCAGGCCGCGCACGGCCTCGTCGAGAATCTGGTCGAGGTCGAGGCCGGACCGGATGCCGATTCCCGCCTGCCGTGCCGCCGCGGCCAGCCGGTCGCGCTCGGCGTCGAGACGCCGCAGCCGGTCGTTCTCGTCGGCGAGTACGTTGACGGCGTGGGCGACGGCCCGGACCTCGGCCGGACCGCGGTCCGGCGCCCGGGCCCCGTGGTCGCCCTGCGCCAGCCGGCCGAGCACCGTCCTGATGCCGGCGAGCGGCCGGGTGATGGCCCGCACGGTGTGCAGCCCCGCGATCAGGGCCAGCACCGTCGCCAGTACCAGGAGGGCGCAGGTGGCGGCGCCCGCGCTCCACGCGATCAGATCGGCGCGGTCGGAGAGCTCGTCGGTGTCGTGGGTGAGACGTCCGTCCAGTTCCGCGTTGGTGGCCTCGAAGGCGTCGTACGGGACCTGCGCGGCCACGGCGAGCGCCGCAGCTCCGGGGCTCCCGGGCGTTGCCGTCTGCACCCGGTCGGTGATCCGCAGGTAGTCCTGGATCGGCCGCTCCTGAGCCGACAGGTAGGGCCTGGCGTCGGCGGGCGCGTGCGTGAAGGCCTCGGTGAGCGGGCCCCGGAAGTCGTTGCGCGAGCTGAGGAACGCGGCCAGTTGCGCGGGATCGCCGGTCAGCAGGTAGGCGTTCATCCGGCGTGAGCTGTCGGCGAGTTCCCCGCGCAGGCGCAGGTTGGCCTCCTGGGTCGGTGTCACCCGGTGCGTCAGGTCGTCGAGCGCCGAGTGTTGGAGCAGCGCGCCGGTCAGGGCGACGACGCCGGTGAGCACGACGAGTCCGATCAGCAGGCCGAACGACCAGGAGAGCCTCCGGACCACGGATCGGGCGCCCCGATCGGATCGAGCAGGCCGGAAGCCGCTCATTGCCGGTCCCCTTCGGTCGGCTCCGCGGCGAAGCCACGGCGCGTCATGACGCCCCAGACCTTCGGCGCGCCGTGGACGGCGTCCCAGATGCCCCGGACCCGCCACCAGGCGGTGAACTGCCGGTACCCGAGGTTCTCGGCCGCCGCTCCCAGCACGGCGGAGGAGATGTCCCGCCAGCGGCTGTAGCGGTGGAAGGCGTACTCCTCGGCCAGAATCGACAGCAGGCTGATCACCATCGCGTAGCCGTAGGAAGCCAGCAGGAAGCGCCACAGGAACCCCAGGTCGACCGCCCCGATCAGCAGGCCCAGCGGTACCAGGACCAGGCCGGCGAGTTCGACGACCGGTGCGCACAGTTCGAAGAGCACGTAGAAGGGCAGGGCCACCAGCCCTACCCGACCGTACCGGGGATTGCCGATCATGCCCCGGTGCTTGAGCAGGACCTCGGTGAGACCGCGGTGCCAGCGCCGCCGCTGGCGCCCGAGCACCCGCAGGGTCTCCGGGGCCTCGCTCCACGAGATCGGCTCGCCCACGAAGACGATGCGGTAGTCGTGGCCCGTCCCGCGCAGGTGGTGGTGGAGTCGGACGACCAGCTCGGCGTCCTCGCCGAGGCAGTCCGGATCGAGCCCGCCGACGGCGACCACCGCGTCGCGCCGGAACATCCCGAAGGCACCGGCGATCACCAGCAGGCCGCCGATCCGCGACCAGCCCGTCCGGCCGAGCAGGAAGGCCCGCATGTACTCCACCGTCTGGATCTTCGCCAGCAGCCGGTGGGGCATGCGGACCCGCACGACGCGGCCGGCCACGACGGTGCAGCCGTTGGCGATGCCGATCACACCTCCGGCGCCCACGACCCGCAGCGGGTCGTCGGCGAAGGGCTTGGAGATCGCGAGCAGCGCCTGCGAGTCGAGGATCGAGTCCGCGTCGACCATGCACAGGAGCGGATAGCGGGCCAGATTGATGCCGACGTTGAGGGCGTCGGCCTTGCCGCCGTTGCGCTTGCGAGCCACGAGCAGCGACACCGGGCCGCCCCTGGGCAGGTGGACCGACTCCACGGCGCCGCGCACGGGCACCTCGGTGGAGACGACATGGGGCACCTCGACGAGGTCGAAGGCCTCACGGAGCCGGTCCAGGGTGGCGTCGGTGGAACCGTCGTCGACCACGACCACCTCGAACGAGGGATGGCGCAGCAGGAGCAGCGCCTGCACCGCGTCCACGATCCCGGCCTCCTCGTTGTACGCGGGCACGATGAGCGACACCGGAAGCGTGAAGGGACTGGCGGAGGCATCGTCGTAGCCGGCGAACGGCGTGCGGCGCAGATGCCGGACGAAGTCGCCGGCCGCGATGAGGACCAGCGTGAGATAGCCGGTGTTGATCGCCAGGAAGTACCCGAGAACCAGGACGTTGCTGACGGCGATCACGTCCAGCAGCGCGTCGTGCGCGCCGCTCGCCGTCGACGTGGCCGTGGCCGGATCGGCCGCGCCGAGGACGGCCGTCGCGAGCGGCGGCGTCACGGTCCCACCGCCGCACGCCCGGCGGGGGAGTGTGCGCCTCCCTCGCCGATCGCCGCTTCCGCCAGCGCGGCCCGCGCATGAGCGGCCGCGCGCCCTCCGCGGGCCCCGTCCGCGGCGCGGCGCAGTTCGTCGCGCCCGGCCGGCCCGACGTGCAGCAGTGCCCGGGCCGCGGTCGCGGCCACACGGTGGACGGGGTCGTCGAGCAGTTCCCCCAGGCGTGGGGCCGCGCATGATGCCCCCAGACGGCCCAGCGCCCTGGCCGCCACAGCGCGCAGCGACTCCGGCTGGCCCCGCCGCACCGCGTGCAGCAGCGGCTCCAGGCCTGCCGGCGTGCCGAGGGCGCCCAGAGCACGCGCGGCCCGGATCCGCACTTCGAGATGCGGATCGGCCCTCAGCGCGGCCGCGACCCTGGTGGTCCACCCCACTCCTCCGGTGGCTCCAAGAGCCTCGACGGTCACCGCCCGCACCAGCGGCTCGGCGTCGTCCAGACCGGTGGCGATCTGGTCGTGCCCGGCGGCTCCGAACGCGGTGAGCGCCTGCAGGACGACCGCAGGCGGTACCGGATGCGGACCGTGCAGGCAGGCCAGCAGGTCGGGGACGTCCGCAGGATCCCCGATGTGGCCCAGAGCCCGCGCGGCGACCGTCCGGACCTCGGAGTCGGCGTCCGAGAGCAGGACGCGAAGCCGTGGGGTGGCCGCCCGGTGCCGCAGCAGCCCGAGCACCTCCGCAGCCCGGCCCTTCCGGACCGGCCCGCGCCGTCGCAGGTCCGCCATCGCCCGCGTGGCGACTCCCCGCTGCTCGAACAGGCCCACCAGCGAGGCCCTGGCCTGTCCGCTCACCTTCGCGAGGATCGCCCGCGCCGTGGGTTCGACAGCCGCCCAGCTCCGGTCGTCGAGAGCGGACAGCGCCCGCAGGCTTCCCGCTTCCTCGTCCCCCTCCGCACAGAGGAATTCAAGCAGCAGGACCCGGAGCGGCTCGGCCGCGCGCTCCCTGCGGCGTTCCCGTTCCCGCCGGACGGCACGCACGCAGACGAGGAGTACCAGCAGCACCACGGCCGACCCGGCCAGCACCTGCATGCTGTCGTTGACAATGCCGCGCCCGGTCATCGGGTCGCCCTGGCCAGGACCGCCTGCACCCGGCTGCTCAGTTCACGCGGGCTGAACGGTTTGATGATGTAGTCGTCGGCACCGGCCGCGAAGCCGGTCTCGACGTCGAACTCCTGCGATCGAGCCGTGAGCAGGATCACCGGCAGCCTCTCCGTCTCCGGCGCGGCCCGCAGTTCCCGGCAGACGTCCAGACCTGACATCCCGGGCATTCTGATGTCGAGGAGGGCGAGATCCACGGTCTGCTCACGGACGGCCTTGAGCGCGCTCAGACCGTCGTCGACCACGGTGACCTGATGGCCGGACTGCGTGAGCTTGTAGGCCACGAGGTCACGGATGTCGGCGTCGTCGTCGGCCACCAGAATGGATGCCATCGTCCCTCCTCGGGGCGAGCCCGGCGGGAGTGAATGCGCCACAGCCGTTGTGAGCCGCAGACGTTGTGGCCTGCGCATCGAGCGAGGGTTCCGGTCCCGGACGGTCGCTGTTCGGCTCTCGTCCCGCCACTTCCGGCACGGGGAGACGGGCGGTCTCAGGTTCATGCTAGGAGCGGCCGGTGGGGCGTGCGACACGACGCTGCGGGGCAGGTGACGCGGAGCGGCCGGGGCCGCCGGGGCCGGTGCACAGGCCGTGCCGCGGGCCTCTGCGTCGTTGACGCTCTGTCTTCCACTACGGGCTCCGTCACCCCGACGCTCCTGTTGCGCCGTCCGGCGGCGGGCGCGGCGGCGGGGAGGGGGTACGGGATCGGACGCTCCGTCACCCGTCACGGACGGTGCGCGGCCACGGTCCGTCAGGGTGCCCGGACGGTGGCTGACGCGGTCCGCATGCCGACGCGCGGCCACGGGCCGGAGACGGCGGCCTCCGCCGGCCCGTAGGGGGCCGTTGATGGCTCGTCCGTTCGGGTCACGGTCTGTCGCCGCAGCGGGTCCGGTGCGTGCTCCTGGCCGGGCCGGACGGGGAGGGCCGGCGGGAGTGACATGACACTGCGTCACGACGGCGTGCTCGTCGGCGGCTGTCCGTGCCGAGGACGGCAGGCTGCCATCCGTGTGCGTACGAATTTCGTGAACTGGATATACTGAGACCGGATTTGTGTCGAAAAGTCTGGCTCGAGGAGCCTCAAAGGCGGAGCCCGAGGGGCCCTGTTCCCCCTATCGAAGCGGCTTCCTCCGCTTACCGACTCCCTGGTACCGAGTCCCCGCACGGGTCTCGGAACTTCCTTTGCGCGAGGTGACGGGTTTGAATACCCAACGGCGCTGGGTCCCCTTGATGACCGGCTTCGGTGTGTTGGTGGTCCTGCTCACGGCCCTCTACTATGCGTTCTCCGCGCAGCGGCTGATCTTCCTCGGAATCGGACTGACCGGTGTCATCGGCATGCTGGTGGGCGTCTTCGTCAACCGTCCGTCCCATCGGTTGCCCTGGCTGGTGCTCGCCGCCGCGAACCTCAGCTTCGCGGCGGGCGAGGCGACCCAGATCGTCTTCATCCAGTTCCTGCACGAGGAGAACCCGTTCCCGTCAGCCGCCGACGTCTTCTACCTCGCGACGTACGGGCTGTACGCGGTGGGGCTCCTGGGATTCGTCCGCTGGCGTTCGGCCGGGCGTGACCGGGCCAGTTTCATCGACGCGCTGATCCTGACGGCCGGCCTGGCCCTGCTGTCCTGGATCTACCTGATCGTCCCCTCCACCCATGTTGCCGGCCTCACCTGGCTGCAGAAGGCGATCTCCGTCGCCTACCCGCTCGGGGACATCCTCGTGCTGGCGATGCTGCTGCGCCTGCTCGCCCCCCGCGGCGGCAAGAGCCCGGCGCTGGTGCTGCTCGCCCTGGGGACGGTCGGTCTGCTCACCTCCGACGTCCTGTACGCCCTCATCCTCCTGCACGGGACCTGGCACACCGGGACGGCGGTGGAGCTGGGCTGGGCGGTGTTCTACGGAGCCTGGGGCGCCGCCGCCATCCACCCCTCCATGGTCACGCTGACCCAGCCCGTCCGGTGGCGTGCCGACACCGCGCGCGGCCGCCTGGGCCTGCTCACGCTCGCCTCACTGATCGCGCCGGCCATGCTCCTGCTGCAGGATGCACGCGGAGTGACCACGAACGTCGGCGTCATCGGAGCCTTCTCGGCCATCCTCTTCGCGCTGGTGCTCTACCGGCTGGCGGGCGTCGCGGCGACCCATCGGCAGGGCGTCGGCCGCGAGCGTGTCCTGCGCATCGCCGTGGCCTCGCTGGGGTCCGCGACCGACATCCGGGACACGGCCGCCGCGGTCCGGACCGTCCTCGCCTCGCTGCTGCCGGACGACCGGAGCCACAGCGCGCTGCTCGCCATCAGGGAGGGCGCCGTCCTGTGGCTGATCCGTGTCGACGACGGTGCGCGCCGCGCGGCGTCCCCGGAGACCGCCCGGGCGGTGCAGGAGCTGACGCGGAGCGGCGAGGCCCGTCTGGTGAGCCGCGCCGAACTGCAGCACGACCTCGCCGCGGAACTCGGCGGGGCACCCAGCGCCGTGGTCTGCCCGCTGGCCCTGCCGGACCGCCCGGAGGACCAGACCGAGCCGGACGGCTCCGCGGCCCCAAGCGCCGGGGCGCTGATCGTGGCCGCGGACGAGCAGCACCTCATCGTCCTGCAGGAAGCGCTGGTCACGCTGACGGCCCAGGCCGCCCTCGCGATCGAACGGATCGCCCTCAGCGAGGAGGTCGACCGGCGCAAGAGCGAGGCCTACTTCCGGACCCTGGTGCAGAACGCATCCGACGTCATCCTGATCCTCGACGACGACGACAGGATCCGGTACGCCAGCCCGTCGGCCGACCAGGTTCTCGGCCATCCCTCGTTGGAAGGCGTCCGGCTGACGGACCTGATCACTCCGCAGGACAGCGGCTCGGTGGTCCACACCCTTGCGCAGATGCGGATCCGCGACTGCCAGGGCAGGCGTGACCACTGGAGGATGACGCGCGTCGACCACGCGGTCATCGAGGTCGAGGTCAGATGCAGTGACCTGCGGACCGAGGCGACGGTCGGTGGCCTGGTGCTCACCCTCCGGGACGTCACCGAGCAGCGTTCGCTCGAACGTGAACTCACCCGCCAGGCTTTCCACGACTCGCTCACCGGCCTCGCGAACCGCGTGCTGTTCCAGGACCGGGTCTCCCATGCGCTGACCCAGAGCCAGCGCGAAGGCACCGTGGTCGGCGTGCTCTTCGTCGACATCGACGACTTCAAGGTCGTGAACGACATCCAGGGGCACAGCGTGGGCGACGAGCTACTGGTCGCCGTCGCGCTGCGGCTGTCGTCGACCGTCCGGGCGTCCGACACCGCGGCCCGCATCGGCGGCGACGAGTTCGCCCTGCTGGTGCAGGACTCGGTGACGCCCGGGGACGTCGAGACCTTCGCCGATCACGTGATCAGTGTGTTCGCGGAACCGTTCCGCCTCAGCGTCGGTCCGGTGAGCGTCTACGCGAGCGTGGGCATCGCCACCACCGAGGACAGCATCGACTCGGTCGAACTCCTGACCCATGCCGACCTGGCCCTGTACGCCGCGAAGACGGCCGGCAAGCGCCAGTGGCGCGGGTACCAGCCCGTCCTCCAGAGCGGTATGGCCGAGCGGCACCAGCTCCAGGAGAGCCTCGACAGTTCGCCGGTCGAAACGTCGTTCCTGGTCCTGTACCAGCCCATCGTGGTACTCGCCACCGGGGAGATCGCCGGGTTCGAGGCGCTGGTCCGCTGGCCGCACTCGTCGCGGGGCATGGTGCTCCCGGAACAGTTCATCACCCTGGCGGAGGAGAGCGGCCAGATCGTCCCCCTGGGTGCCTGGGTGCTCGGCCAGGCGGCGGCCGAGGCGGTCCGCTGGCGGCAGCGGCCGGGGCATCCCGACGCACAGTCCAGCGCGCCGTACGTGAGCGTCAACGTCTCACCTCGGCAGTTCCGGGACGACGGCTTCCTCGACGCGGTGCACCACACGCTGGAGGTGTCCGGCATCGAGCCGTCCAGCCTGATCCTCGAACTGACGGAGACCGTCCTGATGAGGCACGACGACCGCATCCGGACCGTGATGCGCGATCTGACCGACCTCGGTATCCGCATCGCGATCGACGACTTCGGAACCGGCTACTCCTCGTTGAGCTATCTGCGCGAGTTCCCGATATCGATACTCAAGATCGACAAGTCGTTCATCGACAAGCTCGGGCGCTCCCCGCAGCAGTACGCCCTGGTGGAGGGAATCGCCCATCTGGCGGACACCCTTGGTGTCAAGGTGATCGCCGAAGGCGTGGAGAACACGACCCAGCAGGAGCTGCTGATCTCCATGGGCTGCCCGCTCGGCCAGGGCTTCCTGTTCTTCCGGCCGCTCCCGTCCGACCAGGCGGAGGCCCTGATCCTCGCCCCGGATCGCCGGCTGGGGGTCAGGTGAGGCGGCGTCGGCGGCTCAGGGCCCGGGCGTGCAGCCGCCCGCCCTCCGGGGTCGCGCTTCGCGGCCCCGGTGAGCGAAACCACGCGACGGTATTCGTGTACCTAGCGGTATTCGTGCACCTTACGGGCCCGGTTACGCGTTTTTCCGGAGTAGCCTGGAAGGTGCCGGAGAATTTACCGGTAGGACGATCGCGAGGAGGTGGATATGCAGATCAGTGGAGCAGGAGCCCTGATTCTGCGACTCGTGATCGCGAAATTCCAGTCCGGCCTTTCGGCCGGGAGATGACGGGATCGCCGAGGTGGCGGGCGCAGGTGCAAATCCTGTTGTTCGGATCAGTGTTAATTCAGGGCGTGGGCCGTTTTCGCAGAGATGCGGAGGCGGCCTTTTTGTTGTTCCGCCACTCGGTGGTCGCAGTGCGCGATCCCGTCGCACGGTCACAAGCGTTCGGGTAGTTTCCTTCCCCTGCGATCCGGCGGGTGTCCGAGCGGCTCGGGAAGCAGGCCGCCGGTCGGCGGGAGCCCTGCCGATCGGAAGCCCGCCGGGGGGTGCGCCGTACGGGCGGCCTGCCGCGAACCCCGCACGTGCCGGATGCACCGGGCCCGGGGCGCGGCGCATTCTTGAGGGCATGGACGTCGAACGGCGCTCGGCCGGCGAGGGGCCGTGGGGTCGCGTCCCGGCCCTGGTGCTGGTGCCCATCGGTCTCCTCGTGGTGCTCCTCGTGGTGATCATCCGGTCGCCCGACTCGATCCGTCTGGGCCCGCTGCTCGTGATCGCTCCCGCACTGACCCCGTCCTTCGCCGGGCCACGGGTGACCGCCGCCGTCGCAGCGCTCACCGTCGCCGCCGGTGTCCTCATCGCCGTCCTGCGCGGTGGCGTGACCACCGGCAACCACCCGGCGCAGCTCGCCGCACTCGCCGCGCTGTCCATGATGATCGTGGTCTTCGCGGTGGTCCGGGAGCGCCGCGAACGGCAGCTCGCCCGCGCCCAGTCGGTGGCCGAGGCGGCCCAGCGCGCTCTGCTGCGCCCGATTCCCGAGCGGATCGGCCCGCTGCAGATCGCGACCGTGTACCTGGCCGCCGAGCACGAGGCGCAGATCGGCGGTGACCTCTACACGGCGACCCGCACGGACGGCGGGGCACGGATGATCGTCGGGGACGTCCGGGGGAAGGGCCTGGCCGCCGTCGGGGAGTCAGCCCTGTTGCTCAGCGCCTTCCGGCTCGTCGCCGCCCAGCACGCCACCCTGCCCGACCTCGCCTGGACGCTGGACCACAACGTCAGCCGGTACCTGCACGACTTCGCCCAGACCGACAGGGAGACCGCTGAGCACTTCGTCACCGCCCTGCTCCTGGACATCCCCGACGACGCCCCGGTGGCCCGCATGACCAACTGCGGACACCCGCCACCGCTGCTGCTGCACCACGACCGCGTGATCGGACTCGACGGCGCCGGTACCGCGCCACCCCTGGGCCTCGGCGTCCTGGCGGCCGCCGACTACCCGGACGACACGTTCCCCTTCGAGATCGGGGACACGCTCCTGCTCTACACCGATGGCGTGATCGAAGCCCGCGACCGTTCCGGTGCGTTCTACCCGTTCGCGGACCGGGTCGCCCGTTGGACCGGTAGCGCGCCGGAGGCGCTGGTCAACCACATCCGCCGCGACCTGCTGGCTCACGCCGGTGGGCGGCTCGGCGACGACGCGGCCGTCGTCGCCATCCGGCGTACGGACGGGTCCGAGCACCGTCTGCACGGGCTGCTGTAGACGGCACACCGCCCTCGCACGCCCCGTCCGGTCACGGAGCTGCCGTCAGCTGCTCGCGCCGCCCCAGCGGATGGCCGCCGCACCCGCGTAGTCGCCCGCGTGCGCGAAGCCGCCCAGCACCACCAGGTCGCCGCCCTTGACCCGACCGGACCGCAGCGCCAGGTCCAGGGTGACGGGCACCGCGGCGCCGAAGAGGTTGCCGCACCGGTCGAAGGTGTCGGGATGCCGTTCGGGCGGAAGCCCCAGCGACCGCCGCCAGTTCCCCAGGAAGGTGCGGTTGGGCTGGTTGGTGACCAGCACGTCGATCTCCGCCGTGGGGACTCCGATCCGCGCACAGACCTCGGCCACCATGGCGGGCACCAGCCGGTTGCCGCGTTCGAGGACGGTACCGACGCTCTCCTCGGTGAAGCCGATCCGCAGCTGGGACCGCCCCGGTTCCCAGTAACGCCGGCCGTCCTCCAGGACGACGGTCATGTCTCCGCCGTGCGCGCCGATGTGACGGCCGGCCACTGCCAGCACCGGTGAGGCCGCCGAGGTGGTGACGTAGCCGACTCCGCAGCCGTCCCCGGGGATCGCGGCCTGGGCGAGCCGTCGTACCTCGGACTGGGTGAAGAGCTGCCCGGCGGCGGTCTGCGCGTTGCAGATCAGCGCCGTCCTCGCCTCGGTGGTGCGAAGGATCTGCCGGGCCAGTTGCAGCATGTGCACGAAGGACGCGCAGCCCGCGTTGGCCACGTCGATCAGCCACTCCGGGTTCAGGCCGAGCCGGCGTGCGACCTCGGTGCCGGCCCCGACGATCGGACTGTCCGGCAGCTGGCTGTGTACCAGGAGCACGTCCACCGCGCGGATCTCGGCCCGGCCGTGCCGCTCGATCAGCGGCTGGACGGCCCGCTCCACCAGATCCACGTTGCTCTCCCCGGTGACATGGTGCCGCAGCGCCGGAACCCGGAACATCGGGCTGTCCCTGAGCCGGTCCTCCGCCCCCGGGTGGTCGGTGTAGAACGAGGCGGGCACCGGCTCCCCGGGCAGGTGCCCGGAGACGTCGGTGAGGCTGACGGTCTTCACTTCGCCCCCGGATCCGCAGCCGCGGCCGCCGAACGCGGTGGCACGCTCACCGGCAGGGCATTGCGGTACCGGTGTTCCAGGATCGCCTTGAGATTGGCCATCTCCACCGTGTGGCCGGCGTAGAAGAGGTCCCAGTAGGTGCCCACCCAGGCCCGGTCCGGGCTCGGTGCGAGCTCAGGGCGGGGGTTGGCGTCGTAGTACGGGTGCCGGCAGTTGGTCCAGGTGATGACGGAACCGGGCCGTCCCAGCACCGGTTCGGCGGGCACGACCCGCATCAGGTAGATCATCCAGAGTCGCTCGCCCTGGTCCCAGGCACAGTGGAAGTCCACCGTCCGGGCCTCGGCGTTGGACGCCACCCGGCAGTAGATCCTGGTCCGCGCCTCCAGCAGGTCGTCCCCGACCCACAGACCGGGGGTGCCGCCGGGCTCGAAGTTCCGCAGACTGAACGTCCACTCCTCCAGGTGGTGCCCCTGCCGCAGGTAGGTGTACGCGTCGTCCGGCGGGCAGTCGACGTACTCGTGGATCGTGCAGTACTGCCCGTAGACATCCTGGTGGGGATAGGCCGGGCGGGTCAGCTCCGCGCAGCGGGCCGCCAGGACGGCCGGGGCGGTGTTCTCCACCGTGGTCAGGCCGGGCACTCCGGTCGGGCCGGGCGGCTCAGCCGGGATGGACGGTGCGATGCTCATGAGCGGTCTCCTCGTGGTCGGCCGGCACCGGGCCGGTGGTGTTCAGGAACGGGAGGAACGGGGGGATCTCCGCGGGATCGACGTCCACTGCCACCAGGACCGGACCGCTCGTGGTGTTGCCGTGCAGCAGTGCCTGCCGCAGCTGCGGACCGGTGGCGGCCCGGCTCGCGGCCAGGGTGGGGAACATGCCCGCTGCGCCCGCGGCGATGTCCGAAGGAAGGAAGAGGTTGGCCGGGTGCGGGGATCCCAGGAACAGCTGGTCGCGGGTGGCGCACATGGCGTGGGCGTTGTTGTTGAGGATCACGAAGGTGACCGGCGCGTCGTACTCGAGGGCGGTGTGCACCTCCATGCCGTGCATGAAGAACGCCCCGTCCCCGGCGAGCACGTAGGTGCGCTTCCCGGTGCCGAGGGCCGCGCCGATGCCCGCGCCGAAGGTGTAGCCCATGCCGGCCATGCCGACGGCCACCACGAACCGCCCCCGCCGCGTGGCAGGGAGCCGGTGGATCGCGCTGGCGCCGGTGTTCCCGGCGTCCACGAAGACGTGGGCGTCCGGTGGCAGGGCATCCGCCACCGCGGCCACCGCTGCGGTGTGGGAGAGGCCGTCGGCGCCGGGAGACGGGGTCGCCAGCGGAACCGGTCCGGCGTGCCCGGGGGCGGGACGGACGCCGGCGGCGAGCCGGCCGGCCAGTTGCCGCAGGGTGTCGCGCAGACCGCCGGACAGATGGAGTCCGGGGAGGGAGGGGACGAACGGCGGTTCGGGGTCGACGCAGATCACGGGGGTCGCGGCCAGTGCCGGCTCCAGTCCGCCACGGGCCAACACCGGCAGGCGGGTGCCGACGAGCAGGCAGAGATCGGCCCGCCGCAGACAGTCCAGGACGTTCGGATGCCCCATCACCCCGGCCACGCCGGCGAAATGCCGGTCGGCGTTGTCGAACACGTCCTTGGCGTCCGGAGTGACCGCCACCCATGCGCCCAACCTTGCCACCAGGTCGGCGAGTTCCTGCTTCGCCGCGGCCGCGGCGACGCCCTCGCCGGCGATCACCAGCACCCGGTCGGCGCCGCGCAGCCGCTCCGCCGCGCGGTCCAGCCGCACCGGTGGCGTGCGCGGCTCGGGCGCCGGGGTGGGCGGTGCCGGTCGGCGGGGTGCCAGGGGGGCCTGCTGGACGTCCTTGGGCAGCAGCAGTACGGCCGGTCCCCGGGGGTGCGAGCGCGCCGCGGCCATCGCCTCCGCGAGCAGCCGTGGCAGTGCATCCGGGCGTTCCACCCGGACGCAGAACCGGCTGACCTGCGCGAACAGGCCGTGGGCGTCGAGCGATCCGGCCAGTCCGCTGGAGTCCTGGAAGGCGCCGAGCCCGTCCAGTGCGGTGGGTGGCTGCCCGACGAGCGCCAGCACCGGGACGCGTGAGGCGTACGCCTCCGCCAGCCCCGGGAGCAGGTTCATCGCGCCGCCGCCGGAGGTGGCCGCGACGACACCGAGCCGCCCGGTGGTGCGCGCGTACCCGTCCGCCATGGTGACGGCCGAGAACTCGTGCTTCGCCAGGACGGTGCGCGGCCGCCCCCGGACGAGGTTCAGGGCGTCGTAGAGGTCCTCGATGTTCGCGCCGCCGACGCCGAACACCTGCCGGACTCCGGCCTCGGCCAGAGCGGCCGCCAGGTGGTCCACGACGCGGACATCGGCGGTCCCGTCGGTGGTGCCCGCGGACGGGGTCTCCCGGATGTCGGTGGTCACGGGGTGGTACTCCTCTCCGCCGACCCGGCGCCGAGGACCAGACCTGCCGGCGCGAGGGACTGGAAGCGCCGGCGGTACTCGCTCGGGGTGAGCTCCAGGGCCCGGCCGAACGAACGGAAGAAGGTCTCGGCGGAGGCGAATCCGCAGCGGCGGGCGATCTGGCCGGCCGGCAGATCGGTGGACTCCAGCAGTTTCCGGGCCCGGGCGATGCGCATCTGCTCGATGTACTGGGCCGGTGGAGTGCCGACCTCGCGCCGGAACACCCGGGCGAAGTTGCGCACGCTCATGTTGGCGTGCTGGGCCACCTCGGGTACGGGCAGCGGCTGTTCGAGGTTCTCCAGGATCCACTCCTGCGCGGCCCGGATCGGCGGTCGGTCGGCCAGCTGGGCCTCGAGAATCGTGCTGAACTGCGACTGGCCGCCGTTCCGTTTGAAGAACAGCACCAGAAAGCGTGCCACCTCCAGCGCGAAGGAGGCGCCGTGATCGGCCTCGACCAGAGCGAGGGCCAGGTCGATCCCGGTGGCCACACCGGCCGAGGTCACGTAGTCGCCGTCCCAGACGAAGATCGGATCCGGGTCGACGGCCACCTCCGGGTACCGTCGGGCCAGTTCGTCGCAGAACGCCCAGTGGGTGGTGGCCCTCCGCCCGTTGAGCAGCCCCGCCTCGGCGAGCAGGAAGGCGCCGCCGCAGACGGACACCACGCGCCGCGAACGCATGGCGGCCCGACCGATCCAGGACACCAGCTCCCGGTCGGCCAGCGCGTCGGGGAGGCTCCAACCGCCCGGCACGAGCAGCGTGTCGATCGGGCCACCGGCCGTCCGAAGCGGCTCCGCCTCGATCACGATTCCCGTGCTGGTCCGCACCCGTGGCGCACAAGCCGAGACGATCTCGATCCGGTACTCACCCTCCTCTCCGGGACGCCGCCGGTTGGCGGTGTCGAACACCTCGATCGGGCCCGCGATGTCGAGGGCCTGGGTACCCGGATAGACCACCACAACAACTCGTCGCTCAAGCACCGTCACAGCCTGTGTCTGGTCGGGGAGTGGCCGCAATGACGGCTTACTGACGAATCCGGCCACGGGTTCGTGCGGGTCGCCGACGACCAGCGGTGATGACGCGACGTCACAACCGGTGTGAGACGGGTCATAGTCTCCGCGCACGCCACTGCGCCCGCTCGCCGAGGACGGTGCCTCCCCGCGCCGCCACGGAGACTTCGGCGGCGACGGCATCCGGATCGCGGCCCACGTCCCTGCCAGAGTGCCCGGTCCCACGGTGCGGGCGTGAGACGCCATCGGTAGCGCCGAGCAGCTCATCGAGGCGACCGCCAAGTCCGTCCTGCTGGAGCGCGGCCCGACCGTCGACGGAATGCCAAGGCCCTCGCCCTCGCCCTCGAAGCCGTCGCCCGGCCGGTTGGTCGACCTTGAAGGCACCGCCATCCGGGGGCTGGGCAGTTCGGGCAGTACCGGAGGGCTGCCACCGCTGGGTCGCCGGCTGCTTCAGGGGGTTGTGGTGAGGGTGTCGTCGAGCCAGTCGAGGATTCGGGCGAGGGAGTGGCGCATGGCGCCGGGGTGGCAGTGGGCGCCGGCTCACTTCTTCGGCGGTGAACACCATGAGGGTCTTGGAGCAGGTCAGGTGGTCGTGGAGCTGCCGGGGCTGTCCCTTGAAGAACTCGTCCTCGGCGGCGTCGCACACGAGCGTGGGGCATCGGATCTGTTCGGCGATGCCGTCGCGGAGGGTGTAGTCGAGGTAGGAGGCGCTGAAGGCCCGGGGGGTGTCGACGCCCATGGCGTACATGCCGTGGTTGATCGCCCACCGCGCGGTCGCGTCGGTGGCCATGAGCTGCTGGAGGCGGGCTCGAGTTGGGGGTCGGAGTCCGCGCGCAGGCGCCGTTCGGCTTCCTCGCGGTCGCCGGGGATGTGGCGGACGGATATCGCACCGAGATCGTAGACGCCGTCGACGGCGATCAGCGCGGCCAGCCGGTGTTCGAATGCTGCCGCCCTCGGGGCGAGCAGGCCGCCCATGCTGGAACCCAATAGTGCGATACGGCTGTTGTCGACCTCCGGGAGGCTTTCGGCGAAGTCCACCACGGGGGTGATGACGTTCTCCCAGTCCGGGCGGAAGAGCAGACCCTCGCGGTGCCGCGGTCCCGGCTGTCCGGGTCCGTCGAAGGTCAGCACGGTGTAGCCGCGTTCGACGGCCGCCAGCGCGCCGCTGAAGTGGAGTTCCTCGGCGGTGCCGTCGAAGCCGCTGTGCATGATCAGCGTCGGCCGGGGTGCCTTGGTGGTGTCGGCCCGGTAGAGGTAGCCGGGCAGGGTGGTGCCCTCGTAGGGGATTTCAACCGGTTCGATGCGCGGGGTGAACAGGGCCGCCGCCGCCCGGAAGCAGGCCACGCTGCGGTCGTAGGCGTGGTCGTGGCGGGGGTCGCACGGGTGGCCGTGGAGGAAGAACTCGGCCGAGCGGTAGTAGTTGGACGCCCGCAGGAATCCGTCCCGGGCGCTGATCGTGTGGCCGGCGTCCAGGGCCTGCTGGGCCTCGCCGGCCACCCGGTCGGCGGTGGCGCGCCACTCGTCGTGCCAGCTGCCGTGGTCGCCTTCCTCGATGCGCTCGCCGGTGGACGCCACCTCGCCGAAGTCGGCGCCCCCGTAGGCGATGTGACTCATCGAGCGCAGGGTCTCGTACCAGAACTGGGGGTTGTCGGGGAAGAGCAACGGCTTCACGGCGGTCTCCTGGGGATGTGGGAACGGGCGGCCGGCTTGTGGTTCAGCGGGCGCTGCCGAGGTTGCGGTCGTTGCCGGCGCCTTCGAGCATGAGGGTGGTCTCCTCGATGCGGCGGAAGCGGCCGTCGGGGGCGAACTCGGCGAACAGGTAGACCTCCATGCGGACGGTGGAGCCGTCGGTCTTGATGATCTCCATCGTGTGGCGGTCGGCGTAGCGGTCGCCGGACGACAGCTCGTCGTGCACCTCGACCGAGCCGTCGGCCACGACCGTGCGCAGGTGGGCGATGTGGGCGAGGAACTCGGTGCGGTCCGCCCAGTCGCCGTCGGTGCGCTGGCGGTAGTCGGGGGCGAAGTGCCGGTCGGCGGCTTCGTCGAGGTCGAGGCCCGGGGTGAGGAGGAGGTCGGTGAGGGCGGTGCGGATGTCGGTGCGGGTCATGGGGGTTCCTTCGGTTGCGTGCGGGGGCGTCCCGCCGTGAGTGGGTTGGAGATGCGTGCCTGAAGCACGCTTATGACTGTAGCAGGAGATGCGTGCGCAGCGCACGCTTTTGGTGTCTGATCCCGAGTTCGGCGAGAGGTCGCGGGCGCTCCGGGCTGCTGCCCGGCACGGCGCGAGGCGACGGGCCGTCAGGCCGGTCACGGCCCAGCGGATCATCGTCTCTGCGTGCTTCGGACTGGTCTCGTAGGCCGGCGCGAGGCGCCGCTGGACGTGAGCCACGAGAAGGGAGCCGTCCGGCATCCCAACGATTTGGCCGGACTTGGGACCCGTAGCTGAGCGGGTCCTTGAGAGGGCGATGCGTGAGCTGCAGGTCGCACCGAGTCGATCGGGTCGCAGGCGTGGGGCGTGCCCGTTACCGTCTCGGGCCTGCCACGGCGTAGAGCGCGGTGCCGGTCGCCCACAGGGCCCACGCGGTCCCGGTGGACGCCGCCGTGCCGGGGGGAAGGATCATCCAGTTGACCACCTGTCCCGCGGTGCCGGGCGGAGTCGGGACGAGGAGGGTGAACGCGAGCCAGCCGGTCGGCAGGGTCCATGCGAACTGTGCCCCGCACAGCGCCGCCCCGAGCGCGGCCAGGCCGACCAGGCCCGCGCCGTCCCGGACGATGACCTCGGTGGGGGCGAGCTTCACTCCCGCCGCCTGGACCGCCAGCAGCGCCGCACCGGCGAAGGCGCCGATCAGCAGCACGTGCGCCGCCCGGCGGGGCATCCATCGGATCGCGGCCGTCGTCTCCAGCGCGGGATCCCGCCCACCGAGTCCGACGGAAGCGGCCGCCACGTTCGCGGTGAGGACCAGGACCGCCATCCCCAGGTCCACCGGGCCCGGGCCGCCCTGGTTGCAGGCCCACACCGCCAGCGCGACGAGTGCGACCGCGGCGGCCGAGGTGGGCACCTGCCGTGAACGTGCGTACAGGATCAGCCACCTCATCGCGACGCCTCCCCCGCCAGCACCGAAAGCTCGATGTACCCCGTGCAGGAGACGTTGGCGGCGCGTACCTCGGCGATCCGCGAGCGCTGCTCGGCCGGTGGCAGCGCCGTCAGCCTCGGCCAAGCGACGTCGGCGTCCGCCCAGACCTTGAGCGAATACGCGTCGCTGCCCTTCTCCTCCAGCGGTTGGAGCTGGGAATCATGGAGGGCCCAGCTCACGGCGATGCTCTGGAGGGCGACGTCGGCATATCCTCCTTGCTCCCGGTCGTTGTTCCCGTGGCAGTTCGGTGCCAGGCCCTGGGCGATCAGCGCACGAGTCAGTTTCCCGCCCGTCGCATCGGCGAGCAGCCGTTCGTCGAAGTCGACCAGCACCACGTCGCCGGAGAGTTCGCGCTCGTCGCCGAGCGCGCGCAGCTCGGTGTCCTCCCGCACCGAGTTCGGCGCCTTGTCACCCAGGACGTCGTGCAGCACGCGCAGCGCCTCCTTGCTGCGCAGCGCGAGCTCGGGCAGGCGTGAGCGGTTCGCCTGCGTCACGCACACCGGGCCGTCGCAGACCAGCGCGGCGGCGGCCTTGTCGACGACGTAGGTGTCGCGCGCAGCGGCCGGGAGGACCAGCAGGGCCACGGCCGCGCCGGCCAGGACGGGGATCACCGCGAGCAGCCGGGCCCGGCGGGTCACGGCCGACAGCAGTGCGAAGCCGGTGGCGAGCAGGCCGAGCAGCCAGAGCGTCTGGCCGAGGTGCACGGCACCGGACAGGGTCAGCAGCATCTCCCGCGGCTCCACGGTCACCGGGGACAGCTGGGCGAGCCGGTTCGGCGCGACGCCAGACGGCAGCGCCCCGTCGCCGCTCTGCCGCAGGAGGAGTCCCGTCAGCATGAGGACGAGCACCACCAGGGCCGGCGGGGTGAGCACGGAGGGCAGGGCCCGCGCGACGCCCATGCCGAACACGGCCCCCGCGACCAGGGCCAGCGCTGCCACGAACGAGATCGGCAGCCACCCGAGGTGCGTGTAGGTGGTGGCGCCGAGCGTCACCTGGACTCCGCCCACGAGGACGAGCAGGCCGAAGCCCGCCGCCAGCGCGAGCGCCATCGCACCGGCCGGCAGCGCCGCACGGCGCCAGGCCGGCAGCGGCGTGGTCGTCAGCAGTTCGGCCATCCGCGAGCGGGAATCGCGCAGCCCGTACACCGCCCCCATCCCGACCACGAGCGGCCAGCAGAAGGCCAGCAGGTACCGGGTCCACATGGCCATGGAGGTCCACTGGGCCGTCCACCCCGCGGTGCCCTTCCACCAGATCCCGTCGATCAGACAGAAGACCGCCAGGCTGCCTCCCAGAACGACGACGCCGGCCCACGGGGCGACGGAACGCTTCAACTCGATGCGCAGGACACGTCCGTTCACCAGGTACCTCCCTGCTGCCCGGAGCCCTGGAGCAGCGCCGAGTAGCCGCGCTCCAGGGGGCTGTCGCCCGGGTACTCGGGGCCGCCCGCCGCAGCCAGGTCGTCCGGCGTGCCCTGGAAGACGAGGCGGCCGTCGGCGAAGAGCACCACGTCGGAGCAGGCGGCCGCGACGTCCTCGACCAGGTGGGTGGAGACGACCACACAGGTGTCGCGGCCCAGTTCCTGCAGCAGCTCGCGGAACCGCAGCCGCTGCGCCGGGTCCAGGCCGGCCGTCGGCTCGTCCAGCAGCAGCACCGCGGGGTCGTTGACGATGGCCTGGGCGATGCCGGCGCGCCGCACCATGCCGCCGGACAGGGTCTTCATCCGATGGTCGGCGCGGTCCGCCAGGCCCACCCGTTCCACGGCCCGCTGGACGGCCGCGGGGACGTTCGCCTTCGGAACCTCCTTCAACCAGGCCATGTACTCGACGAACTCACGCACCGTGAAGCGCTTGTAGTAGCCGAAGTCCTGCGGCAGGTAGCCGATCCGGCGGCGCAGGGCCCGGTGGTCGCCCACCCCGCCCACGGAGGTGCCGAGCAGTTCGAGTTCGCCCTCGGCGGGGCGCAGCACGGTGGCCAGCGCCCGGATCAGGGTGGTCTTTCCCGCTCCGTTCGGCCCCAGGAGGCCGTGGGCACCGGTGCCCAGGGAGAGGTCGAGCCCGTCGACGGCCATCTTCTTCCGTCCGACGCGTACTCTCAGGCCGCTGGCCCGGATCTCCCAGGCGTAGGTCTTCGGCGCGGTGTCGGCCGCGCTCGTCGTGGGCGTCATGCGGTGGTCCCTTTCGAGGGTCGACGATGGTTTCACAGCGTTGAGTAGGCGTTTCTGCGGGCGATCACGGCGCCGGTGCCGAGGGCGAGGAGCAGTCCCCACACGGGCAGCTGGCCTGGCTGCAGGGCAAGCTGCAGGGCAAGGGGGACGCGGCCGGTGGCCCACGTGGGTGCCACGACGACGACGCCCCACGCGACCGCCAGCCCGGCGGCGGCGCGGGTCACGCCGACCACGCTGCCCAGCGCCAGGGCGGCGGAGGTGAAGGCCAGGGAGGGCAGCAACCACTGCGCGGCCGTCATGGTTCCGGTCAGCCATCCCGCCGCCAGGAGCCCGGGCAGGACCACCGCGAGGACCGCCGTGGTGCGCCTGAGGAGCAGGGGCAGGCCGGCCCGGGCGGTGGAGGCCGTCAGTTCGTGCGCCGGGTCCAGGCCGCGCGACCACGATGCGGCGACACCGCACAGCGGCAGCACGGGCGCGACCAGCAACAGCGGTGAGGCGTCGCCGAAGAGCGTCGGCGACGCGACGGCGTCCAGCAGCAGCGCCACCAGGGTGACGGCGAGGGTCATGGCCAGCCACGGGGCCATGACGAGTGTCAGCCAGGCCGGCACCCACCTCGGGCGGTGTCGCCGCGAGGGCATCGGGACGGCCGCGTCCAGCTGCGGTTCCAGACCGGCCCGAACGGTGTCGACGAGCGCGGCGATGCCGGGCGCCTCGGTGGCCACGGAGGCCGCCAGGCGGCTCCGGCACGGCGCGCACGTCTCCAGATGGGCCTCCAACGCCCATACCGTGTCCGCCGCCATCGTCGCGTCACCACGTGCATAGTCGTCGATCAACCGCATCGACGCGTGTTCCGCACTCATGCCAGCGCCTCCCGCATCGCGATCCGGGCCCGGCGGGCGCGGCTCTTGACCGTGCCTTCGGGCAGTCTGAGCAGGACGGCGGTCTCCCGGACGGAGAGCCCGTCGAGCACCATGGCCTGCAGTACCTGTCGCAGTTCCGGCGCCAGTCGCCGCAGGGCGTCACCGACGTCGCCGCCGACCGTCCCGGCGAGTACCTCCTCCTCCGCCGCGGGCACCACCGCCCGCTCGGCGGCGGCGACCGGCGGTTCGGCATGGTGGGCACGGCGCCGGAACGCGTCGACGAGGCGGCGCGCCGCGATCGTCCACAGCCACCCGACGGCCGTCCCGCCGACCGCGCTCCCGGCGAACGCGCCGGCCGCGCGCCACACCGCCAGATAGGTCTCCTGCATGACCTCGGCGACGATCTGCTCGTCCGCGCAGCGGCGGCTCAACCGCACCGCCAGCCACGGCGACGTGCGCCGGTACAACTCGTCGAACGCCCCGCGGTCACCTCTGGCCACCAGCCGGACGAGGCGTTCCTCGTCCAGCTCGTCCAGTGCTCTCCTGAGTGGTCTCACACCAGCCAGACGCCGGATCCCGCGCACAGGTTCTGCATCTGTCGTGATCCGCGTCACAGTGCCAGGGGTGGCGATCGGCGGGGTCCATTCGACGCGTGGCACGGCTCCCTCCTCCCGCGGTTGCTGGTCGAACGTCAGATAGTCGGCATTGGTCTCCGACTCGCCTAGGACGGCGCGGATGTCGGTCGCAGTGAGCGGCCACGGCAGATCTCGCGGCAGGCGGCGGCTGCGGGCTGACACAGCCCCGAGGATGGCAATCGGACTGGTGGGAGCGCATGCGCCTTTCGGGTCGGCCGCGTAGTGCGACGGTCGGGCCGGTCGAGCACGGGCCAGTTCCATGCGCCCCGCCGCACCGGTGCCCTTCCCTCCGACGGCGGGCCGGCATCTGGACAGAGCCCGGCAAGCAGCATGGCCTGCCCTCTGAAGCTCGAAGGGCACGATGAGGCTGGGAGCGTTGGGTATCGGCACCGCGGCACGGGACCGGTGGGACGTGGTGGCGATTGTCGTGTCGCGCCCGAGGGCGGGCCTCCCGCCGTTCGGGCTGCGGACGGTCCTGCAGGCTCCGCTGCCCGGAGAAGGGAAGCCTGGCAGCGTCTCTGTGTAGCTGCTGTGATTCCACATCAGTAGCCCGCCTGACCACGCTGAGGGCGTGGCGGGTTGGACCGGCTTCGCCGCGTTCACCCAGTGTCCACAGCCAACGCCGGGGTGGGCGCCCCGCGCCTCCCCCCAGTCCCGGTCGATGGCAGATGCGCTGGAACGCGAGGGCGGTCTTGTCGATGGGTGTGTGGTTCAGCGGGCGCTGCCGAGGTTGCGGTTGTTGTCGGCGCCTTCGACCATGAGGGCGGATCGGTTCTACCAGGGCCCTGGTCTGTTTCAGGATGTCTTTTGGTCGGTGGGCTTCTCGATCTCGGTGGTCACCCGTGCCCCTCGGAAGAGCACCGGGAGCCACAGGAGACATGCCAGCAGGGGGACGGCGGCGTAGGTGGCCATGCCCACACTGGAGCCCAGCCCGTCCATGAGCGCGCCGAGGACGAGATAGCCGACGCCGATGAGCGCCGACTCCACGAATGCGATCATCGACAGCAGGCTCGCCCGGTGGCGCGACGGCACGGCCTCGTTGAACACGTTGTCCACGATCACGGCGGTGATCTCGGGAATCCCGACCAGGGCCAGGAACGCGGCGATGGTGACCCAGACAAGGCCGAGGCCGCTCAGGCCGAGTGCCGCAGCGAGCGTCAGGAGAGACACCGGGACTGTGACCCGATACCCGATGCGCCGGTCCGCGCGGTCCGACAGCAGCGGAGTGAGCCCGCCGGCGAAGAATCCCGCCGATATGACCACGCTGACCAATGCGGTGCCCGCTCCCTGATCAGAGAGGGTCTTCTGCGTAAAAATGATGTAGGGCGTCAGAGTTGCATGCATCAATCCGGACACCGCGACAAGCGTCACGAGCGCCGGCGTGGCGACCCGAAGCATCGCCCGCCATGCTGTGGCGTCGCCCTGCTCCTTCTCGGCTCCGTCCTCCTGCTCGTCCACCGCGTCCGCGCCGCGGATCTCGGGCACCCGTGACATCAGCACCACCACGGCCAGGGCGAGGCACGCCGCCGAACCGACGTAGACGACCCCCCAGGAAATCCGCTGCAGTTGGCCGCCGAGGACGATGGCGGCTCCCGAGGTGACCGTCCCGAGCATCGTGAACCGGGACTTGATCTTGACGTAGCCGGCCGTTGCACCACGACGCACGAGCAGGTCGTACAGAAGGGCGGTGTCCGAACCGGACACACATGCCATGCCCACGCCCTGCCCGATGAACAGCGCCAGGAACAACCAGTAGTTGGAGAACGCCACCTGACCGAGCAGACATCCAGCCATCAGCATCTGGCCGATCACGATGCTGGCACGCCTGCCGATTCGGTCGGCGATGACTCCCGTCGGTAACTCCGCGAGTCCGCTGACCAGGTAGAGCAGTGTCTGCAGTAGGGCCACTTGCTCGGCGGAGAAGCCTCGCTGCTGAAGGAAGAGGACGAATACGCCGCGCTGGAACAGCGTGTTGGTGAGCACGGCGTACACGTAGAACGGGCGCGTGACACTTCGTGCTGCAGTGTCGACTGCAGCCGGCCCGCTGAGGGCCTCCGTGGTGCCGGTCATGCTGCGGGCTCCCTGATGACTCCGGTGATCATTAGTGTTGGGCCTCCGCCGCCGACCGGAACCTCCAGCCTCGGTGTTTCACCGCGACTTCCAGAGCTGGTGGCTGTCCGTCACCAGCTGGAAAAGGTGCCCCGCGACCTGCAACGACCCGGCTTGTCGAAGGCTGGGATCGGATGCGGGTGGGGGGCACCTTACACGTGCAGCGCAGCGAGTGGAGCCGAGGTCTGGCGATGTCCGAGGCTGCGGCAAACGCCCAACGGCGCCGGCCGCAGCCGTCGGCCTACTCGTCGTCGGTGGCGTCCTTGGCCGCCACATCGGTCTACCAGCCGATACTGCCGGCCACGCGGACCGGGACCCGTACGGGCTGGGCCCCGAGCTCAGGGTGGACGCGACCTTCCGGCTCGCCCATGCCCTCGCCCAGAGCAACCGGCTCGGCGAGGCCGCCACGGTCTGTGTCGAGGAGGCCGCTCGCACCCGGCCCGGCCGGGCCGCCTGCGCCTGGAGGTCGCCCACTTCATGTTCGCCGCGATCCGGTTCGAGGACGAGGACGGCCCGGGCCGCTCCCGGAGGCTCGCGGAGTTTCGATCGACCTGGGTGGGCGCTGGGCGCCACTCCAGCCGTCCGTACCGCCCTGGCTCAGGAACTCGAGCTGGCCGCCCACTGTGGCGCCGACGGCCTGGCCCGCCCGCGCCGGGCCTCCTGCACGGGCGCGGCGGGCTGAGGCAGGCTCAGGACACCGCCGCGGTGCCAAGCCGCCGCGTTCGCAGACTCGGGACTCGGGCACGACGCCGGGGACGGCGGCCGGATGCGGCCCCAGCGATGTCAGTACAGCGTGCTCGGAGGTGAGGCCTCGCTGCATGACAGCCCGTTCGACGGGCCGAAGGGTTCCACCAGCGCATCGGCCTCGTCCACGTCGACTTCAAGACGCAGCGGACGCCGAAGGCGTCATACGCCCGGTACCGCGAGCTGATCGCCGTCCACCGGGCGAGGCACGGACGCTAGGTCGGCCGCCAGGTCGGACAGGGGCCGACCGGTCATGGCCACGGCCAGGTCTGCCCGTACCCGGCGCCGGTGGAGCCGGCCGATCGGCGCGCCCCAGTTTGCGCGGTCAGTTGCCGACGGAGCATCAGTGCCGCCTGACCGCCGACAGAGCACGAGTCACCTCTACGACCGCCGGCCGCGGTGCGAGGTTCCGCGACGGCACAGATGACGTACGGCTGTCGCGACCGGATCCGTTGGTCGACGGCGTGATCCGGGTTCTCCTGCAGCGGGGCGACCTGGACCTCGGGTGGGGGAACGCCCGGCCGGGCACTGCCGGTCCAGGTTCAGCTGACGGCGATTCCGCTGATGGCGGATGCGGGTGGACCGACCGGCACATCGGTGAGGACAGTGGTTGGCATGCGACTTCTCATGCTCGGTGGATCCGGCTTCGTCGGACGCGCCATTGTCAACGAGGCCCTGTCCCGCGATTGGGACGTGACCCTTCTCCATCGCGGCAACCGCAACCCGCCGTCCGGAGCCACCGTCCTTCGGGGCGACCGGACCGCCCCCGACGGACTGGCCGCGCTCGGCGACGGCGAGTGGGACCTGGTCGTGGACACCTGGTCCGCGCGGCCCTCGGCCGTACGTGACGCGGCGGGTACGCTCGCGAAGCGCGCCGGTCGGTACGTGTACATCTCCAGCGGCTCCGTGTACGCCGACCCGGTCGACCACAGTGCCGCCGAGAACGGCGTCCTGCTGGACGGCTCGCCCGACGACGGCGATGTCCCCTATCCGCAGGCCAAGCGCGGCGGGGAGCTCGCCGTCACCGGCGCGTTCGGCGCGGACCGTTCGCTGCTGCTGCGCGCCGGTCTGATCCTCGGCCCGGGAGAGGACGTCGGCCGGCTGACCTGGTGGCTGGACCGGATCGCCCGTGGCGGCCCCGTGCTCGCCCCCGGCCCACGCGACCTGCCACTCCAGTACGTCGACACGCGTGACCTTGCGATCTGGGCCCTGGACGCCGCCGTGCGCGGGCTGTCCGGCCCGTACAACCTGGTGAGCAGGCCCGGTCACGCCACCATGGGTGAGCTTCTGGAGGCGTGCGTGGCCGCGACCGGATCGGATGCGGAGCTGCGCTGGACCGACCCCGAGCGGATCGCCGCCGCCGGAATCGCACCGTGGACGGAGCTGCCGATCTGGGCACCGCCAGGCGAGCTGCACGAGTTCCTGTACGGCGCCGAGACATCCAAGGCGTTCGCGGACGGGCTGCGCTGCCGGCCGGTCGCCGAGACCGTCGCCGACACGTGGGAATGGCTGAAGGGGCTTGGCGGAGTCTCGCCGCAGCGTCCCGACCGCCCGGTCCTGGGGCTGGCCCCCGAAGCCGAGACCGCCGCACTGCAGGGTTGACGGACTGCCACCTACTGCGGGTCCCAGGCGTGGGCCGACACCGTCTCGGCGACGTCCCGCGAGGCGGCCCACGGGCCTGACCGTAGGCCGTTTCACCGATGGTCGAGTACACGGGTTCGGCTCGCCGTCCGCAGTCGGCCGGGCCCGCAGTGAGCGGGCGGGCCCGGCCGGATCGGTAGGCGTGACCATCTCATCGGCGAAGGCCTGCCTCCGGGCGGCCTCCCCGGCGCTCCGGACCGCTTCAACTCCCCGATGACACCGCACACCTGCTGGGGCCTCATCACGCCCGGCACCAACGCCGCCGGCCTGGAAGTCAACGGCGACGACCGGCGTGAGGTCGCCCGGCTCCGCAGGGACGAGCCCTGGTTCGCGGCGGCGTCGGCAGCATTCGACGCCATAGACGCCGGCGAAGCCGCGGCCGATGACTGGGCGACCATCGCGCCGTTCCTCTACGGCCGTTGGGACGAGACGGCGCAGGCCCACCGGGCGGCCGAGGAGACCCAGTGGAACGCGGCGGCGGCGGAAGTCCTCGGATCGGAGGGAGCCTTCGAGCCGGGCGCCACCCGGGTGGCGCTCGCCGCGCTCGACACGCCGGTCCTGGTCCTCGCCGGGGAGTTCGACCTGGCCTCGCCCCCGCACGTGACGGCCCGCTTCGCCGCGCTGTTCCCGCGCGCCGAGTTTGTCGTCCAACCGGGCGCGGGCCATGACCCGTGGCTGGACGACGCCGACAGCTTCGTGTCGACCACCGTGCGGTTCCTGAACTGATACGCCCGACAGGGCGCCGTTCGGCGGGCAGTGAAGCTGCCGGCGACCGGGTCGGACTCAAGTGCCACCAGGACCGCCGTGGTCACCGTGAGCACAGTGGGGTCGGTCGGTTTACCCGGACCTCCGGGCCGTCCTGCCGACGGGCCCTACCCGAGGGCCGGGCTCGGTTCCCGTGGTCGTGCCCTCCACCAGCGGCATCTCGACCATGGTAGTCAACGTGCATGCCGAAGAAACCCTCCAGTGCCACGGGTCGTTCGTCCCTGTTCGGACGACTGCGGCGGGTGATCCGCCGTTCGCCGGCCGGGGCGCGGCTGGTTGCGGGGCGGTGATCTGCAGCTGTCTCAGCGGGCGCTGGGTTTCGCGGCGCTCGGGTTCCTCACCCTGGTTCCGCCGCTGATCGTGGTCTCCGCGGCCGACCCGGACCGCGGGCGGGGGTTCGCGCAGTGGCTGGGGGATGGGCTCGGTGTGTCGCTGGCTTCCAGGCAGGAGGTCGAGCAGCTCTTCGGGCGGCCCGGGCAGGCGTTCCGGGCGACGACGGCGTTCGGCCTCGCCGCCCTGGCGGTGTTCGGCCTGTCGTTCGGGGCCGCGGTGCAGAGCGGGTACGAGAAGGCCTGGAACCTGCCGCCGGCCCGTTGGTGGGCCCGGTGGCGGCACGTGCTGTGGCTCGCCGCGCTCATCGGATTCCTCTTCGTGTCCGCCACCAGCACGCTCTGGCGCCGGTCCCCGGTCGGTGGTCTGGCGGCGGCGCTGAGCGCGGTGGTGTTCGTCTGGTGGTCGCAACGGCTGCTGCTCGGCGGGCGGGTGCGTTGGCGTGCCCTGCTGCCGGGAGTCGTGGTGACCGTGGTCGGACTGCTCGGCCTGCGGCTCTTCTCCCGGCTCGTCTTCTCACCGCTGATCGCGTCCAACACGGTGACCTATGGTCCGTTCGGGACCGTTCTGGTCATTCAGTCCTGGCTGGTCGGCGTGGGAGTGGTCGTCTTCGGCGGCGCGCTGGTCGGCCGACTGCTCCACGAGGAACTCCTACGCGTGACACGTGCGCTGAAACGGCGGAGGTGAGATCCGACGCGCCGTCGTGGCCATGTCGTAGCGACGTCCACTCCTTGCCTGCCGGCGCTGAGAGGACGTTAAGTCCGTTTCTGGTAGCGGCCACGTCCGGGTTGGGCGAGGAGTCCCTGACGAACGAGTCGTCCCAAGCGGGAGCGGGTGAC
>NZ_JBFBJZ010000080.1:0-30303 GCF_040686255.1 Kitasatospora sp. NPDC085879 | reverse complement strand
GCCGACCCTGGCGTGGTGCTGGCGGCGCTGCACCGGCTGGGCACCGAGCCGGTGGTGATGGCGACCGCCGGCCTGTGGCGGATTCCCCTGCTCGGAGTAGGAGAGGGCCATCGCTCACTCTCCCTGTGCCGGAGGCTGCAGGCGGCTGGGGACCGTGGGGTCCTGCCCGTAGGCGGGGGTGACGTGTGGCGGCTGCGACTGGCCGTGGGCCTCGTAGGGGTCCGGGTCGATGCCTGCGGGGCCGGATCGGCGCGGCCGTCCGCCGGGCGCAGGGCGGCGGGCGGAGCCACGGGGACCGCGGGAGGGTATGCGCCGCGGCGGTCGGGACCGCCGTCGGCCGTCGGGGAGTTGCCTGCCGCCGCCACGCCCTTGCCGGTCCGGCCGAGCGCGAAGCCCGCCAGCGCCGCTCCGGCAAGGAACAGGCCGGGGCGGCGCCCGGCGAAGTCCTGTACATCCTCCAGCAGGCCGTCCGGTCCGCGCCGCTCGAGGTGGTCCGCCACCCGGTGGCCGTTGTCGGCGATCTGCGCGACCGCGGCCGTGGCGGTGGAATCCGGCTTGCCATGGTCGGCCAATGTCCCGCAGCTCGTGGGCCAAGCGCCGCACGTTCTCCGCGAGCCGGCCCGTCTGCATCCGGGCCTGTTCCTGGACCTGGGTGCGGGCCTCGGCGAGCAGATCCCGCGCCTGGACACTCGCCTCCCCGACCACCTGGGACGCCTGCTCCCTCGCCGTGGCCCCAACGTCGGCCACGTGGTCGGCCACCGCCTGCGCGCCCTCCTCGCCATCTCCTGCACGCCCTGCACGGCGGACCGTGTCTCCTCCGGGCGCTGCTCCCTGTCCGATATCCCCGGGCTCGTGCACTCGCTCAAGGCTCCTGCTCGTGTGCTCGCTGCCTCGGTCGCCCCTCCGTCGGGCCGCGCCTGCCCCAGCCCGCCTGGGCTGAGCCGAATTCGCAGATCTACGCGAAAGCCGTATCCCGAACCGGGCGACCCCCACGGCCACCACCGCGGCGGCCTCCGAGGACACGGGGGCGGGCACCGATGACGGGACATCAGGCATGCCACGCGTGGCGTGTGGCGATGTCGGGAGGTCGGGAGGTCGGCGGGACCGTCAGGCGGTCACCGTCCCAGGTGCAGCCCCGAGCGGGCCGAGGGGATTGATGGTCGCAGCGTCCGCTGGCGGCTCGGCGCCACCCGGGGCCGCGTCGTCCACAGCCGTGCCGACCAGGCTGCACCTTGTGGACGGTGCGGTTGCACGGCCTTACGTCTCGTCGGTGCCGTGCCTGCCCGCCGTGCGGTTCCGGCCCGTCGGAGCTGCGTCGGCGCCGTCGGGCCATTTCCGGGTGTCGCGGGGTGGAAGGTAGGGCTCTTCAGCGGGCGGCATGCCGCCCTCGATGGCACGTTCGCGGGACAGTTCGGCGTCGAATTCCAGGCCGAGCAGGATGGCCAGGTTGGACAGCCACAGCCACACGAGGAAGACGATCACACCGGCCAGGGTGCCGTACGTCTTGTTGTACGAGCCGAAGTTCGCCACGTACAGGGCGAAGCCGCCGGACAGCAGCAGCCACAGGCCGACCGCGAGCAGACTGCCCGGTGACACCCAGCGGAAACCGCGCCCGCGCACGTTCGGCGCAGCCCAGTACAGCAGCGCGATCATGAATGCCACCAGCAGCACCAGCACCGGCCACTTGGCGATCGACCACGCCGTCACGGCTGTGTCGCCCAGCCCGAGCACGTCGCCCATCCGTTGGGCGAGCGGCCCGGTGAACACGACGATCAGCGCGCTCGCCGCGAGCAATACCATCATCAGCACGGTCAGCCCGAGCCGCAGCGGTGTGACCTTCCACGCCGGCCGGCCCTCGCGGATGTCGTACACCGCGTTGGAGGCGCGGATGAACGCCGCGATGTACCCGGAGGCCGACCAGAGGGCGCCCAGCAGGCCGACGACGGCCAGGATGCCGCTGGCGCCGCGGCTTCCCTGCAGTTGGGTCACCGCGTTGCGCAGAATGTCCTGGGCCGCGCCGGGGGCGAGATTCTGCAGGTTGTCCAATACCTGGTTGGTGGCGGAGGCCCCTGCCAGGCCGAGAACGGAGACCAGGAGCAACAGGGCGGGGAAGATCGCCAGGACGCCGTAGTAGGTGAGCGCCGCTGCCCGGTCGGGCAGTTCGTCGTCCATGAACTCCTTGCCGGTGCGTTTGAGCACCGCCAACCAGCCTTGCCCGGGCACCTCGGTGGGTCCCTGCGGCGCCCGGGCCTCCACCGCCTCGCCCGGCCCTACCTGCCCTCGCTCCCCGTCGCGGGAACTGCGCTTGCGTTTGTGGATCAGTGCCATGCCCGGGCGCCTTTCCGGTCTGCGCCGGCTCAACCGCGCAACGCCCCGCCAACGATGGCAAAAACCGTCGCGCCCCGGGAGGCTGGCACGGAGGAACCGGCCCATCGTTCGGCTCCGCGTCCGGGTAGGCGACCTTGACTGCTCGCCTTTGCGGGTCGGTCGGGCGGGCTCAGACGCGGCGGCCGCGGCCTTCTCCGTCGTCGTCCGCGTCGCTCTCTGCGTCGTCGGCGCCGTGGGCCTTGATGCGTTTCTTGCGGACCTCGCCGCTGGCGGTCTGCTCGTCGAGGACTTCCTCAGTGCTCATGCGCACCCGCTCGACCGGGACGGCCTCCGTCGCTACGACCGGGCGTTCTGCGTGCAGGGTGACCTCGTGCTCGGAGTCGGTGATGCCCGGGCCGCTCATGGCGCCTCAGGGTTGGTGTCCGTGATCGGCTCGCGCTCGACACGGACCTCCTCGTGGCGCACCGGCACGGTCTTCTGAACGTTCTCCGTCACCACGTACTTGCGCAGCCGCGCCCGGCCGACCTCAACGCGTTCGGTGCCGACACGCATCTCCTCCTCCGAGCGCGTCATCGCCTCGCCGCCGCCGTCGCCGACGCGGGCCGCACCGGGGAATCGGTCCCCCATCCCGCCACCGGCCATCCCGGCGGTACCGGCCGTTTCACCGGCGTCGGCGTCGCCGCGGGCCCAGCCGGCCTCGCCCGGCTCGTTCGCCCGCTGCCACGCCTCGTCCCACACCAGGTCGTAGTACTCGTACAGGCGGTGCTCCTGGTCCGCCGACAAGCGGACGCCGCTGTCGACATCCACCTTCGGCGCGTCCTTGACCCTGTCCTTAGTGAACGGGACTTCGAGGTGGTCCTCAACCAGGCGGGCGCCCTTGAGCGGCACGAAGGACTCGCTTGTCCCGAACAGGCCGGTCTTCACACTCACCCACTCCGGGGTACCGCTCGCGTCGTCCAGGAACACGTGCTTCGCATCCCCTATCTTGTTGCCTTCGGCGTCGTACACCGGGTGCTCCAGCACGGTCCCGATCTGCTCTTCAGTGATCACGGCAGTTTCCCCAGACTCTCAGCTCACAGCTCCGTCATTGAGACCGCTCCTGTCCGGCACCCACAGGACAAAACTGCAAGCAGCGATCAACCTGGCGCCTTCGGAGCTTGCAGGGCGGTGGCCTTGGCGACGGCCTCCTGGAGCTGGTCGCGGTTCATGGTGGAGCGGTGCGGGACCTGCGGGTGTCGTGTCGCAGCCGTTCTTGTCGGCGTCGATCCAGTGCCGGAAGGCGGTGCGCACGTAGCCGGTGCGGCCCTCGTCCGCGACCGGCAGCGCGTCGATCACCTCGTACAGCGTCGCCATGACCGTCTCTCCGGCCGCCCGGTGCGCAGCGGCGGTGGCGGGGCGGCGAGCAGCAGGGTGGCCGAGGCTGCGGCGGCGAGGGCGGTGTGGAGTCGCACGATGGGTCCTTGGGGGCCGAGGGCGGCCTGCTAGCGGAAGTCGAGGACGTCGTCGCGGTCGATGCGGCGCACAGGCATCGCGAGGCATCCCGGCCTGCCGGAAGTCAGTCAGCCAGCTGGCGGGAGCCTAGACGCCCGAGCGGGTGTCAGGCCGGGGGAAGGTTGATGATCAGCAGCGGCACGGAGCCACCTCGTAGTCGAGGTGACCGCCCGCGTAGGACGCCGCGGACGACGACCGTGAGCAGCCCCCGAGGGCCGGGAGCCCCGCGACCACTGATGGGCCAACGCGAGACGGGGCTGCGCGGCAGCAGGCCACGGGGCCCGTTGGACTACGGGGTCGCCGGATCCTGGGGCAGAACCGGATCGCCCGCAGGCGCCGAGGCGCCACTGCTGCCGACGGCGTTGCCTTCGCCGGGGACCGTGGCGGTGCCGTCACCGGTGGCCGCGGGCACGCCTTCACCAGCACCCGCTGCGGTGCCCTTACCGCCGCCCTCGCCGGCGTCTGCGGCGGTCAGCCGGGCGGCGAGCAGCCGCTTGCCCATCTCGGCGCCCTTGCGGCTGTCCGCCTGCGCCTTGCGGAACAACTCTGCCACCTCGCCGTCGCCCTCCCGCTCAGCGTCCTGCACGTAGCTCTCCAGGCGCAGCACGTTGCTCAGGCACGCCTCGACGTACCAGAGCAGGTTGTAGTCCCTGTCCTTCCTGCCGGAGACCCGGCCGGTTTCCTCGCTCATGATTCCGACATTCCTTCCACGCCCCCGGGCGGGCACCGGCCCGACAGGCCGTATCGCGGGACGCACTCACGCGACTACCCGCGTGGGCAGCAGCGACGCAGTCCTGCGCCGCCCGAACGACCGGAGCCGGTGGCCGGCCACCGCCCGGCGCGGCAGGGCTGCCGCGTGGCGGCGGTCGGGCGGGTCAGGGACTTCGGCGGACAGCCGCTGTGAGGCAGGCGCGGTCGGGACGGGCCGGTGCGGGTCTTCGCCGTCGCGCTCCGCGCGCTCCGATCCAGAGGGAGCGCACCTCGTGCCGGCGCACCGCACCGGATGGCTCCCCCACCGTGGTCCTGGTCGGCGAAGCTGACACGCGCACACCGCCCCAAGGATTCGCAACGCCCTGCACACCGCACTGATCGGCGACCCGCCACCCACCGCTGCTGCATGGCCGTCACCTTCCTTATTTCTCGCCTCCGCCGGCCTCAACGATCTCCTGCGCGCCCGCAAGAGCGCCCTCGCCCGGCCCGATCGGCGCGCATCCCGGCCCGGGATGGGCCCTTGTCGCGCGGGCTGCGCCGGCCGGTAGGGACACAGGCACCGTCCGGGACTTTCAGGGCGAGTGCGGTCTGTCCTTCTCGGCCTGCTGTGCGTTCTTCCCCAACGCCGATCCTCCTCGTCCCGGGTTGATCAGTCAGTGGGCATGCGGGAGGGCTGAATCCGGGGGCTGACCTGGGCCGTGCTGATTTCGTGCAGCGAGCGCGGGTATGCAATGGGGGTAGGAGATGAGACAGATCATGAGTGAAGAAACGCGAGCGTCCTCCCCGGCCGCGGAGAAGCTGCTTCATCCCGTTGACACGGTGAAGACGACGGTGAGCCATGCGCCTGGCGCCTCCACGGTCAGAAGTGCGTTCGACACCGTCCTGGAGACGGTCGGCGTCGTCTCCCCGCGCTCACGCCGGATCGCGGCCTACGCAGGCGCCGGCCTGCTGGGTGCGGCGGGCGTGGTCGAGTGGCCGGTGGCGGCTGCAGGCGCCGCGGTGGTGTGGCTGACGCAGTCACGTCCCACAGCGCCCGGCGAGACCGGTACCTCGACGGCCGCGGCCCGCACCGGCACAACCCGCCGGTCCACGTCGAAGCCCTCGGCCAAGGGGCGTGCGACGACCAAGCGGCGTACTGCGAAGAAGGCGCCAGCAACCAAGACGAAGACGACCACGGCATCGACCCGACGCCGTACGGCCGGCTCGGGATCGGCAGCTTCGTCGGCCGGTGGGTGAGAGGCCTCCAAAGTTCCACGAAGGTGAGAGATGGTCCTGCGGTTCCTGAGCCGACTCCCCGCCGCGGGGTTGAACCTGGCGCTGGGAGTACCCGTGCAGGTGGCCCGCCAGGTCCGACCGGCCGCTGGTGCGGCCGCGCGGCTGACGGCCGGCACGGCGGACGCGGGCGTGCGCGCCACCGCGCGCGGTGCGGTAGCGGTGTCGGAGACGGCGGTGCGGGTTGGCCGGGTCGGACTGAATGCGATGACCCCTGGCCGGGGGTACTGGCGTGCCGGATCCCGAGTACAGCTCCCGTTGCGTCCGGGCGAGGGTGCCACCGTACGGAACGTGGAGGCGGCGGCCAGGCGGGTGGCTGTGGGCCTGGCGAAGCGCCCGGACGTGCTGGCCGCCTACTGGGACGGTGGCCTGGCCCGGCTGGTGGTGCAGATGACGGAGGATGCCGTCACCGACCGGGTGGTGGACCGCGCGACCGAGCTGGCGGCCGCGCAGAAACTGGAACGGCCTCAGGAGGACGTCCTGGAGCCCGCCCATCCGGGCCACACGGGCGGCATACGCTCCGGAGCGCTCGCACTGGCCTGCGACGCGGTGGGTGTCACCACCGCGGTGGCCGCACGGACTGTCCGACTGAAAAGCGCACCGCACCTGGTCACCGCCGGGGTCACGCTGCTGCGCGAGGACCCTCGGGTCCGGTCCGTGCTGCGGCGCCGTCTGGGGCGGTCGGCCACCGATCTGGTGCTAGCCGCGGTAAACGCGGCCGCCCAGGGTATCGGGCAGTCGCCCACCGCCCTGGTGCTGGACGCCGCACTGAGAGCGAGTCAGCTGACCGAGGCCGTTGCCCGCGCAGCCGCGTTCGATGCCGCCCATGACACCGTGTGCGCACCGGAGCGGTTGAGCCTGGCCGGCCGTCAGGTCGCCCGTCCGTCGATCCGCCGTTACCCAGGGGAGGAGTACCGGGACCAGGCGGTCACCGGCACCCTGTTCGGCGCGGCCGGCACGCTCCTGTTCACGCGGAATGTGCAGGAGGCGGCGGAGGCGTTGATGGCCGGGAACCCGAAGGCCGCGCGCTACGGCCCGGCCGCCTTCGCTGCGGCCCTGGGCACCGGACTGGCCCGCGAGGGTGCGCTCGTCCGCAACCTCGACCGGCTCAGACAGCTGGAACTCGTCGACACGGTGGTCCTGCATCCGCAGGTGCTGCGCGGCACCCGGCGTACGGTCCTGGACGCCAATCCGAACGTGGACGACTGGGACCACGACCGGCTGTGGCAGGCCGCGACGGCGGTACTCGAGTCCGGCGAAGGACTCGGCCTGCGCCCGGTCCCCGACCAGGACAAGTCGGAAACCGGCCTGATGATCGCATCGGAGCAGGACCGGGACATCGGCACCGTCCTTCTCGGCTGGGAGATCGACCCGCTGGCCGAGGCAGCGCTGGACGCGGCCCGGCGGGCCGGCCTGCATGTCGTGGTGCAGGACGACGGAACCCTCGGCGACTTCGGCACCCTGGCCGACGAACTCGTCGGCTCGGAGCGGCCGTTGGCCGAGGTGGTCCGCGAGCTCCAGCGCGGCGGCCGCGTGGTCATGACTATCGCTCACGTCCCCTGCGGCCAGGCAGCGACCGAGTAGGACCTGGGCGCGGAGAGCCAGGAAGTACTGGCCGGTCTCCTGCGCGGCAACATCGCCGTCTCGCTCACCGACGACGTCGGCGCGGTGGTGTGGGGCGCGGACGTGCTGCTGCTGCACGGGCTGGCCGGGGCTTGGCGGCTGCTGGCCGCGATTCCCGCCGCCCGTACCGTCGGCGGGCAGGCGAAGGTCTTCGCCGAGGCGGGCGCGGCGCTCGCCGGACTGCTGGTGGTGACCCGCGGCACCCGGTCGAAGCGCCTCACGTTCCCGCTCGGTTTCCGGCTCAGTCCCGTGAACGCCGCTGCAGCCGCCTCGCTCGTCTCGGGCTGGCGCGCCGCGCTGAACGTCACTACCGATCGCGCGCCCCACCCGCCTCCTCGCGTGCCCTGGCACGCCCTGCAACCGCAGGAGGCACTTGCGCGGGTCAGGGCCCAGGCCAAAGCAGCGGAGCCGAGTGCGATTGCGAACGTCCGGGGGGCCGTCGGCAAGGTCGCGCGGCTTCCGGTCTTCGCTCCCGAGCGCCTGATGGCTCGTCTGATCACTGCTGTCCATGCCGAGTTGCACGATCCGCTCACTCCGTTGCTCCTGGTCGGCGCGACGGCCTCCGCCCTGCTGGGGTCGTCGGTGGACGCGCTGATGGTGGCCGGCGCGATGGGCGTGAATGCCCTGGTCGGCGGGGTGCAGCGGTTGCGCGCCGAGCAAGCACTCGCCGGACTCAAGCTGGGGCAGCGTCAACGAGCCCGCCAAGTGGTCGACTTGAAGACTGGACAGACCCGAATGGTGGAGGCGCGCCGGCTGGCCGCGGGCGAGGTGGTCGAGCTCTACACCGGCGACGTCGTACCGGCCGACGCCCGGCTGCTGGAGGCACAGGAGCTGGAGGTGGACGAGTCCTCGCTGACCGGCGAGTCGCTGCCCACCCCCAAACAGGTGGACGCCACCCCGCACGCCCCGGTGGCCGACCGCCACTGCATGGTCTTCGAGGGCACCACCGTCGTCGCCGGCCACGGCCGGGCCGTCGTCGTGGGCACCGACGATCAGACCGAGGCCGGCCGCGCCGCGCACCTGGCCTCGCGTGCCCGGCCCGCGCCCGGCGTCCAGGCACGGTTGCATGAACTGACCAGCCAGATGCTGCCGTTCACGCTGCTCGGCGGTGCCGCCGTGACCGGCCTGTCGCTGCTGCGGGGTCGGCCGGTGCGGGATGCGGTCCGGGGCGGGCTGGCGGTCGCGGTGGCCGCCGTCCCGGAGGGCCTGCCGCTGGTGGCGACCGTCGCGCAACTCGCCGCGACCCGCAGGCTCGGCCGGATCGGCATCCTCGTGCGCACCCCGCGTGCCCTGGAGGCGCTCGGCCGGATGGACACCATCTGCTTCGACAAGACCGGCACCCTGACAGAGAACCGCCTGCACCTGGTACGCGTGGCCACCGCGAAGGGCGCGGAATACCCGGGCGACTCCACCGACGCGGCTCCGCTGCTTCAGGCTGCCGCACTGACCTGCCGCACCCCGGGCCAGGAGGCGGGCATCCACCCCCACTCCACCGATGAGGCGATCCTCACTGCGGCACTGCCCGGGTCGCCCTGGACTCCCCTGGAGGTGCAGCCCTTCGAAACGACGGAGCGGATGGAGACGCCGAAGTAAGCGGCGACGGCGCGGGTGCCCTTGTACTGCCGGATGAGGAAGTTGACCCGCCCGGGGAGGGTCTTGGGGATGGGCTGGGTCTGCAGGGCGCGTTCCAGCCCGCGGTCGATGGTGTCCATGTCTGGCCACTCCCCCTCGGCGACGGCGTCGCCGCCCTTGATGTGCCGGCCCGGGTTCGTGTCGTCGGCGATCAACTCCAGGGCCCAGTCCATGCTCTGGGTGCCCTCGTGCTTGCACAGGCCGGGCGAGATCCCGAGCCGCCACACCGTCGTCAGCGCCCCGTCCGGGTCGCGGAGGACGTCGAGGGCGGCAGGTCCTCGCCGCAGAAGACGCAGACGAAGTCCTCCTCCCGCACGATGTTGAGCTCCTGGCAGGAGCGGCAGCGGCGGAAGACCACCTCATGGGTGAAGCCGGACGGGCGCTGGACCCTGATCCGGTCCAGGGCCTCGGCCACGGTCGGCCATGAGATGACGTCCGGGCAGTATCCGGTCGACTGGTTGCTGACCTCCTCGACCTCCCACCGCCCGGACTCCTCACGGAAGCTCATCTCACCGGCGCTCAGCACCTCTTCGCCGCCGGCGCACACCACGTGCTCGCTGCGGCGCGCGGCCAGTCGCAACACCCCGCCGGCATCGACGACGAACGTGAACGGCTCGGTCAACTCATCCGGGGTCAGCGCGGAGGCCCACTCGACGAAGTCCGCCGACGATCGCATGCTCCGACCCTCACCACCCGCCCGGACGAGCTCCTTCAACTCAGCCGGACCCACATACCGATACATCCGTCCCCGCGTCGTCACGCTCACCAACCTAGCCCCTCACACAGCCAGGACCTGGGGAATTACCTGACCACAGCCCTTGGGGAATTACGGGCTCTGGCGCTGATCTTGTGACGGTGTCGGTTCAGGGCGTGAGTAGTACGCGCTTGCGGAGGAAGTCGAGGTTGGCTCGTCCGTATCCTTGCCTTTTGAATAGTTTTGTCCTTGTGACGTGTCCTTCGACCTGGCCTGAGCTCCATGAGGTGGACAGTCCGGCGGTGACGGCGTCGATGTCGCGGCTCAGTCCGTTGACCAGGGAGTGCAGCGCGGGCAGGTCGTCGGCGAGGACCCGCTCCATCCAGGAGAGCAGTTGATCGCCCCGCAGGTCACGCATCATGGCGGCGAAGTCGCGGACGTGCCGGGTGACAGCGTCGAGCTCGGGACAGCCGACCCGGACCTCCTTGAGATCGGTGGCTTCATCGGCTGTCAGGTGTCCGGGATCGGTCATGATCCAGCGGACGATGCGGCGCGGCCGCGGAGCCGGACGAGGCACCGGCGGCGCGGCGATGGCGGCCTTGAGCGGGCGGAGGTAGCGGCGGACGGTCTGGATGCTCCCGACGAAGCCCGAGGTGGCGATCTCCTTGTGGAGCTGGGTGCTGTCGTGGCAGCCCTCGTTCCAGCGCTGGTTGAGGTAGGGCTTGTACTCGTCCAGGATGGTGGACCGGTTCGTCGCTTTGACCAGCAGCTCGTCGATGCTGCCAGCCCGGGCGAAGCGGCGCACGGTGGACCGGTCCAGACGCAGTGTCCGGCAGATCTCCTCCAGCGTGCTGCCGTCGTCCAGGAGCTGTCGCACGGCGGTGTAGCGTTCCCTGGTCCGGGTAACCAGTCGGCGGTCTCGTCCGCAGACGTCCAGCATCGCGGCGGCCGGTTCCGGTGGCGTCAGCCAGATGTCGTCGCTCGTCGGCGGGGCGGCCGGTTCGCTGTTCTCGAACGCGGCCCGGACGCAGGCGTAGTGGGTGGAGACGGTCTTCTCCACGGCCTCGCCGAGGTTGTGCCACAAGTGCCAGACATCGGCGACCTGCTGAGCCTGCGGGGCGCCGACGCGGGCGCCCTCGGCGTAGGCCCCGGCGCGATCCCGGCAGATGATCTCTACTTCCGGATGGTCCTTCAGCCAGGCGGCCAGCGGCTCGGCGTCCCGTCCGGGCAGGACGTCCACGGGGCACCGTCTTTCCAGGTCCACCAGGATCGTGGCGTACGAGTCGCCCTTGCGCAGCGCGAAATCATCGACACCAAGCACCCGGATCTTCCCGACGGGATCTTCCGGTGCGGCGCGGACCAGGCGTAACAGGGTGTCCTTGGCCACGGGCAGGCCCAGCGCCCCGGCCAGCCGGGCGCCCGCACGGCCGGCCAGCACGAGTGCAATCGAGGTCAACTGCCGGCGAACCTGCGGCGTGTAGCGGGCATGCGGGCTCGTCAGCCCGGCGATCTGCTCGGCGAAGGTCACCGCCCGGCAGGCCGGGTTCTCGCACTTGAACCGCCGCACCAGCAGCTCGATCACCACGCTGGTGCCGCCGACCGTGGCATCCGAGAGCCGGCGCGTGTACCGGCCGTGCACCCGGGCCGACGCACTACCGCAGTGCGGACAGTCCGCCCCCACGGTGCGGGCCCGCGCATGCATCGTGACCATGCCGACCGCAGCCCGATCGACCAACTCCACCACGACACCGGCCAGATGAGGGAACAGGACCCCGAAACTCCGCGAAGAACACCCGGGCCATGATCACAGCCGCCACACATCGGGTCGCACGTGGGTGCACTGCTATCGTCCCCGGGGTGACTCGCGACGAAGAAATCCTGGACTCGATCCGGCGGGACCGCGATCTGGCAGCCGCGCTCTGGCGGGTTTGCGAATTTGACCTCTCGCGCAACGATCCGGGCGAGCCTGTCCGTCTCTCGTCCGGCGCAAGCCTGGAAGGCGTTGCAGGCGACTACACCGGCGGCACCTTCTTCCTCTGCGGCGACAGCAGCAGGGACCGCTCCGTGCTCTACGCCAGCTCGGAAGGGCAGGCCGGCCTGATCGGCCGGAGCTTGGCCGAGGCGCTGGAGATCATTGTTGGACTGCCGTCATGGTGGGACTGCCTGAAGTTCTCGGGCACAGGTGATCTGACCGTCATGCGCACGACCGCCGACCACCTTCGCGACGACGAGCTCAGGAACGAGCCCGGGATGGATGCGGATCGAGCAACGATCGCTCAGGCACTGGACCTGGAGCTCAGCTCGTTCCCGGTCCTGCTGGCCCACCTGCACGCCGCGGTGTCTGCCACGTCCCCTGACTTCGTCCTCACGAGCGAGGCAGGAGAGTACGAGTCTCTCTTTGGCCCCTGGCTGCCGAGCCGCAACCCTTCCTGGCGGTGACCCAAGGGCACTGCGCTGGAAGCCCCCCATCTCCCGCGCGGGGTCCATGCCCACCAGAGCGCCGCGTCACAAGATCAGCGCCAGAGCCGAATTACGTGACCGTCCACAGTCCTGCTCACCGACGAACAGCGCCGCGCGTACGGCCTGCCGGCCACCGAAGGGAAGAAGAGCGACCCGAGGTGGCCGCGCTTCGCCGCCCGCTACGGTTTCGACCCCGACGACCCAGTGCAGTGGGAGGTCGAAGCCCTGGACCCGGACGAGCTGCACCAGCTGCTGGAGGCGGAGGTCGACCCGTACGTCGACCGGGCTGTACTGGCTGAGGTGCTTGCGGAGGAGCGGCGCCAGCGTGCGCTTGCTCACCCGGTTCGTCGAGCGCTGGTAGCCGGCCCGCCCCTGTGTCTCCTGTGGCATCGGACCACCGCGTCGTCACGACGGCCGGGCACCGATCGCGGCCGATCGCCACAGGGTCCGGAGCCCGGGCGGCCATGCCGCGCTGGACCGAAGCGCCGGCCACCGTCACGCTGGTCGCGTACGGTGTGCCGTTGCCGCCGAGCCCCGACGGCGACGCACTACCCGGCATGGGCGGTGACAGCAGTGGACAGCGCAACACGATCGCGCGTGTGGTGCCCGCCGTACGCGTTGGACCTGAAGTCCTTGGTCTCCCCGCTGCGCCGCGGTGCGGGCGACCCGACAATCCGCATCGATGCGAGCGCCGTGTGGCGGGCCTCCCGGACGCCGGCCGGTCTCGGCACCCTGCGCATCGTGCTGCGGCCGGCCGACGGCGCTGTCGCCGCAACCGCGGGGGGCCCGGCGCCGACTGGCTGCTCGAGCAACTCCCGGCGATGCTCGGCGCGAACGACAACCCCGACGACATGGTGCTGCCGCCCGGGAAGTTGCGCGACGTCCAGCGACGCAATCCCGGCCTGCGCCTTGGGGCCACCGGACTCGTCGTGGAGTCGCTGATTCCGTCGATCTTGGAGCAGCGGGTGCCTGGGGCCTCCTCCAGGAAGTCCGCGTCGACGACCTGGGCGAGGCCGTTCCGCCGAGCAGGTGAGCCTTCTCCCGGCCCTGGCCTGCACGGCAGGCGCCCGCTCAGCCCGTCGGATCCCGCCGGACCGGCGCCACTCGTTCCCGAGGTGATCATTACGGCGGCCCGGGCCGGTCCACTGCTTCGAGCCACCGTCCGGATCCGCGAAGTCCGCAGGTCGGAGCGGGTCGCTCCCAGTCGGCGTACGGCCTGCTCCACCAGATCCGGGTGGAAGTCGGCCATCCGGCGGAGCAGCACCAGCTGGAACTCGGTGGTCGCGAAGTCGTTGATCGCCATGACTGCGGGTCAGGGCCCGACGGTCGACGAATACTCGATGTCGGGCCGCTGGCAGGCGGGACACAGTTCGTGGCGGCCGTCCGGGGTGATCACGGTTCCCCAGCCGCGGCAGTCCGCGCAGTCGCGGGCCTGATCGATGTTCGCACGAGGTGCGGGAGCATTCGGGTGGGCTCCGTGGGTCATGGGTGATGTTCCTCGGTAGAGCAGTATCACGTGGGTCGATCGTGTCGTGATGTGGAGGGAGATCGGCGTGCGGTGGGTTGCACCGGGTGGCGCCGATCCGGCTTCCCGCGGTCGGAGGCGGATGGCCGGGCACCGGACTCGTGGGTGGATGGAGCCCGTGGAAGACCGGCCGGTACTGGCAGGCGACGGGGGAATCCTCCCGGACCGGCACCGAACACACCGTGCCTCGGGCGGTTGCCGGGCGGAGCCGGCCGAGTCAGCTGCCCGGATCCGGTTCCGCCGGAGGGGTGGGACGTCGGCGTCCCGAAGCCCAGTGTGCACGAAATCCGCAGCGATTCCCCCTCACCCATCGCGGAACGAGAGCTCAACGGCTGCCTTGAATGCCATCTGACCTGGCCAAATGGAAAGCTCTCGGAAAATTCGGAATCCGTCGCGACAGTGCTGGCCGGACGGCCGTGAACGCCGAACTGACCGCCCGGGCGTCGTGCTCGGGGGGTCCGCTCGGGAAGGCGTGGGGCCAAGCCCTAGGTGTACTGACCACGGAGGTTGGTGACAGGGGTCACGGTGGCGTGATCTTGAAATGAGTGAGGGCCTTCTGGCTCGGTGTGGATTGCGACATCTGCACCGGCTCCCAGAAGGGCCCTCATGCCACACCATAACGCACCGCTGACCGAGACCGGCCGCCTGCGCCTGGCCCGTTGCGTGGTCGAGGACGGCTGGCCGCTGCGACGGGCCGCCGAGCGCTTCCAGGTCTCACCGACCACGGCCAAGCGCTGGGCGGACCGCTACCGCGCGCTCGGCGAGGCCGGCATGCGCGACCTCTCCAGCCGCCCACACCACAGCCCGCGCCGGACCCCAACCCGCACCAAGCGGCGCATCATCAAGGTCCGCGTCCCTGCGACGGTGGGGACCGGCCCGCATCGCCTACCTCCTGCAGCTCAACCCCGCCACCGTCCACCGCGTCCTGACCCGCTACCGACTCGCCCGCCTCGCGCGCCTCGACCGTGCCACCGGCCGCCCGGTACGGCGCTACGAACGAGCCGCACCGGGCGAGTTGGTCCACGTCGACGTCAAGAAGCTCGGCAACATCCCCGACGGGGGCGGCCACCACGTCCTCGGCCGCCAGGCCGGCCGCAAGACCCGATCCGGCGCCGGCTACAGCTACCTGCACAACGCCGTGGACGACCACTCCCGCCTCGCCTACAGCGAGATCCTGCCCGACGAGCGCAAGGAGACCGCCGCCGCGTTCTGGACCCGGGCGCACGAGTTCTTCGCCCGGGCCGGGACCACGGTCAACCGGGTCCTGACCGACAATGGCGCCTGCTACCGCTCACACCCCTGGCGCGACGTCCTCGCAGCCCACGGAATCACCCCACAAGCGCACCCGGCCCTACCGGCCACAGAAAAACGGCAAGGTCGAACGCTTCAACCGCACCCTGCTCGACGAATGGGCCTACGCCCGGCCCTACCGCACCGAACAAGAACGCCGAGACGCCTACGCTGCCTGGCTCCACACCTACAATCACCACCGCGGACACACCGCACTCGCAGGCAAGCCACCCGCCAACCGCGTCCCCAACCTCACGGGACAGAACACCTAGTACCAATACCGGTGACTTGGGAGTGTCTGATCAACGGCTCTGTCCCGTAATCGGCTCTGTCCCGTAATCGGTGGTAGCACTGTGTGATGGTCAGTGGAGAAGAATGCGGTGGCGGAGGAGGTCGAAGCCAGCGCGGCCGTGCATCTGCCTCATGATCCGTTTGGTGCGAGTGTTGACGCCTTCGGTCCGGCCGTTGTGGTGCGGGAGGGTGAGGCCTGCGTCGACAGCCGCGCGGTCGAGCTCGAGACCGTTAGCGAAGGCGTGGAGGTAAGGCAGCTCGGTCGCGCGGACGTTGGCAATCCATGCGGTGAGCTTCGCGTCGTTGCCCTTGGCGGGTGTGAGGAGCTGAGCGAACTCCCGGATGAGTGATGCCAGTTGGGTCATCTCCTGGCAGGCGCTGGTGAGCTCGGCAAGGAGGCTCTCGTCCTTGACTCGGAGGTGGTCGGGGCGGGTGAGGAGGAGGCGGGCGAGACGTTGCGGGGTGGTGACGGGCCGGTCGCCTTCGGCCCGGCCCTGGGTGATGTAGCGGTAGAGCAGGTTGAGGCTCCCGGTGTAGCCCAGCTCCTTGATCTCCCGGAAGAGCTGGAGGACGGGGACGGCCGGGTCTTCTGCGCGGCGTTCGCGCAGATGGTCGCGGTAGGGGTCGACCAGGGTGGGTCTGTAGCGCGGTGCCCGCCGCAGGAGTTCGGGCTCGCGGGTGCGCGCGTACCGCTTGACGGTGTTGAGCGCCAGGTTCAGGCGGCGGGAGCACTCGAGGAGGCCGACACCTTTCCCGAGGAGGTCGTGGATCTGGTGCCAGCGCTCCCGTGTTGTCTGCTCGTGGACGCCGGCCGGGCGGGGAGTGTTGGCGGTGGCCCAGCAGGAGCTGTGGGAGCGAACCTCGGCCAGGGTCTTCTCGCAGAGGTTCTTCCACAGGTGCCAGCGATCGCTGACCTGCACCGCTTCGGGCAGGGCCCGGCGGACGGCCTCGCCATAGGCGCCAGAGCCGTCGCGGCAGACCACCTCGACGCCGGGGTGCTCTCGTAGCCACCGCTCGAGCGCGTCGGCGCCGCGGCCGGGCAGCACGTCGATGCGCTCGCCGTTCTCAGCGTCGATCAGGACGGTGGCATACCGGTGGCGGCGCTTGAGGGCGAAGTCGTCGACGCCGAGGACGAGCGGCACCCGCGGAACCGGTAACGGCAGTCGGATCAGCAGTCGCAGGGCGGTCGAGCGGGAGACCGTCGCGGCCAGGACGCGGGAGAGGCGGGCGCCCGCCCGGCCCGCTAACTCCTTCACGATCTCACCGAGTTGGTCGGCGAGACGGCGCGTGCGCCGCTGGTAGCGGTCGATCAGGCCGGGGACCTGCTCGCGGAATGTCTGGCGCGGGCAACCCAGAACCGGGCAGGTCAGCCGCCGGACTCGCACCGACACCACGACCCGCCGACCGTCCACCGGCACATCCGCGACCACTCGACGGTGGAAGCCATGCACGTGCGGCGTCGGCTGCCCGCACGCCGGGCACGGCACCGGCTCATCCCGGGTCCGGGCCCACACCCGGATGACGTCGCCCTCGTCCACGAGGTCCTCGACCACCAGCGCCGACAATCCCGAAAAAACTATGCTCACAAGCTCGTTGGCATCTCGCACGTAACACCAACGACGACCGTTACCCTTCGTTACCACCGATTACGGGACAGAGCCGCTGATTTGACACTCCCTCAAGCGGATCTGCCGCGTCCTGGGCATCGCCCGCTCCTCCTTCTACGCCTGGCGCGCCGGTGAGCAGGCCCGCCGCGCCCGCGAACGGGCCGAGGACCTGCTCGCCGCCGAGATCACGGTGATCCACCTGGCGTCCAGGGGTGCCTACGGCGTCCCGCGCGTGCATGCGCAACTACGCCGCCGGGGCCGAGTGGTCAACCGCAAGAAGGTGGAGCGGATCATGCGCGAGCGCGGCATCGCGGGTGTCACCCGGCGCCGGCGCCGCGGGCTGACCCGCCAGGCCCGCAAGCCGGTCTTCGCCCCGGACCTGATCGGGCGCGACTTCACCGCACCCCGCCCCGGGATGCGGCTCGTCGGCGACATGACCTTCCTGCCAACCGAAGAGGGCTGGCTCTACCTGGCCACCGCGATCGACCTGGCCACCCGCGAGGTCGTCGGCTACGCGATGGCCGACCACCACCGCGCCGAACTGCCGGTGGCCGCCCTGCGGATGGCCGCCGGCCGCGGCGCCCTGGAACGCGGCTGCATCTTCCACACGGACCGCGGCAGCGAATACACGTCGACTGAATTCCGAAGCGAGATAAGCAAGTTGGACATGAGGCAGTCGATGGGAAGAGTCGGCTCCTGTTACGATAACGCCGCCGCCGAGAGCTTCTTCGCCGTATTGAAGGAGGAGATCGGCACCCGGGTCTGGCCGGACCGCGCCACCGCCCGCGCGGAGGTCTTCGCGTTCGTCGAGACCTTCTACAACCGCAGGCGCCTGCGGAAACACCCCGAGTGGGGCTACCTCACGCCACTCGAAATCCGCCAGCGGCACCAGCAAGGTCACACCCTCGCGGCATAGACAGAGAGTGTCCAACCGCAGGGTGGAACTTCAAAGACGCCCAGGCCCGCGTGCTCGCCGCAGGCCTGCAGGAGTACTACTTCCGCGACGGCGGCCGCCGTGCCAGCGGACTGGCCGTGGAGTTCGCCGGGGTCCAGTGGGCCGACTTCGGCGTCCTGTGACCGGGGCCGGGCGGGCTGGTGCTCGCGGGTGAAAGCGCTGCCGGCCGCCCCGAGGGGCGGCCGGTGTGCACGGGCGTCGCGGTCAGCCGCAGTGGGAGTTGAATTGGTGGTTGATCTCGCCGTTGATGCCGCCCTCCCAGTCGATGCACGAGCCCGGCGCGTACAGGTACACGGGGCCGGCGTAGGTGGTGTAGAAGCCCACGTCCTGCTTCCACTCCGTGGTGCCGGACTTCTTGATCGACGCCGAGACGTCCACCAGGTAGGAGCTCGGGTGGGTGCGGACCGTCACAACACAGTTGTTGCCATTGGAACGGTTGTAGGTGAGGAAGACCGTCCCGTTCTGCAGCGGCAGGGTGTCGATGACGCTGTAGCCGGAGCCGCACGCCCCGTTGTACGTGGCGGCCTCGGCCACCGCAGGGGTGACGGCCACGCCGGCGGCCGCGACCGTGGTCACCGCCGCACCCAGGGCGGCCCGCTTGAGGAACTTCTTCATGCTTCTACCTGTCATCCGTGTTCGCTGCTCGATCGGCTGGCAGCCGACGTCGTTCCGGTGTGGGGATCGCCCCGGCCGGCCCGTGATCATGCTGCTGGCCCGCGGTATCGTCACGGTCGCGTCCGTGTAGCGCTGGCGGCTCCGCCGCCGTCACCGGGCAGCTCGGTGTCTCGCAGCGGACCGTCCAGCGCTGGCTCAGGGGCACCGCTGCCCCGAAGCCGCCGGGCAGGCGATCGCCGATGCGGTCCGGGCCGGCTGGCAGCGGTGGGTGTGCCGGGCCGCCGAACGCGACGGCTTCGTGCTCAGCGCGAGCGCGCAGTTCGGGTTCGCCAGCGCGGCCGGCTTCACCGACGACCCGCGGCTGCGCCTGATCACGCAGCACCTGCCCGGCGATGTCGCCCGCGAGCTGTTCGTAGCACGGGACGCCGGCGCATCCGTGGACGACCAGGCCGGCATCCTCGCCGCGGGTCTGCAGGCGCACTACTTCCGCGACGGCGGGCGCCGCGCGTCCGGCCTGGCGGTGGAGTTCACCGGGATCGAGTGGGCCGACTTCGGCGTCCTGTAAGAGCCGCAGCCCTGGAACGCCCATCGCGTGTGACTGAGCGCTTCAGTTGGCCAGTGAGTGGTTGACTTGGCCAGCTGAGCGTTCGGCGTGCCGTGACCGGTCGCGATGGTGACACCGAGGTCTGGAGGTGGCCCGCGTCAGACACCAGCGTGGCTCGAGGTGACTACCAGAGCCAGCGGTCGAGGAACTCGACCCAGATGTAGCCGATTTAGCCGTCGAAGGCGGGCGGGTCGATCTTCTTGAGCTCGTCCGCGAGCAGGCCCAGTTCGGCGAGAGCCTCCTCCTCTTGGTCGCCCGGATCGCTGAGGATGTGTGACTGAGCGCTTCAGTTGGCGGATGAGTATCTGAGTTGGCGGGTGAGCTTTCCGATTGGTGCTGTGGGGACGGGCGGTGGTCCCTGTTGTACGGCGGGGTGCTCGCCCGACGACCGCTGCTCCAGAGCGTCTCAGCCGTGACGGTGTCGGGACACGTCGTAGAGCAGCCAGTAGTAGGGGGACCCCTCGTCGGTGGGACGGAGGCTGTCCAGGATCTCGTCGCCTCGTGGATCGTCCCGTAGCGCCAGCCGTACGGCTGCTTCCACACGCACGTCCTCGTCCGGATCGGTGAGGCAGGTGGCGAGTGAGTCCGCAGCGCCCTGGTGGTGTGCGGGTGCGGAGGCGAGGGCTCGGCAGGCCTGCACGCGTACCATCGAGTCTTTGTCCTTCGTGCGCTCCACGGCTGCGGAGAGGGCCTTGTGATCGCCACTTCCGATCGGTCGGTGCAACCCGGAGAGCGCCGTTCGCCGGACCTTGCTGTCGATGTGACGGGTGAGCTCGGTGAGCGGCTCGTCGCGGCGCGGGTCCTGGGCATCGGCCAGGCCAGCGGTGAGCGGCCGGGTCACGCGGGGGTCCGGCTCGCTTGCCACCCAGGGCAGGAAGAGGTCGACGAGAGGTCCGTCGAAGGGCGCGTCGTCGCTCTCATCGAAGAGGTTGGTCAGGCGGAGGACCTCCGCGCCGAAGTAGCGCCCGAGCGCGTCGGGCCGGTCGCGCAGGGCAGCGGCCGCGTCCCAGGTGGCGGCGCCACGGCGCTCCACCAGCGTCGCAGTGGTCTCCCACCAGATCGCGTGGTCGATGTCGGGCTCGGCCAGCGCACGGGAGAGCAGTTCGTCGAAGGACGTCGCGATGCCGTACGACCTCTCCAAATTTGTGAGTATCGCCGCGTGCCCGGTTCTGATGGTCAGGCTGCCCAGTGACAGTTGCTCGCAGTTCCCAGAATCGGATGAGACAGCTCTACGGGCGACTGGCCCTTGTCGGCCGCTTCTGCGACACAGCTCGGCCACGAGGTCCGTCTCGTGCCAATACTGGGCCAGTGCCAGGGCGTTGCGCCCTTCGGTGTCTGTGATCCACATGTGAGCGCCGCGGCTGATGAGGAGGTTCGTGATGTCGTAGGAGCCCAGTTCGATCGCGCGAAGCAGCGGGGTGCGGCCGAGGCCGTCCGCACGGTCCGGACGCGCACATCCTTTGAGGAGGGTCTCCACCGTCGGGAGATCGAAGGCTTCCACGGCCAGGCACAGGACAGGGGCGCCGTGCTCGTCGGCGATGTCGGGGTCGGCGCCTGCCCGCAGCAATGCATCCACCACCCGTGCGTCCCCGCTCCGTACCGCAGCTATGAGTGCTTTCACCATCGTGCCCCCTCCGTACCCGTTCGCTGGCCCGCCGTGAAGGCAGGACAGGCCCGAGGAAGCCTAGCCGCCTGCAACCGTGGTCAGGTTGTTGTCATCGCTCAGAAGAGACCTGCCGACGATCCTGAGCGCTGCTCTTGGCGACTGAGCGAGATGGGCGTGTGTTGTCGATGGCGGCGGCGAGTTGGTCGGCGTAAACGTTGAGCAGTGCCTTCAGCTCGCGGTAATGGGGGTGGTCGTCCGTCTGTCGGAGCCAGGTGCAGGTGAATCTGCGGTGGTACTTCCAGAGGCGGCAGGCTTCCGGGTCGGTTGCGATGTTCGAAGGGCACGGGGAGAAGAAGTACTCGCCCTGGGTGACGCGGGCCCAGATGTAGGCGGAGACGGCGAGCCGTTTCCGGTCGTCGATGATGGCCCGGTTGCCGGGCCATAGCTGCAGCTGGGCGACCATGTGGTTCCAGATCGCGGGCGGCAGCGTCCAGTCGGCGAGGCATTGGCGGCGGTGCTGGTAGTCGATGCGGGGCGAGGCTTCGAGATCAGCGACGATGGCGTCCAGGGCGATGTCGAAGGCGTGGAGGTTGTCCTGGGTGCGAGCCCATTTCCCGAGTTTGGTGCCGAATCCGACACCGTGCTCGCCGGCCTTGATCCCCAGGAACTGGGCTGCTTCGAGCAGGCTGCCGCCGCGGGCGCGTCGGACGAGGTGGGTGGCCGCGTTGCGACGCAGGATGAGGCTGCTGACGCCGGTGAACGCGCCGAGGTGCCGGTCTGCCCATTCCTGGGGGAGGAACGCCGGGATGTGCTCCGGCCGGTAGTTGACCTGGCTCATGGGGATGCGCCGGCCGCCCGGTCCGGTGCGGCGGTAGGCGGGGACGAGGGTCTCGGCGACGGCGAGGAACCGCCAGGAGCACGATTGGCGTTGCCGCTTGAACGCGCGGTCCCAGCTGTGGTGGCGGGTGGGGGTGATGCCGGTGCGGGTGCGGTTCTCCACCGGCATCAGGGGGACGATCGCGGTGCGGAGGTCGTCCGCGGACAGGATGCTGTCGGCGGCGTGGAGGAACGCGGCGCTCGCGCGGGCGTCCGCTGGCAGGGCGTTGGAGTACTGCTTCTCGTCGGGGCCGTGCTGTTCGGCGATGTATCGGTCGGCGGCGTCGGTCGCCGCGGTCGACGTGTCGGGGCGGACCTGGGACCAGGTGATGACGACCAGCGCGGCGACGAGCTGCAGTTCGGTGAAGTACTGGCTCGATGCGACCGCTGAGCGTTGCGACGCGAGCATCGAGAGGATCTTCTCCTGAAGGGCGAGGAGTTCTGGACCGGGATGGTCCTCGGCCAGGGCGGGGACGCGATCGAGCCGGCCTTCGCAGATGTCGTCGCGGCTGCGGGGGTTCGGGTGAAGCCGGGGCGGCGCTGGCGGCACTGGGCGGGGTGCAGCCCGCCGATGGTAGGCAGCGCGATCAGGTGGCTGTGCGAGCGGGATGCGAAGGGCCGCAGGCAGGTGGGGCATAGGTGTTCGAGGAAGCGCTGGTGCCGCAGACAGGCGAAGAAGACGGGAAGTCGCCAGGCGCGTTGCCAGGGCCCGCCGTACCGGCTCTGGACGGGAGAACCGTCGCCGGCCAGGCAGGCCGGGCAGTAACGGGGTGAAGCTTCCCCGTGAAGCTTCCCCGTGATCTCGGACACTCGTTCTTACGCGGCGAGGGTGTGTCGTAGTCGGGTCTCGTGCGGGGTCAGGTAGCCCCAACTGGCGTGCTTGCGCAGTCTGCGGCGGTTGTAGAAGGTCTCGATGAACCAGAACACTGCGGCTCTGGCGGCGGTCCGGTCGGGCCAGGTCCGGGTGCCGATCTCGGCTTTCAGGACCGCCCAGGAGCTCTCGGCGGCGGCGTTGTCGTAGCAGGAGCCCGTTCGGCCGGTGCTCGCTCTCATGTCCAGCCTGGTTATCTCGGTGCGGAGTTGGGTGGAGGTGTATTCGCTGCCGCGGTCGCTGTGGGCAATGCAGCCCGGCTCCAGTTGGCCGCGTCTGTGGGCCATCTGCAGGGCGTCGACGACCAGGTCGGCGCGGTGGTGGTCGGCCATCGCGTAACCGACGACCTCGCGGGTGGCCAGGTCCAGCCAGCAGGCCAGATAGAGCCAGCCCTCGTCCGTGGGCAGGTATGTGATGTCGCCGACCAGGCGGGTTCCTGGCCGGCTTGCGGTGAAGTCGCGGCCGATCAGGTCCGGAGCGGGTCGGGCCTGCTTGTCTGGACGGGTCAGCGACCGGCGGTGGCGGCGGGTGACTCCGGTGATGCCGCGTTCGCGCATCAGGCGCTCGACCCGCTTGCGGTTCACCACGTGGCCCAGCCGCCGCAGCTCGGCATGGACGCGCGGGACGCCGTAGGCGCCCCTGGAGGCAAGGTGGACCACCGTGATCTCGTGCGCGAGCGCATCGTCGGCCCGGCGACGCGCGCGTCGTGCCTCCTCGCCTTCGGCCCAGGCATAGAAGGAGGAGCGGGGCATGCCGAGAATGCGGCACAGAAAAGCGACCGGATGGTTGGCCTTCTCCGCCGCGATGAACCGGTAGACCTCGCTCACCGGTCGCTCTCCCGCGCGAAGAAGGCCGCTTTTTTCAGGACCTCGATGGTCTTCTGCTGTTCGAGGTTCTGCCGGCGCAGACGACGAAGCTCCTCGTGCTCGGCACTGGTCAGTTCACCGGGCTTGCCCTCACCGCGGTCTATCTTGTCCTGCTTGACCCAGCTCCGCAGGCCTTCGGGGCTCACGCCCAGGTCCCGGGCGACCTCGGTGACCGTCTTGCTGGAGGAGCGGGCCAGCGCGACAGCGTCCCGCTTGAACTCCTCCGAGTACCGCTTTCCCTGCTTGTTGCTCACCTGGCTCTACTTCCTCTGGAACCTCACGTCCCAGTCTCCAGGTGTCCAGGTCCACGGGGAAGCTTCACACGGGTGGCGACCGAGGCGCTGCCCCAGCCCCCAGTTGAGCCCGTTTTCCGTCAAGTGCCAGTCATGGCAATAGCGTTCACTAATGCCGGACGTATTGACTGAGTCATGACATTAAGTCACCATCGGCTGGGCGCGCCTCGTTCCTCCCTCCGTTCCTGCGGACCCCCACAGGAGGACAGTCATGCGACTGCCCCGACGCAGCCGGCCGGCCCTCGCCGTCGCCGCCCTGCTCTCGCTCGCCCTCGCCACGCCCCTCACCATGACTTCCGCATCCGCCCGGTCCGGCACGCCCAACGTCACCGTCGACGAGACCCTCAGGCAGTACGCGATCGACGGCCCGAGCACCGTCGCCGAGCGGACCGTGATCGCCGCCACCGGCGCCTCCATCGACGAGGTGGACGCCCGCTCCGTGGTGGTCAGCGCCAACGCAGCCGAACTGTTGCGGCTCAGGGCGCTCGGCTGGAAGCCCATCGCTCTGCCCGGCCCTGAGCAGGAAGCCCCGCAGCTCAGTACCACGCTCAACGACTTCCCGAGCAAAGACTCCGCCTACCACAACTACGCCGAGGCCACCGCCGACATCAACGCGATGGTCGCCACCCACCCATCGATCATGAGCAAGCAGGTGATCGGTAAGTCATACGAGGGCCGAGACATCGTCGCGGTGAAGGTGAGTGACAACGTCACCACCGACGAAAGCGAGCCCGAGGTACTGCTCACCTTCCACCAGCACGCCCGCGAGCACCTCACCGTCGAAATGGCGCTCTACCTGCTGCACGAGTTCGGCGACAAGTACGCGAGCGACTCGCGAATCGCGAACATCGTCAACAGTCGGGAGATCTGGATCGTCCCGGACCTCAACCCGGACGGTGGCGAGTACGACATCGCGACCGGTAACTACCGCAGCTGGCGCAAGGACCGACAACCTAATACCGGCAGCAGGTACATCGGCACCGACCTCAACCGGAACTGGAACTACAAGTGGGGCTGCTGCGGCGGCTCCTCCAGTTCCACCTCCAGCGAGACCTACCGGGGCAGCGCGCCCGAATCCGCAACGGAGACCAAGGTCGTCGCCGACTTCGTCCGCACCCGGGTGGTCAGCGGCAAGCAGCAGATCACCGCGGCCATCGACTTCCACACCTACAGCGAGCTGGTGCTGTGGCCGTTCGGCTGGACCACCGCCGACACCGCAAGCGGCATGACAGCCGACGAAGCGAAGACCTTCGCCACTTTCGGCCGCACCATGGCCGCCACCAACGGCTACACCCCCGAGCAGTCCAGCGACCTGTACATCACCGACGGGTCGATCGACGACTGGCTGTGGGGCGCGCACCGGATCTTCGCGTACACCTTCGAGATGTACCCGACCTCCAGCAGCGGCGGCGGCTTCTACCCGCCCGGCTCGATCATCGACCGGGAGACCAGCCGCAATCGAGAGGCGGTGCTGCTCCTGCTGGAAAATGCCGACTGCATGTACCGGGCGATCGGCAAGCAGCAGCAGTACTGCGGCATCGCGAACTGAGCTCCGGTAGAGGTGGTTCGCAACGCCACTGACCATCGACTCGTCAACCCGTGCGCCATCGTGCCGATGATGCAGGCCGTTCTTGTCGGCGCCGGCAAGAACGGCCTGCTGCCGAGGCTGGTCCCCGGCAGCAGGCACGACTACCGGCCGGGCATGCTGACGTGATGCCGGAGGAACCTCAGCGACAGCCGGGCCGCCAGCGCCGGTCCGGGCGGCGGGCGCAGCGGCAGGATCGTGCTCTGGGGTACCACCTGGTGTGCCTCGCCGACGTCCTGCGGGCGATAGGTCAGGACTTTCCGGCGTAATCGCCTACGGTCACGAGCAGGCACGGCGGACGGACCGCTCGGCCTGACGGTCACCCGGTCCGCCCCGCGCTCACCGCCCGTCCTCACGGCCCGGGCCGCTGCTCCAGAGCGTGCAGGACCTTGTCCAGCGTGATCGGGAGGTTCCGCACGCGCACCCCGCAGGCGTGCCACACCGCGTTCGACACCGCGGCGGCCGTGCCGACGATGCCGATCTCCCCGATGCCCTTGGACCCCATGGCGTTGACGTGGGGGTCGTGCTCGGGCAGCCAGTGCGCCTCGATCCCGTCGACGTCCGCGTTGGCCGCGATGTGGTAGTCGGCGAAGTCGTGGTTGACGACGTGGCCGGTGCGGGGGTCGAGCACGCTCTGCTCGTGCAGGGCCATCGACAGCCCCATCGTCATCCCGCCAACGAACTGGGACCGCGCCGTGCGCGGGTTGATGATCCGGCCCGCGGCGAACACGCCCAGCAGGCGCGCCACCCGCACCTCGCCCGTGTCGATGTGGACGCGCGCCTCGGCGAACTGCGCCCCGAAGGCGTGCATCGCGTAGCGGTCGTCGGCCGGACCGACGGCGCCGGAGGCCTCGGCCCCGTCCGGCGGCTCGGCCCCGTGCTCCTCGCGGAAGGCGCGTGCGGCCTCGACGACGGCCGAGCCCCAGGTCGTCATGCCCGAGGAGCCCCCGGCCACCGACGCCACCGGGTGGTCGGTGTCGCCGATCCGCACCTCCACGCGGTCCACCAGCACGCCGAGCGCGTCCGCCGCGATCTGCGCCAGGGTGGTCCACGTGCCGGTGCCGAGGTCGGCCGCCCCGATCTCGGCGACGTAACGTCCACCCTCCCGCCGGATCGTCGCCGTCGACTTCGTCATGCGGCTGACCGGGTAGGTGGAGGCCGCGACGCCCGTGCCGACCAGCCAGTCGCCGCGGCGGCGCACCCCGGGCCGCGGATCGCGCCGCGACCAATCGAAGCGCACCACGCCCTCCCGCAGGCAGCCGACGAGGTCGCGGCTGGAGAAGGGCTTGCCGGAGCCGGGTTCGACGGCGGGCTCGTTGCGAATCCGCAGCTCGACCGGGTCCAGTCCCAGGCGCTCGGCCAGCTCGTCCATCGCCACCTCCGGGCCGAACATGCCGGGGCACTCGCCCGGTGCGCGCATCCAGGAGGGCACCGGGACGTCGAGCGCGGCGAGCCGGTGCGTGGTCCGCCGGTTCGCCGAGGCGTACATCATCCGCGCGGGCACCCCGGTCTGCTCGGCGAACTCCTTGATGCGCGAGGTCTGTTCGACGACGTCGACCGCGAGCGCGGTGAGCCTGCCGTCCCGGTCGGCACCGAGGCGGCACCGCTGGACGGTCGGCGTGCGGTAGCCGGCGAGGGCGAACATCTGCTGCCGGGTCAGCGCGATCCGCACCGGCCGGCCGGGCACCGCGCGCGCCGCCATCGCGGCGAGCACCACGTTGACGTGCGGCTGCCCCTTGGACCCGAACCCGCCGCCCACGTACGGGCAGACGACCCGCACCCGCGCCTCGTCCAGACCGAACAGTGGCGCCAGGACGGCACGCGTCGGGTGGACGCCCTGGGTGGAGTCCCACAGGGTGAGGAATCCGTCACCCGCCGGGTCCCACAGGGCCGCCGTGGCGTGCGGCTCCATCGGGTTGTTGTGGTACATCGCGGTGGTGTACGTCTCGTCGACGGTCACCGCCGCGGCCGCCAGCGCGGCGTCGACGTCGCCCTCGGAGGTGTCGGCAGGGAAGTCCGGGTTCACCTTCTCTGGCGCGTACAGGTCGTCGCGGTCGGCCCGCAGCTCGACGTCGTGCGCCTGCCGTGCGTAGCCGACCCGGACGAGAGCGGCCGCGTGCCGCGCCACCTCGGAGCTGTCGGCGACGACCAGGGCGACGACCTGGCCCCGGAAGGCGACCTCCTCGTCCTGCAGGACCGCCAGCTCGCGGTCCTCGGTGGAGGCCAGACGTTCGGCGGTCGCGGGAGTGAGCACCGCGACCACACCGTCGAGTGCCTCGGCGGCGGCGGTGTCGAGCGCGGTGACGCGACCTCGCGCGATCGTGGCCTGGACGGCGTGCAGGTAAGCGGCATCCGCCAACGGGGCGTCACCGGCGTAGCCGGCGGTACCCAGCACCTTGACCGCCCCGTCCCGGCGGGACAGATCGCGGCCGACGGCGTCCGGCTCGCTCGGGAACGTCATCGGGACTCCTCTCCTGCCAGGCCGCGCAGGGTGGCGGCGAGGGTTCGGCGCAACAACGGGATCTTGAACGCGTTGCCGCCGTCCAGCCCCTCGGCCGGCCGGGCACCGGCCAGTTCCGCGTCCGCGGCGTCCCGGTAGCTCCGCTCCGAGGCCGGCGCACCCCGCAGCGCCTCCTCGGCCCGGTACGCGCGCCACGGTGCGTGCGCGACGCCGCCGAACGCGACCCGCACGTCCACGATCACGCCGTCCTCGACGTCGAGCGCCGCGGCGACGCTGACCAGCGCGAAGGCGTAGGACGCGCGGTCGCGCACCTTGCGGTAAGCCGAGCGGCGGGCGATCGGCGCGGCCAGCAGGTCGATCGCGGTGATCAGCTCACCGTGCTCCAGGACGGTGTCGCGCTCGGGTGCGTCGCCGGGCAGCCGGTGCAGCCCCACGAAGGGGACGGTGCGCTCCCCGGCCGGACCGCGCACCCGCACCCGCGCGTCGAGCGCCGCCATGGCCACCGCCATGTCGGACGGGTGGACCGCGATGCAGTGCTCGGAGGCGCCGAGAACCGCGTGGTGCCGGGTCCACCCGCCGATCGCGGAACAGCCGGAGCCGGGCTCCCGCTTGTTGCAGGGGGTGGTGACGTCCTGGAAGTAGGCGCAGCGCGTCCGCTGCAGCGGGTTGCCACCGACGGTGGCCATGTTGCGCAGCTGCCCCGACGCCCCCGACAGCAGTGCCTGCGACAGCACCGGGAAGCGCTCGCGCACCCGCCGGTCCGCGGCGAGCTCACTGTTGCTGACCCCCGCGCCGATCCGCAGACCGCCGCCGTCGAGCTCCTCGACCTCGGCGGGCAGGACACCGGCGAGGCCGACCACCAGCTCGGGCGCCACGACGCCCAGCTTGAGGTGGTCCACCAGGTTCGTCCCGCCGCCGAGGAACACCGCGCCCGGATTCCCGGCCACGCTGCGCACGGCGGCCGCGGCGTCGACGGGGCTGAGGTAGTCGAACGGCTTCACCCCGCCACCTCCGTGCCGGTCGCCCGGGGGCCGCCCGGCCGGGGAGGCCCCGGCCGCCTGCCGGACGGCGGCCACGATGTTGACGTAGGCCCCGCAGCGGCACAGGTTGCCGCTCATCCGCTCGGCCACCTCGGTCCGGTCCAGCCGTGGCGCCCCCGGGCCCTCGGTCACCGCGCTCGGCCAGCCCCTGGCGAACTCGTCGAGCGCCCCGACCGCCGAGACGACCTGCCCCGGGGTGCAGAAGCCGCACTGGAGTGCGTCGCAGTCGACGAAGGCCTGCTGCACCGGGTGCAGGCCGCCGTCGGCGCCCGGTGGTCCGTCGCCGGTGGCCGCCCCGGCGGCGAGCCCTGCGGCGGTGACGACCTCGGCGCCGTCCTGGGAGACCGCGAGCGTCAGGCAGCTGAGCACGCGCCGGGCGCCGGACAGCACCGTGCACGCGCCGCACTGCCCGTGGTCGCACCCCTTCTTGGGGCTGGTCACCCCGAGCCGCTCGCGTAGGGCGTCCAGCAGCGTCGTGCGCGTGTCGACGGCCAGCCGACGCGCGACCCCGTCGACCCGTACGGTGATGTCCCTCTGCATCGCACGAGCGTCCCCGGCCCGGACGACGCCCACACGCCGCACGGCCCGCCGTCACACCCGCGGCGGCAGGCCGCGCCCCGACGCGCGCGCCCGGCACGGGCCCGGTGTCAGGGGGATGCCCTACGGTGGCGCCGTGACGAGTACGGGAAACGCGTCGAGTATGCGGTACCGGTTCTACCGAGCCGGGACCTGGACGAGACCTCGGAGTTCTACTCCCGCCTGGGCTTCGAGCCGCGCGGGCGCCGGGACGGGGAGGACAGCTACCTGATCGTCGTCCGGGGCACGGTCGAACTGCACTTCCGGTACGACCCCGCGGTGGACCCGTTGACCACGGCCGGCAGCTGCTACCTGCATGTCCGGGACGCGGACGCGCTGCACGGGGACTGGGCGCGGCTCGGCGTGCCCACCGACCGGGCCACCGGCAGCCGGCTGATGCCACCCACCGACACCGGCCACCGGATGCGGGAGTTCGCGCTGGTCGACCGCAGCGGCAACCTGCTGCGGATTGGCAGCCCGTCCGGGCAGCGCTGAGCGCCGACGCCATCCGGAGGCGGGGCCGCCCAGCCGTCTGCCCGTCCGTCCTGTCCGCGCGACCGGACGGCGTGTGAGCCACCGCGGCCGGTCACGGCTCGCGGACGCACTCGATCAGGTAGTCGACGTACTGCACGGCGGCTGTCCCGAGGGCTCTTTGCGAGAGTGGTTCCACGGTCAGGACTTTGAGCAGATTGCGGGGTACGTGCAGGACCCACCACAACTCTTCGGGGCGATGCGCCGCCAGGTCCCGGAGATGCTGGTGGCCGACCGATGTTGTGGGTGTCATGACCAGTCGCCGCGTTGCGCTTCCGCCTGGCTGGCGCAGCCTTCGTCGCCCGCTGGTCTGGTTGACCGCCTCGGGCTGAGGTCTTGCTGAAGCCGGCCGCGGTGGCTGCGACCGGCTGGGTGATGCGCGGGGGTCTAAGGTCGTCCGCCGGTAGGTGCTGGCAGCAGGGCAGGCACGGTTCACCCGATCATGGAGTTCTCTACGCTTCATGATCACCGGGGGATCCGTGCCTGCCGTCCCATCATGC
>NZ_JBFBJZ010000079.1:0-30912 GCF_040686255.1 Kitasatospora sp. NPDC085879 | reverse complement strand
TGCAGATGTCGCAATCCACACCGAGCCAGAAGGCCCTCACTCATTTCAAGATCACCAGACCGTGAACCCCGTCACCAACCTCCATGGTCAGTACAACTAGGCCTCGACGAGGTACCCCTGCACCGCGCGGGCCAGCAGCGGCAGCAGCTCCTCGGCCGGCGCCGAGGCAAGCGGCTCGACGGCGATCACGTACCGGGCCATGGCCAGCCCGAGGATCTGCGACATCACCAGCTCCACCCGGAGCTCCGGCTGCGGCACGTCGAGGCCGACCGCCAGCCGGGAGACCACCTCGGTCACCATGAAGCCGCGCATCAGCCCGGCGACCTCCTCGGAGGCGGCGGCCGTCCGCAGCACGGCGAGCAGCCGGTCGCGGACGGTCGGCTGCTCCCAGAGCGCGAGGACGAACCGGGCGACCCGCTCGCCGACCTCCGCCCGGGCGCCGGCCAGCACCTGGTCGACCATCAGCCGCGGGTCGACCGGGAACTCCAGCGCGGCCAGGAACAGCTTGTCCTTGCTGCCGAAGTAGTGGTGCAGCAGGGCGGCGTCCACCCCGGCCGCGCGGGCGATCGCCCGCATGCTGGCCTTCTGGTAGCCGCGGGCCGCGAACTCGGCCCGGGCGGCCTCCAGCACCGTCCGCCGGGTGTCGGCCCCGCCGGGGCGGCGGCCGGTCTTCTTGCGGGGCGCGGGCTGCTCGGCTGCGGAGGTCACCCCGGCATTCTCCCCGGCCGGCGGCGCGGGCCGGGGCGCTACCGCCGGCACATCTCGGTCCGGCATCGAAAACCGGGCCCCCTAGCGGATCGCTACGCGCGTAGATATGCTGGTCTGGTGACTATGTCCACTCTTGCAGCCCAAGCCCTTGGCGCAGCGGCCGGCGGCCTCGCGGACGTTGCGGCGTCCGAGGCCTCGCTCCGCCGCTTCCTGCACGGCCTGCCCGGTGTCGACCAGGTCGGCCTGGAGGCTCGCGCCGCCACCCTCGGCACCCGTTCGATCAAGACCACGGCGAAGGCCTGGGCCATCGACCTGGCGATCTCGATGATCGACCTGACCACGCTGGAAGGCGCGGACACGGTCGGCAAGGTGCGCTCGCTGTGCACCAAGGGCCGGAACCCCGACCCGTCCGACCCGACCGCCCCGCGGGTCGCGGCGATCTGCGTCTATCCGGACATGGTCGCCACCGCCAAGGAGGCGCTGCGCGGCACCGACATCCAGGTCGCCTCGGTCGCCACCGCCTTCCCGGCCGGCCGCGCCGCGCTCCCGGTGAAGCTCGCCGACACCGCGGACGCGGTGGCCGCCGGCGCCGACGAGATCGACATGGTGATCGACCGGGGCGCCTTCCTCTCCGGGCGCTACCTGGACGTCTTCAACGAGATCACCGCGGTCAAGGAGGCCTGCCACCGCCCCGACGGCACCTCCGCCCACCTCAAGGTGATCTTCGAGACGGGCGAGCTGCAGACGTACGACAACGTGCGCCGCGCCTCCTGGCTGGCGATGCTGGCCGGCGCGGACTTCATCAAGACGTCCACCGGCAAGGTCGCGGTGAACGCCACTCCTCCGGTGACCCTGCTGATGCTGGAGGCGGTCCGCGACTTCCGCGCCGCGACCGGTGTGCAGGTCGGCGTGAAGCCGGCCGGCGGCATCAAGACCACCAAGGACGCCATGAAGTACCTGGTGATGGTCAACGAGACGCTCGGCGACGACTGGCTGACCCCGCACTGGTTCCGCTTCGGAGCCTCCAGCCTGCTCAACGACCTGCTGATGCAGCGCCAGAAGCTGACCACCGGACGGTACTCCGGCCCTGACTACGTGACGGTGGACTGAGACAGATGGCCAAGAACACCAAGAAGACCGACGAGCCCGTGGCGCAGACCCCCCGCGGCGGTCTCTTCACCTACGCCCCCGCCCCGGAGTCCCCGGCCGCGGCCGGCGACATCGCGACCTCCTACGGCCACTTCATCGGCGGCGAGTTCGTCGACTCCTCCGGCAGCGAGGCGCTGAAGACCGTCAACCCGGCGACCGAGCAGGTGCTGGCGGAGTTCGCGCAGGGCACCGGGGAGGACGTCGACCGCGCGGTCGCCGCGGCCCGCAAGGCCTTCGTCGACTGGTCGGCGCTGCCGGGCAGCGAGCGCGCCAAGTACCTGTTCCGGATCGCCCGGATCGTCCAGGAGCGCTCCCGCGAGCTGGCGGTGCTGGAGTCGATCGACAACGGCAAGCCGATCCGCGAGACCCGCGACTTCGACGTGCCGATGGTCGCCGCGTGGTTCTTCTACTACGCGGGCTGGGCGGACAAGCTCGACTACGCGGGCTACGGCCCCAACCCGAAGCCGGTCGGCGTCGCCGCCCAGGTCATCCCGTGGAACTTCCCGCTGATGATGCTGGCGTGGAAGATCGCCCCGGCGCTGGCCACCGGCAACACGGTCGTCCTCAAGCCGGCCGAGACCACCCCGCTGACCGCGCTGCGCTTCGCCGAGATCTGCCGCCAGGCCGGCCTGCCGAAGGGCGTCGTCAACATCGTCACCGGCGACGGCCGCACCGGCGCCGCGCTGACCGCCCACCCGGACGTGGACAAGGTCGCCTTCACCGGCTCCACCCCGGTCGGCCGCTCGATCGCCCGCCAGCTGGCCGGCACCCGCACCCGGGTGTCGCTGGAGCTCGGCGGCAAGGCCGCGAACATCGTCTTCGACGACGCGCCGATCGACCAGGCCGTCGAGGGCATCGTCAACGGCATCTTCTTCAACCAGGGCCACGTCTGCTGCGCGGGCTCCCGGCTGCTCGTCCAGGAGTCGGTCCAGGACGAGTTCCTGGACGCGCTCAAGCGCCGGATGTCGACCCTGCGGGTCGGCGACCCGCTGGACAAGAACACCGACATCGGCGCCATCAACTCCTCGGCGCAGCTGGCCCGGATCACCGAGCTGACCGACGCCGGCGAGGCCGAGGGCGCCGAGCGCTGGTCGCCCTCCTGCGACCTGCCGGGCGCCGGCTACTGGTTCCGCCCGACGCTGTTCACCGGCGTCTCGCAGGCCCACCGGATCGCCCGCGAGGAGATCTTCGGCCCGGTGCTGTCGGTGCTGACCTTCCGTACCCCCGCCGAGGCGGTCGAGAAGGCCAACAACACCCCGTACGGCCTCTCCGCCGGCATCTGGACGGAGAAGGGCTCGCGCATCCTGTGGACGGCGAGCCGGCTCAAGGCCGGTGTGGTCTGGGCCAACACCTTCAACAAGTTCGACCCGGCCTCGCCGTTCGGCGGTTACAAGGAGTCGGGTTACGGCCGCGAGGGTGGCCGGCACGGTCTGGAGGCCTACCTCGATGTCTGACACGACCCTGCGTCTTGACGTCCTCAAGACCTACAAGCTGTACGTCGGCGGGAAGTTCCCGCGGTCCGAGAGCGGGCGGGTGTACGAGGTGACCGACTCCAAGGGCCAGTGGCTCGCCAACGCCCCGCTCGGCACCCGCAAGGACACCCGGGACGCCGTCGTGGCCGCGCGCGCCGCGGTCAAGGGCTGGTCCGGCACCACCGCGTACAACCGCGGCCAGGTGCTGTACCGGGTCGCCGAGATGCTGCAGGGCCGCCGCGAGCAGTTCACCGCCGAGGTGGCCACCGCCGAGGGCGTGGGCGCCAAGAAGGCGGCCGCGCTGGTGGACGCCGCGATCGACCGCTGGGTCTGGTACGCGGGCTGGACGGACAAGGTCGCCCAGGTCGCCGGCAACGCCAACCCGGTGGCCGGCCCGTACTTCAACCTGTCGACGCCCGAACCGACCGGTGTGGTCGGCGTGCTGGCCCCGCAGGCCGGCCACGGCTTCTCCCTGCTCGGCCTGGTGTCGGTGATCGCCCCGGTGATCGCCACCGGCAACACCGCGGTGGTCGCCGCCGCCACCGGCGCGCCGCTGCCCGCGCTGTCGCTGGGCGAGGTGCTGGCCACCTCCGACCTGCCCGGCGGCGTGGTCAACGTGCTGTCCGGCCGGACGGCCGACATCGCCCCCACCCTGGCGTCCCACCAGGACGTCAACGGCATCGACCTGACCGGCGCGGTGCCCGGGGACGGGCCGGCCTCGGCCGCCGCCCTGGAGGCCGCCGCCGCGGACACCCTCAAGCGCGTCCTGCGGCCGGCCGCCGACCCGGCCGCCGCGGACTGGACGGAGGCGCCGGGCACCAAGCGGCTGACCTCCTTCCTGGAGACCAAGACGGTCTGGCACCCGATGGGCATCTGATCCGTCGGCTGCACCAGGAACGGCGGCCCCGGCCGCGACGAAAGTAGGGCCCGCACCCTCCCGACCGGGGGTGCGGGCCCTCCTTTCGTCTCTCCGGAACCGGCCGATCGGCGGGCAACCCGCCCGCCCGGCCGCGAGTCCTACCGGTCGAGATCGAACCGGAAGGACGAAGCATGTGGGAGATAGCCGCCGACCTGGCGGTCCTGGTCGGAGACGGGCCGCTGCGGGCGCTGCGCGCCCGTCGGGCGCACCGGCGGCTGAGGGCCGGCCTGCAGGCCCGCGTCCCGTGCTCGATCCGCTCCGAGCGCCCGGGCTGGCCCGCGGCGTACGAGAACGGCAGCCTGCTGTTCACCCCCGGCCGACCGACCGCCGCGTTCGGCTCGCGGGCGTACCCGTGGCTGGAGTTCGGGCTCGGCGGCGAGCACCGCGACCCGGAGCCCGAGGACTGGTTCGACCCGGACTGGGCGGCCACCGGCTACCTGCCGCCGGACGGCGGCCCGACCGTCTTCGTCCAGGTGCACACCCGCTACCTGACGACCACCCGGCTCGCCCTGGGCGGCCCGGTGGACAGCACGGTCTGACCGGGCGGGCCGTGTGAGATTGGCCCGGGGGCGTCCGACCGGTACCGGCGGACGCCCCCGATGCGTCAGACTGGTGTCCCGTGAGTGACACCCCGCTGAACCCGGCGCCGACCGCGCGCGCCCGCGTCATCCTGCTGTCGGGACCCTCCGGATCGGGGAAGTCCTCCCTCGCCGAGCGCACCGGCCTCCCGGTGCTCCAGCTCGACGACTTCTACAAGGACGGCGACGACCCGACGCTGCCGCAGCTCGTGGAGGGCGGCACGGACTGGGACTCGCCCGCCTCCTGGCACGCCGAGCAGGCGATGGCGGTGATCCGCGCCCTGGTCGAGGACGGCGCCGCGGACGTCCCGGTGTACTCGATCCCGGACAACGGCCGGGTGGGGGTCCGCCCGTTCACCCTGGACGGCGCGCCCGCGTTCGTGGCCGAGGGAATCTTCGCCGCCGAGCTCGCGGGCCGCTGCGAGGCCGAGGGGCTGCTCGGCGACGCGCTGTGCCTGCGCAACCGCCCGGCCACGACCGCTTGGCGGCGCTTCCGCCGGGACGTCCGCGAGGGCCGCAAGTCGGTGCCCTACCTGCTGCGCCGCGGCTGGCGGCTGATGCGTGCCGAGCGCGGCATCGTGGGCCGCCAGGTCGGGCTCGGCGCGCACGCCTGCGCGGGCCCGGAGGCCGAGCGGCGGATCGCCGCGGTGGCGGACGCCCGGCCGGTCGGCATCGCCGCCTGACCGGGCGCCCGGGGAGCCGCGCCGGTCAGGGCGCCGTACCGGTGAGCACCGGCCCGGCCTCGGCCGGGTCGGCCTGCTGCAGCGCGGAGTGGTGCCGGCTGTAGCCGAGGTAGACGGCCACGGCCAGGGCCAGCCACACCGCGAACATCAGCCAGGTGTCCGCCGGCAGCCCGTACAGCAGGTAGCCGCAGAAGGCGACGGACAGCACGGGCACCACCGGGTGGCCGGGCACCCGGAAGCCGCGCTCCAGGTCGGGGGCGGTGCGCCGGAGGATCAGCACGCCCAGGGAGACCACGGCGAAGGCGACCAGGGTGCCCAGGCTGGTCAGGTCGGCGAGGACGTCCAGCGGGACGACGGCGGCGAGCACCGCGACCAGTGCGCCGACGACGACGGTGCCGGCGACCGGGGTGCCGCTGCGCGGGCCGACCCGCCGGAACAACGCGGGCAGCATGCCGTCCCGGCTCATCGTGTACAGGATCCGGGTCTGCCCGTAGAGGACCACGAGGACGACGCTGACGATGGAGAGCACGGCGCCGGCCGAGAGCAGCAGCCCGGGCCAGCTCGCCCCGGTCACGCGGGTGAGGATCGCCGACAGGCCGGCCTCCTGCCCGCCGAAGGCCGTCCACGGCTGGGCGCCGACACCGACCAGGGCGACCAGCACGTACACGGCGGTGACCACCAGCAGCGCGCCGATGATCGCCAGCGGCAGCGTGCGGCGGGGGTTCTTCACCTCCTCGCCGGCGGTGGAGACGGCGTCCAGGCCGATGAAGGAGAAGAACACCGTGGAGGCGGCGGCGCCGATCCCGGCCGCGCCCATCGGCGCGAACGGGTGCAGGTTGGCGGTGTGGAATCCGGTCGCGCCGACCACCACGAAGAGCGCCAGCACGGCCAGCTTGACCAGCACCATCACGGTGTTGACCAGCGCGGACTGCTTCGCCCCGCGGACCAGCAGCAGGCAGCAGAGCAGCACCAGGACGGCGCCGGGCAGGTTGACGAAGCCGCCGGCGCCGGGCGGAGCCGCGATCGCCTGCGGCAGCTGGAAGCCGAACAGCCGCTCGGTGAGGTCGTTGAGGTACTGGCCCCAGCTCACCGCGATCGCCGCACCGGAGACGGCGTACTCCAGCAGCAGGCACCAGCCGACCGCGTAGGCGGCGAACTCGCCCAGGGTGGCGTAGGCGTAGGAGTACGAGGAGCCGGAGACCGGGACGGCGGAGGCGAGTTCGGCGTAGCACAGGGCGGTGAGGGCGGCGGTGACGGCGCCGATCACGAAGGAGAGCACCACGGCCGGGCCGGCCTCCGGCACCGCCGAGTCCAGGGTGAAGAAGATCCCGGTGCCGATGGTGGCCCCGATGCCGATCATGGTGAGCTGGAACAGGCCGACGGTGCGGCGCAGTTCGCCGCCGCCGTCCTGAAGGGCGCCGACCGGCTTGCGTCTGAGGAGTTGCCGGCGGAGCGTCACATCCGATGCCATGGTGGACCTCTCGTGTGGGGGTGAGGGTGCGGGTCAGGCCAGGTCGCGGCGGAGCAGGTCGCCGTACGTCTCCCGGCGCACCACGGCGCGGTGGCGGCCGTCGCGACAGAAGACGACCGGGGGCCGGCGGGCGCCGTTGTAGTTGTTGCTGAGCGCGTAGGTGTACGCGCCGGTGGCGGGGACGGCGATCAGGTCGCCGGGGCGGGGGTCGCGCAGCGGGACGCCCTCACTGAGCACGTCGCCGGACTCGCAGTGCCGGCCGACCAGCCGGACGCGCCCGCCGCCGCCCACCCGGGTGGCCACGGTGGCCTCGAACCGCTGCTGGTAGAGCGAGACTTCGAGGTTGTCGCCCATGCCGCCGTCGACCGCGACGAAGGTCGGGTTGCCGTGCTTGACGGTGACCGCCCGGTAGAGCGAGACGCCGGCCTCGGCGGTCATCGAGCGGCCGGGCTCGATCAGGATGCGGGCGGCGGCGGGCAGAGTGCCGCGGGCGCTGTCGACGAGGGCGTCCAGGTACGCGTCCACGCTCGGCGGGCTGTCCTCGTAGGTGTAGCGGGCGCCGAGGCCGCCGCCGAGGTCGTAGACGTCGAACGTGCCGAGTCCGGCGACCGCCTCGACGGCCTGCTCGAACGGCTTGGTGTCCATGATCTGCGAGCCGACGTGCACATGGACGCCGTCCAGGCGCAGCCGGTCGCTGCCGCGCAGCCGGGCGATCGCCTCGCGGGCCTCGGGCAGCAGCAGCCCGAACTTGGAGCCGGCCTGGCCGGTGGAGACGGCCTCGTGGGTGTCCGGGCGGATGTCGGGGGTGACCCGGACGAGGACGCCCTGCTCGCGGCCGGGCCGTTCGGCGAGGATCAGCTCCAGGCGGTCGATGTCGTCGAAGTTGTCGACCACGATCAGCCCGGCGCCGGCGTCGACGGCCATCCGCAGTTCCTCGGAGGTCTTGGCGTTGCCGTGCACGACCAGGCCGGCCGGGTCGGCGCCGCCGGCCACGGCGAGCGTCAGTTCGCCGCCGCTCGCCACGTCGATGCCGAGGCCCTCCTCGGTGAGGGCCCGGTAGACGGCGGTGCACGGGAAGGCCTTGGAGGCGAAGGTGACCCGGGAGTTCGGCCAGCGCACGGCGAGGCCGTCGGCGTACGCGCGGGCCCGGGCGCGCAGGGCGCCCTCGTCCACGATCAGCGCCGGGGTGCCGTACGTCTCCGCGAGTTCGGCCACCGGACAGCCGGCGATCACCAGGGCGCCGTCGTCGTCGAGTTCGGTGCCGGGCGGGAAAAGGCCGATCAGCTGGTCCTGCATGGTGCCCCTTCCGGGGGTGGGCTGCGGTGCACAGCCATCGTGGCGGCGGCCCGGCCGGACGTCGTTGGCGAAATCGCCTAGGGTCGGGGCATGGAGCATGCGGAATCGCCAATGGAGGGCACCAGCGAGGAGCTGTTCGCGCTGGCCAACGCCATCGCCGCAGTGACCGGCGGATCGGTGGCGGTCGAGGACCTGGACCGCCGGGTGCTCGCCTACTCCGCGCTGCCCGACCAGCGGATCGACGAGCTGCGGCGGCGCGGCATCCTGGAGCGCCGGGTGCCGGACCAGGCCGAGCAGCCGGCCCAGTACCGGGAGGTGCTGGCCGCGCCCGGCGTGGTGCGGCTGCCGACGCTCGCCGAGGACGAGCTGCCCCGGGCGGCGGTGGCGATCCGGGCGGGCGACCTGCCGCTCGGCACCATCTGGGCGATCGAGGGTCCGGACGGCCTGGACCCGGCCGGCGAGCGGGCGCTGCGCGACGGCGCCCGGCTGGCCGCGCTGCACATCCTGCGCCGCCGCAGCGCACAGGAACTGGAACTGCGGGCCCGGGAGGACGGGCTGCGCGACGCACTGCACGGCGGCGGGCGCACCGCCGACCTGCGGTACGCGCTGGGGCTGCCGGAACGGCCGCGGCTGGTGCTGGTCGGGCTGACCCCGCTGCGGCGGCCGGCCGAGGAGCCGCCCTCGGTGGTACGGCTCGCCGCGGCGGCGGCGCGGCACTGGTCGGCGGTGCACGGGGAGGCGGCGGTGGCCGCCGTCGGCCGGACGGTCTACGTGCTGCTCGCCGAGGTCGGGCCGGCGGCCGCGCGCCGGCTGGCGGAGCAGGCGGTGGCGGCGCTCGGGCCGAGCGGCGGCGGGGTGATGCGGGCCGCGGTGAGCCGGCCGGCGACGGACCTGGAGGCGGTGCCGGCGCTCCGGGCCGAGGTGGACGACGTGCTGCGGGTGACCTCGGCGGATCCCGGGTGCGCCGCGGTCGCCGGCCTGGCCGACGTCCACGCCCGGGTGCTGCTGGCCCGGGTCGCCGACGAGCTGGCGCGCCGTCCGGAGCTGCGGCACCCGGCGGTGGAGGCGATGCTGGCGCACGACCGGGAGCACCGCACGGAGTACGCCCGGTCGGTGGCGGCGTGGCTGGACGCCGTGGGCTCGGTGGCGGCCGCGGCGGAGCGGGTCGGCGTGCACCCGAACACGCTGAAGTACCGGCTGCGGCGGGCCGAGCAGCTGTTCGGCCTGGACCTGGAGCACCCGGACGACCGGCTGTCGGCCTGGCTCCAGCTGCGGCTGGCGCTCTGAGCGTGCCCGGGCGGACGCACAGGAGCCCGGTGCCTCTCCCCGGCACCGGGCTCCTGCTGTTGCGGGGCTGCGGGCTTCCCCCGTCGGCGACCACTCCCCCGAGTGGGCCTCCGCGCTTCCGCGACCCCTTCACCCGTCCCCCGACGGGAGTCCTGTCGTGTCAGGCGACCAGCTCGCCGAAGGCGTGCACGGTGTCGCCCGTCCGGTTGAGCTGCTCGTCGTCGCGCAGCCGGCGCAGCGCGCGCCAGATGCTGCTCTTGACGGTGCCGACGCTGATGCCGAGGATGTCGGCGATCTCCGGGTCGGTACGGCCCTCGTAGTAGCGGAGCACCAGCATGGTCCGCTGGTTCTCCGGCAGCTTGGCCAGCGCCTGCCAGAGCACGGTGCGCAGCTCGGTGCCGCCCATCGCGTCGGTGTCGCCGGCCGTCTCCGGCAGCTCCTCGGTCGGGTACTCGTTGACCTTGCGGCGCCGCCAGGCGGAGATGTGCAGGTTGGTCATGGTGCGGCGGAGGTAGCCCCCGACCGCGGCCTTGTCGGTGATCCGGTCCCAGGCGCGGTAGGTGCTGAAGAGCGCGCTCTGCAGCAGGTCCTCGGCCTCGTAGCGGTCACCGGTGAGGTGGTACGCGGTGGCGTACAGGGAGGCGCGGCGCTCGCGCACGTAGGCGGTGAATTCCGCGATGCGGTCCGCCGACTCGGTCGAGCACTCCCCCTGCGCGCCTCCCTGCCGACCGTCCTCGGCACCGGCCTCTGCGGGTGTGAGCCGCAGCAGCGTGGTGCCTGCGGCCTGGCGGGCGTCCGGCTCCCCCGAGCCGGCGCCGCGCAGGCCTTCCCCCGTCGGGATGCCCCGACCCTGACCCACCGGGAGGATCCCCCGGAGCGTCAGGGTCGAGCCGCTGTCGGCCGCACTCCCCCTGTGGCCGATCCCGTACAGCTCCCCCACGTGCCCGCCGCCGCTGGGGCGGTGGGCGCCGGTGCGGTGTGCGCACCCCCGTACGATCACGGCACCGGACGTCTCGTCGGTCCGCACCTCGTACCTGGTCCGCGGGTTCGCGGTCGAACGCGCTGCGCGGACGGCCGCGTTGCGGGTCAGAAGCGTTGCGTTCATCGTGCGCCCCCATGGTCGGTACGTGCGGTTCCCCGTTGCCGTTCCCGCCGGTCTCACCCGGTCGTTCTCGGCGACAAGGAAAATCCTGCCCGCCCGTCGTCATGGCGGTGTCCGTCGACTGTCACAGGGCTGTCACAGCGGCCGGGGCGTCCGGGCACACTGCTGTCACACCCGCCCGGACGTCCGAATCGGCGCCTCCGGTTCCCGCGACCGTTCAGCAACCACCCGGGTGGGTGATCTGCGGCCCCGGGTGGGCCAGAATGAGCCCGTGCCTTTCCTGCTTCTGATCGAGGACGACGACGCCATCCGGACGGGCCTCGAACTCGCCCTCACCCGCCAGGGCCACCGCGTGGCCACCGCTGCCTCGGGCGAGGACGGCCTGAAGCTGTTCAAGGAGCAGCGGCCGGACCTCATCGTCCTGGACGTCATGCTGCCCGGAATCGACGGCTTCGAGGTGTGCCGCCGCATCCGCCGGACCGACCAGCTGCCGATCATCCTGCTCACCGCGCGCTCCGACGACATCGACGTGGTGGTGGGCCTGGAGTCCGGCGCCGACGACTACGTGGTCAAGCCGGTGCAGCCGCGCGTCCTGGACGCCCGGATCCGGGCCGTGCTGCGCCGGGGCGAACGGGAGAGCTCCGACTCGTCCACCTACGGCAGCCTGGTCATCGACCGCTCGGCGATGACCGTCACCAAGGACGGCCAGGACCTGCAACTCACACCGACCGAGCTGCGGTTGCTGCTGGAGCTGAGCCGCCGGCCGGGCCAGGCGCTCTCCCGGCAGCAGCTGCTGCGGCTGGTGTGGGAGCACGACTACCTGGGCGACTCCCGGCTGGTGGACGCCTGTGTGCAGCGGCTGCGGGCCAAGGTCGAGGACGTGCCGTCCGCGCCGACGCTGATCCGCACGGTGCGCGGGGTCGGCTACCGGTTGGACCCGCCCCTGTAGTGACCGCCCCGGCCGCCCGTCTGCTCCGCTCCCGTCTGTGAGACCCGTTGACTGACCCCCACACCCCGCCGCGCCGCCGCCGTCCGTGGCGGCGGCTGCGCTCGCTCCGGGTCCGCCTGATCGCGGTGTTCGCCGCCGTCGCGCTGATCACCGCGGTGTCCGCGTCCGGCATCGCGTACTGGCTGAACCGCGACGCCGTCCTCAAGCGCGCCCAGGACACCGCGCTGAACGACTTCCGGGTGTCGCTGACCCGGAACGTCTCGGACCTGCCGCTGCAGGCGACCTGCCCGGAACTCGCCTACCTGGCTCAGCAGGTGGCCTCCTCCGGGCTCAACTACGACGTGGTGGTGACCGATCCGGCGCAGCCCGGCTGCGCGGTCTCCACCGACCCGTCGCGGTTCACCCTGCAGACCGTGCCGCAGTCGCTGCAGCGGGCGGTGGCCACCCAGCGGGAGGTCGGCGCGGGCAACCCGTACCCGTACCACCTGTACTGGCAGCGGGTGAACCTGGGCAACCGGCCGTTCCTGGTCGGCGGGACGAAGGTGGTGCCGTCCGGTCCGACGGCGTACATGTTCAAGTCGCTGGAGGACGAGCGGGCCGATCTCAACACGCTGGGCTGGTCGTTGGCGATCGCCACGCTGCTGGCGCTGATCGGCTCGGCGCTGCTGGCGCAGGCCGCCTCCTCGACCGTGCTGCGGCCGGTGCGCCGGCTCGGCGAGGCCGCCCGGCGGCTCGGCGAGGGCAAGCTGGACACCCGGCTGGAGGTCGAGGGCGGCGACGAACTCGCCGACCTGGCCCGGACGTTCAACCGGACCGCGGAGTCGCTGTCGCACCAGGTCGAGGAGTTGAGCGCGCGCGAGGCGCAGAGCCGCCGCTTCGTGGCCGACATGTCGCACGAACTGCGCACGCCGCTCACCGCGATGACCGCCGTCACCGACATCCTGGAGGACGAGGCGGACTCGCTCGACCCGATGATCGAGCCCGCGGTGCGGCTGGTGGTCAGCGAGACCCGGCGGCTGTCCGACCTGGTGGAGAACCTCATGGAGGTGACCCGCTTCGACGCCGGCACGGCCAGGCTGGTCGCCGACGAGGTGGACATAGCCGACCTGATCATGTCCTGCATCGACGGCCGGGCCTGGTACGACGCCGTCGAGGTGGACGCGCCGCGCGGCGTCCGGCTGATGGCCGACCCGCGCCGCCTGGACGTCGTCTTCGCCAACCTGATCGGCAACGCCCTGAAGCACGGCGGCTCCCCGGTGCGGGTGGTCGTCCGGCAGGAGGGCGAGCAGGTGGTGGTCGAGGTCCGCGACAGCGGGCCCGGCATCCCCGAGGAGGTGCTGCCGCACGTCTTCGACCGCTTCTACAAGGCCGACAAGGGCCGCGCCCGGTCCGAGGGCAGCGGCCTCGGGCTGTCCATCGCGATGGCCAATGCACAGATCCACGGCGGCACCATCACGGCCGCCAACGGGGAGGGCGGCGCGGTCTTCACCCTGACCCTGCCGCTCACCCCACCCAGCCAGGAGGACGCAGAGTGAGCGCGGTACGGAGGGCGGCGGCACTGGTCCTGCTGGCCGGAGCCGCGGCCGGCTGCGGCATCCGGCCGACGGCGGTCCCGGTGGACGCCGGCGCGCCGGCCAGCCGTACGGCCTGCCCGACCCCGGTGCAGGTGCCGAAGGCGGGCACGCCGACGGCCCCGCCCACGGGGACGGCGACGGTCTCGCCGTCCGTGGCGGCGAAGAGCCCCGCGCCGCTGTTCAGCGTCACCCCGACGCCGAGCGCTTCGGCCTCGCACTGCCCCTGAGGCGACCGGGCGCGGCCGTGGAACCGTCCGCGGCCGAGACCGCGTCCACCCGGTTGTGCACCGACTTGGCACCACCACCCGCACCGGCGCAGTGGCCGGGGACGACACGATCGAGGACGACGAGCCGACCGATCGGACCCCGCCGCCGGAGGCGTGCCGCATGCTGCGGACGACCGCACGGCTCCTGCTGGCCGGCTACGCGGTGCTGCTCGCCTGGCTGGTGCTGCGACCCACCGCGGTGAACTGGACCTACCCGGCCAATCTGACCCCGCTCGCCTCGGTCGACCGGGCGCTGTCCTTCGGGGCCTACGCCGGGGCCCGGCAGCTCGCCGCCGGTGTCCTGCCGCTGGCGCCCTTCGGGGTGCTGCTGCCGATCGCCGTCGGGCGGCTGCGCACGCCCTGGCTGCCGTCCTTCCTGCGGACGGTCGGCGGGGCGGCACTGCTGGCGACCGGGCTGGAGATCCTCAAGAGCTGGACGCCCGGGCACGTCCTGAACGTCGACGACATCATCCTCGGGACGGCGGGCGCCGCCGTCTGCCACCTGCTGTTCGTCCCGGGCGCCCGTGCCGTGCTCCGGCTGCGTGCCCGGCGTCCCGCCCGCCGCGGGGCCGCCCCGTCGCCGCACCGGACGTACGAACGCTCCGCCCCGGCAGCCCCTCTGGGCCGCCTCACCGGCCAGGGCAGCCCCACCACCCGCTGACCGCCGCGCGGTGGGGCCGGGTCCGACTCCCGGTGACGGCACAGTCGTTGCCCGCCCCCGCGCACCCGCCCGGCGACGGCCGTCTCGGGGGTGGCCCCGAGACGGACCCTGAGAGGGCCGTCCGTCTCCCCGGTGAGAGGTCAGGGGCGTGGATCACTATCGGGGCTGACGTTCCGGGCCGGCACGCCGAGCAGGATGGATTCATGCCCGCCGGACGGACCGGACCGGGCCCGCGATCCGGGAGTCACATCATGAGCACGCTCGCCCGCCCCCGCCACAACCGCGTCATCGCCGGCGTCTGCGCCGGGCTGGCCAAGCGCTTCGGCTTCGCCCCGTGGACCGTCCGGATCATCTTCCTGCTGTCCTGCCTGCTGCCCGGCCCGCAGTTCCTGATCTACCTGGCGCTCTGGCTGCTGCTCCCCCAGGAGCCGTGACCCACGCCGAAGGGCCGCCTCCGCGGACGCGGGGGCGGCCCTTCGCCGTTGTGCGCCGTGCCGGCCGGTGTCAGCCGCCGATGCCGGGGCCGGCGCCGAGGCCGCCGAGGGTGCCGAGGACGCCGCCGACCGGCGTCTTCTCCAGGCCCTGGGCGCCCGGGACGGGCGGGAGCGCGCGGTCCGCGGCCGCCGGGGCGGCGTCGGCGGCCGGCGCCTCCATCGCGGGGGCCTCGGCCGGGGCGGCCGGCGCGGCCGGCGTCAGCTTGCCGCCGACCTCGGGGTTGAGGGTGCCGACGGCTTGGGTGACCTCGCCGCCGCCGGGCACCTTCTGAACGGCACCGGGCACCGCGTTGGTCAGACCGGGGTTGGTCAGCGCACTGGTCGGGAGCCCGAGCCCGCCGGGGGCGGCGGCGGAGGCGGTGCCTGCGGCCGCTGCGGCGATCGCGACGCCCAGAGCGGCGGTGCCTGCGGCCTTCAGAGTTGCCTGCTTCATGCGTTGGTCCTCGAGTCCTCGTCGGTGCCCGGCCCGACCGCCCCGGGGGCCGCCCACCGTCACACCGGGTCAGCAGTGACTGGCACACCGTAGTGAGAACATCGAATGCGGATCAACGGAGCGTCACCCACAGGACTGATTAGTCAGACAACCCGGACGGAGGCGGGGCCCCGGCGACGGTCCCGCCTCCGCCCGGAGATCCGGGAGCCGGAGGCACTCCCCCCACGGCTCAGGCGCCGGCGAACAGCCACTCCGCCTTGAGCTCGGCGTAGCCCGGCTTGATCACGTCGTTGATCATGGCGAGGCGCTCGTCGAAGGGCAGGAAGGCCGACTTCATCGCGTTGACGGTGAACCACTCCATGTCGCCCAGGCTGTAGCCGAAGGCCTCGACCAGGTGCTCGAACTCGCGGCTCATGCTGGTGCCGCTCATCAGCCGGTTGTCGGTGTTGACGGTGACCCGGAACTTCAGTCGGCTGAGCAGCCCGATCGGGTGCTCGGTGTAGGACGCGGCGGCGCCGGTCTGCAGGTTGGAGGTGGGGCACATCTCCAGCGGGACGCGCTTGTCGCGCACGTAGGCGGCGAGCCGGCCGAGCTCCACGGAGCCGTCCTCGGCGACGGTGATGTCGTCGACGATCCGCACGCCGTGGCCGAGCCGGTCGGCGCCGCAGCACTGCAGGGCCTCCCAGATCGACGGCAGACCGAAGGCCTCGCCGGCGTGGATGGTGAAGTGGTTGTTCTCGCCCTTGAGGTAGTCGAATGCGGCCTGGTGCCGGGTGGGCGGGTGGCCCGCCTCGGCGCCGGCGATGTCGAAGCCGACCACGCCCTGGTCGCGGTAGCGGTTGGCGAGTTCGGCGATCTCGGTGGAGCGGGCGGCGTGCCGCATGGCGGTCAGCAGGGTGCCGACGCGGATCCGGCGGCCGGCGGCGCGGGCGTTGGCCTCGCCGAGGCGGAAGCCCTCGTTGACGGCCTCGACGACCTCGTCGAGGGTGAGGCCGGCCTCCAGGTGCTGCTCGGGGGCGTAGCGGACCTCGGCGTAGACGACGCCGTCGGCGGCGAGGTCCTCGGCGCAGTCGGCGGCGACCTTGATCAGCGCCTCGCGGGTCTGCATCACCGCGCAGGTGTGGGCGAAGGTCTCCAGGTAGCGCACCAGCGAGCCGGAGTCGGCGGCCTCGCGGAACCACTCGCCGAGCTTGACCGGGTCGGTGCTGGGGAGGCCCTCGTAGCCGCAGGCGGCGGCGAGTTCGACGACGGTCTCCGGACGCAGCCCGCCGTCGAGGTGGTCGTGCAGGAGCACCTTCGGGGCACGGGCGATCTGGTCGGCGGTGGGAATGCGGGGGCCTGTGGTGCCCGCGGTGGCAGGGATCTGCTTCTCCATTGCCGGAGTGTAGCTCCTACGCGCGTAGATTCCTACTCGGATCGCCGGGCGTGTCGCCATGTAGGAATTTTCCGACGCTTGACGTGTCGGAGAATCCCGACGTATCGTCCGGCCATGGCAACGGACGTCTTCGGCGCACTCGCCAACCCCGTGCGGCGCGCCCTGCTCGCCGCCCTGCTGGAGGGCCCGCGCCCGGTCAACGACCTGGCGGGCCGTTTCGACCTCAGCCGGCCGGCCGTCTCCGAACACCTCCAGGTGCTGCGGCTGGCCGGGCTGGTCCGCGAGGAGCCCCGCGGCCGGCAGCGCTGGTACCACCTCGACGCGGCACCGCTCGCCGAGGTCGGGGACTGGCTGCATCCGTTCGAACACTACTGGCGCGACCGGCTGCGCGCCCTCAGCGACCTGCTCGACGAGGAGAGACCGTGACCGACTCCGACACCGTCCACTGCGACCGCTACCTGCCGCACCCGCCCGCCGCCGTCTGGCGCGCCCTCACCGACCCCGAGCTGCACGCCCGTTGGTGGGCGGCCGGCGACGTGCGGCCGGTGGTCGGGCACCGCTTCGAGCTGGACATGGGCCCCTGGGGCAGCCAGCGGTGCGAGGTGACCGCGGTCGAGGAGGAGCGGCTGCTGCGCTACACCTTCGCCGAGGGCAATCTGGACACCGTCATCACCTGGCGGCTCGTCCCCGAGGGCCGCGGCACCCGGCTCCTCCTCGAACACGCAGGCTTCGACCTGGACTCGCCGCTCGGCCGCGCCGCCCTCGACGGCATGGGCAAGGGCTGGCTCCACGTCCTGGACCGGCTCGACACCGTCCTGGCCGCCTGACACCCGGGCCCCCGGGCGCTCCTGGGTGAGCCTTCCTAGTGCCGGCCCAGCAGTGCTCCCTTGCGGGACAGCACGAAGTCGCGGAAGGCGGCGGCCGGCGGCGTCAGCGGCCGGCCGGCCACCCAGGCGAGGCCGATCGCCCGGCGGGTGCGCGGTGCGGTGACCTCCAGCTCCACCACCCCCGGGCGGGGCACCAGGGCCGGCGGCAGCAGCGCCACCCCGAGCCCGGCCGCGACCAGGCCGCGCAGCGTCTCCGCCTCCTCGCCCTCGAAGGCGATCCGCGGTGTGAAGCCGGCCTCCGCGCAGAAGGCGTCGGTGATCAGGCGGAGCCCGTAGCCCTCCTCCACCGCGACGAACGGCTCCTCGGCGACCTCCGCCAGCCGGACCCTGCGCCGTCCGGCCAGCCGGTGGTCGGCCGGGACGGCCAGCGGCAGCCGCTGCTCGTCGAGGTGCCGGGCGGTGAGGTCCGGCGCGTCGGGCAGCGGCGAGACCAGGCAGAGGTCGAGTTCGCCGGCGCGCAGCCGCTCCAGCATCGCCGCCACGTAGTCCTGCACCAGTTGGAAGCGGATCCGCGGGTGCGTGGAGCGGAAGTCCCGCAGCAGGGCGGGCACCGCCTCCGTCCCCATGGTGTGGAGGAATCCGAAGGCCACCCGGCCCGCCGCAGGGTCGGCCTCGGCGCGGGCGGCCTCGGCGCCGCGCTCCAGCTCGGCCAGGGCCCGTTCGGCGGAGGCGAGCAGCAGCCGGCCGGCGCGGGTGAGCCGCACCGTCCGCCCCTGACGGGCCAGCAGGTCCACCCCGAGTTCGGTCTCCAGGCGCGCCACCGCCCGGGAGAGCGTCGGCTGCGGCATGCCCAGCAGCTGCGCCGCCTGGGTGACGTGTTCCAGTCGCGCGACCGCGGCGAACTGGGCCAGCTGCGGTGTGAGGCGGACCACGGCCGACTCCGGGTCCAGCTCGGCCAGGCGCAGCGGCGGTGAGCTGCTGTCATGCGTCATGGCATGGATTCTCCACGATTCATGTATTGGACGCATCAACTCGGCGGGGCCTACGTTCGAGGCATGTCGCCCGCCAGTACCGGGGCATCCGCGGCCACGCTGCCGGGTGCCCTCACACCGTCGTCCCCTCTCGCCGCCGACTCCGCCTCCGCTGCCGCCGCCGACCGCCGCCTCCGGCCGGGGGACCGCGCCTTCCGGCGCGCCAACCTGGCCCTGTTCGCCGCCGGTGTGGCCACGTTCGTCCTGCTGTACTCCACGCAGGGCCTGCTGCCGATCCTCTCCGCCGACCTGAACCTGACCCCCGGTCAGGCGAGCTGGACGGCCTCGGCGGCCACCCTCGGCCTGGCGCTCGCCCTGCTGCCCGCCAGTGCGCTCTCCGACCGGTACGGCCGGACGGCGGTGATGACCGTCTCGATCGCCTCCGCGGCCGTCCTCGCGCTGGCGCTGCCCTTCGCCCCGGACCTCACCACCCTCGTGGTGCTGCGGGTGCTGCAGGGCGCGGCGCTCGCCGGACTGCCCGCCACCGCGATGGCCTACCTCGCGGAGGAGGTCCATCCGAGCGCGCTGGGCTCGGCGATGGGCCTGTACGTGGCCGGCAACTCCATCGGCGGGATGAGCGGCCGGCTGGTCTCGGGGTGGGCGGCCGCCGCCTGGGGCTGGCGCTGGGGCCTCGCCGTCTCGGCCCTGCTCGCGGTGCTCTCGGTGATCGCCTTCCGGGCGCTGATCCCGGCGGCTCGGAACTTCACCCCCGCCCCGGTCGACGCCCGGGCGCTGGCCCGAACGGTCGGCACCCACCTGCGGAACCCGCTGCTGCTGCGGCTGTACGCGCTGGGCATGCTCTTCATGGCGGTGTTCGGCGCCGTCTACAACACCGTCGGGTACCGGCTGGTCGCCGCGCCCTTCGACCTGCCGCAGTCGGTGGCCGCCTCGATCTTCGTGGTCTACCTGGTGGGCACCGCCTCCTCGGCCTTCGCCGGGAAGCTGGTCGGCCGGCTGGGCCGCCGCGGCACCCTCTACACGGCGATCGGCCTCACCACCGCGGGGCTGCTGCTCTCGCTGGCGGGCTCACTGCCGGCCGCGCTGCTCGGCCTCGTCCTGATCACCGCCGGCTTCTTCGCCGGGCACGCCACCGCCTCGTCCTCCGTCGGCCGGACGGCGACCGAGGGCCGGGCCCAAGCCTCCGCGCTGTACCTGATCGCCTACTACCTGGGCAACAGCCTCGGCGGCACGATCGGCGCCGACGCCTACCACTCCACCGGCTGGTCCGGCGCCGCCGCCGTCGGCCTCACCGCGATGACCCTCGCGGCCGGCGTCACCCTCTACGCCACCCGCCGCGCCGTCCTCGAACGCCGCACCCTCGCGGCCGCCCGCTGAGGACCTGGGCCGGAGCCAAGCTCCGGGCATGGGCATCGATCCGGCTGAGTACGCCCGGCTGCGCGAGATCGCCGACCGGCTGCCGAAGGTACCGGGGATAGGGAAGGTCGAGATCGCGAACGGCGAGATCGTCGTGGCGATGTCGCCGATGGAGCGCCATGAGTTGGCAGTGCATCGGATCGGCCGCCAGCTCAACGCCCAGCTTCCCGACACTCACCCCCGCTACCTCGCGCACCCGGGCGCAGACCTGGAGGATGCAGGCCTCGGCCGGCTGCGCTGCCCGGACCTCATGGTCTTCCCCGAAGCCACCTTGGAGGGCGGCCAGCCGGCCGTACTCCCGCACGAGGTACTGCTCGTGGTCGAGATCGTCTCCAAGTCCAACCCGGAGAACGACTACGGGGCGAAGGTCCGCGACTACGCGGCCATGGGCATCCCGCTCTACCTGCTGGTCGACCCCCGGAAGGGCACCGGCATCGTGCACGACGAGCCCGGGTACGTCTCGCGGACGCACTTCGCCTTCGGCGACACGGTGACCGTCGGACCCTGGCGAATCGACACCTCGGGGCTGCTGACGTACGCCTGACGGACAGGCGGGCGCCGGCAGCCCCGGGGCGGCGGATGGGGCGGTGCGGATCAGGCGATGCGGTCGAGGACGATCGGGTTCGGGGTGAAGACGGTGCCCTCGGCGGCGACGGTGACGCCGTCCTTGAGGGCCTCGATCGCGTAGTCGAAGCGCTCGGGGGTGTCGGTGTGCAGGGTCAGCAGCGGCTGGCCCGCCACCACGGTGTCGCCCGGCTTGGCGTGCATCTCGACGCCGGCGCCGGCCTGCACCGGGTCCTCCTTGCGGGCGCGGCCGGCGCCCAGGCGCCAGGCGCAGACGCCGACGGCGTACGCGTCGAGGGCGGTGAGCACACCGGACGCGGGGGCGGCGATCACGTGCTGCTCGCGGGCGACCGGCAGCGGGGCGTCGACGTCGCCGCCCTGGGCGGCGATCATGCGGCGCCAGTGGTCCATGGCGGAGCCGTCGCGCAGCGCGTCGGCCGGGTCCTTGCCGTGCACGCCGGCCGCGTCGAGCATCTCCCGGGCGAGCGCGAGGGTGAGTTCGACGACGTCCGCGGGGCCGCCGCCGGCCAGCACCTCGACCGACTCGCGGACCTCCAGCGCGTTGCCCGCGGTGAGGCCGAGCGGGGTGGACATGTCGGTGAGCAGGGCGACGGTGTTGACGCCGGCCGCCTTGCCGAGGCCGACCATGGTGCGGGCGAGCTCCTGGGCGTCGCCGAGGTTCTTCATGAAGGCGCCGGAGCCGACCTTGACGTCCAGGACGAGCGCGCCGGTGCCCTCGGCGATCTTCTTGGACATGATCGAGGAGGCGATCAGCGGGATGGCCTCGACGGTGCCGGTGACGTCGCGCAGCGCGTAGAGCTTCTTGTCGGCGGGCGCCAGGCCGTCGCCGGCGGCGCAGATGACCGCGCCGGTGTCGTTCAGCACCTGGAGCATCTCCTCGTTGGAGAGCAGGGCGCGCCAGCCGGGGATGGACTCCAGCTTGTCGAGGGTGCCGCCGGTGTGGCCGAGGCCGCGGCCGGAGAGCTGCGGGACGGCGGCGCCGCAGGCGGCGACCAGCGGGGCGAGCGGCAGGGTGATCTTGTCGCCGACGCCGCCCGTGGAGTGCTTGTCGGAGGTGGGCACGCCGAGCGAGGAGAAGTCCATCCGGACGCCGGAGCGGATCATGGCGTCCGTCCAGCGGCTGATCTCCCGCAGGTTCATGCCGTTCAGCAGGATGGCCATGGCGAGGGCCGACATCTGCTCGTCGGCGACCTCGCCGCGGGTGTAGGCGTCGATCACCCAGTCGATCTGGGCGTCGGTCAGCTCTCCGCGGTCGCGCTTGGTCCGGATGACGGAGGGGGCGTCCATGGGATCTCCAAGAGGTGCAGGGTGCTCAGGTGCGGGAAAGCGAAGAGTGCCGCGGAGGCCCCCGATCGGGCCCTCCGCGACACTCTACGCGCGTAACAACGGGACGTGCTAGAGCCGCTCCGGGCCGAACGCGTCCGGCAGGACCTCGTCCATGCTCTTCACCCCGGAGGGCAGGTCGACCAGCAGCTCGGGCCCGCCGTGCTCGTACAGCAGCTGGCGGCAGCGGCCGCACGGCATCAGCAGGGTGCCGGCGCCGTCCACGCAGGTGAAGGCGGTCAGCCGGCCGCCGCCACTGGCGTGCAGCGCGGAGACCAGGCCGCACTCGGCGCACAGGCCGAGTCCGTACGAGGCGTTCTCCACGTTGCAGCCGGTGACGATCCGGCCGTCGTCGACCAGGGCCGCCGCCCCGACCGGGAACTTGCTGTAGGGGGCGTAGGCGTGCGCCATCGCGGCGCGCGCTGCCTCCCGCAGTGCCTCCCAGTCGGGTGCCGGTGCGGTCGTCACTTGCCTTCGCCCTTGCGGTAGATCTGGCCGTCGGCCTTCGGCGGACGCAGACGCTGCGAGGCCAGCGCGAGCACGACCAGGGTGATCACGTACGGCGTGGCGACGATCAGCGGGCGCTCCACCGAGTCGGTCAGGGCGTACCAGAGGCCGAGGCCGCCGGCGACCACCAGGCTGATCACCGCGGTGGTGTACTTGCGGCGGTAGCCGTGCCACATCGCGAGCAGGCCCATGGCGAGCGCGATGACCAGCAGCAGGACGTGGACGTTGTCCGCGTCGCGCAGCTGGAGGCTGTCGGTGAAGCCGAACAGGCCCGAGCCGACGGCGAGGCCGCCCGGCATCCAGTTGCCGAAGATCATCGCGGCGAGGCCGATGAAGCCTCGGCCCTGGGTCTGGCCGTCCTTGTAGAAGTGCGCCGCGACCAGCGAGAGGTACGCGCCGGCGAGACCGGCGAACGCGCCCGAGGCGATGACCGCGAAGTACTTGTACTTGTAGACGTTGACGCCCAGCGACTCGGCGGCGGTCGGGTTCTCACCGCAGGAACGCAGCCGCAGGCCGAAGACGGTGCGCCAGAGCAGGAAGTAGCTGGCGACGATCAGCGCCGCGGCGATCAGGATGACCACCGACAGGTCGGTGACCACACCGCCGACGATGCCGGCCACGTCGGAGACCAGGAACCAGTGGTGGGCCTCGATGTCGTTCAGCCAGTCCGACAGCCCGGGGATCGTGATGGTGGGCAGCGAGTCGGCGGGCGGCGACTGGTTGGCGCCGGCGCCGTTCGCCACGTAGTCCCGGTAGTAGATCCGGTTGACGTAGGCGCAGATGCCCGGGATCAGCAGGTTGATGCCGACACCGGAGACGATGTGGTCGACACCGAAGGTGACGGTGACCAGCGCGTGCAGCAGACCGCCGAGCGCGCCGCCGGCCATGCCGGCCAGCAGGCCGACCCAGGGGTTGACCAGGAAGCCGACCCAGGCACCGCAGAAGGTGCCGGCGACCATCATGCCTTCGAGGCCGATGTTGACCACGCCGGCCCGCTCCGACCACAGACCGCCGAGACCGGCCATCGCGATCGGGACGGCGGCGCCGAGGGCGGCGTTGATCTGGCCGGAGGCGGTCAGGCCGTGGTTGCCGGTGGCCGCGCCGACCGCGGAGACCAGGACGAGCGCGCCCGCGATCAGCAGGAGGACGATCGGCCAGGTGATCTTCGACTTCTTGGTCGGTGCTCCCGGCGTCTTCGGCCGGGCGGTGGTGGCGGTGCTCACGCGGCAACCTCCTTGTTGGCGGCCGCGGCGGCCTGGGCGGCGAGCTCGGCGCCGACCTTCTGCTGCTGGCGCTTGAGGCCGTAGCGGCGCACCAGCTCGTAGGCGACGACGACGCAGATCACGATGGTGCCCTGCATGACGAGGACGATCTCCTGCGGGTAGTCGCCGTGCAGCGGGAGCTGCGTGCCGGAGACGTCGAGGAAGGCGAAGAGCAGCGCCGAGAAGGCGATGCCGATCGGGCTGTTCCGGCCGAGCAGCGCCACCGAGATGCCGATGAAGCCCAGGTTCAGCTGGATGCTCTGGCCGAAGTAGAACGAGCTCTGCAGCAGCTCCGGGATGCCGATGAGACCGGCGATGGCACCGGACACCGCCATGCTGGTCAGCACCATGCGCTTGACGTTGACGCCGGAGGCCTTGGCCGCGGTCTCCGAGCGGCCGGTGGCGCGCAGGTCGAAGCCGAACCGGGTGCGGGTCAGCGTGAACTGGAACAGCACACCGATCAGGATCGCGACGAAGATGAAGCCCCACAGGGTGCCGCCGGCGGTCTCGATCGAGAAGAAGTGGCTCGACTCGGAGACCGGGGCGGTCTGGATCGCGTTGGCGTTGGCGCTCTTCGCCGGCGCGAAGCGGCCGGGGATGAGCAGCAGGCCGACGACGGCGGTGGCGATCGCGTTCAGCATGATGGTCGAGATGACCTCGCTGACGCCGCGGTAGACCTTGAGCAGGCCGGCGACGCTGGCCCACAGGCCGCCGACGAGCATGGCGGTGACGAGCAGCAGCGGGATCTGGATGAAGGACGGCAGGTCGACCTGGCTGCCGACGTAGGCGGCGAACAGCACGCCGAGGCGGTACTGGCCCTCGACGCCGATGTTGAACAGGTTCATCCGGAAGCCGAACGCCGCGGCACAACCGGCGACGTAGTAGACGGTGGCCCGGTTGAGGGTCAGCACCTGGCCGTCGGAGGCGGTGCCGTACCGGATCATCACGTCGAAGGCGTCGAACGGGTCCTTGCCGGAGACCGCCAGCAGGGCGGAGCAGATCACCAGCGAGAGCAGGACGGCCAGCACCGGGGCGGCCAGGGCGAGCAGGATCTTCTCGCCGTCGAACCGCGAGGCGAACGATCGCTTGGCGGCCGGGTTGGGACTGGTCATGGATTACTCCCCCGCCTGCGTGTCGCCGTCGGCGGTCTGGTCGGACGTGGCCTCGGTGCCCTCGGCCGCGACGGCCCGTTCCTCGGCGACGGCATCGGGCTCGGACTCGATGTGGCCGCGGGCGGCGCCGGTCATCGCGGTGCCGAGGTCCTCGGCGGTGACGGTGGCCGGGTCGGCGTCGGCGACCAGGCGGCCGCGGTAGATCACCCGGATGGTGTCGGAGAGGCCGATCAGCTCGTCGAGGTCGGCGGAGATCAGCAGGACGGCGAGGCCCTCGCGCTGGGCCTTGCGGATCTGCTCCCAGATCTGCGCCTGGGCGCCGACGTCCACGCCGCGGGTCGGGTGGGCCGCGACCAGCAGCTTGGGGCTGTGGCTCATCTCGCGGCCGATGATCAGCTTCTGCTGGTTGCCGCCGGAGAGGGAGGCCGCGGTGACCTCGATGCCGGGGGTGCGGACGTCGTACTCCTCGACGATCCGCTGGGTGTCCTTGCGGGCGCCGGCCGGGTCGAGCAGGACGCCCCTGGAGTTGGGGGTCTCGCTGACGTGGCCGAGGATGCGGTTCTCCCAGAGCGGGGCCTCCAGCAGCAGGCCGTGCCGGTGGCGGTCCTCGGGGATGTAGCCGATGCCGGCCTCGCGGCGGGAGCGCGTCTGCGCGCCGGTGACGTCCTTGCCGTTCAGGGTGACGGTGCCCGCGTCGAGCGGCAGCATGCCCATGATGGCCTCGACGAGCTCGGCCTGGCCGTTGCCCTCGACGCCGGCGATGCCGAGGATCTCGCCGCGGCGGATGCGCAGCGAGACGTCGTCGAGGACGACGCGCTCGATGCCCTCGGCGTCGGTCTTGGCGATCCGCAGGCCGTCCACGCGGAGCATCTCGTCCTCGGTGACGGTGGAGACGCGGCTCTCCGGCGAGGGGAGCTCGGCGCCGACCATCAGCTCGGCGAGCTGGCGGGCGGTGACGGTCTTGGGGTCGGCGTCGCCGACGGTGGTGCCGCGGCGGATGACGCTGATCGCGTCCGCGACGGCGAGCACCTCGTGCAGCTTGTGCGAGATGAAGATGACGGTGACGCCCTCCGCCTTGAGCTCGCGGAGGTTGTCGAAGAGCGCGTCCACCTCCTGCGGCACCAGGACGGCGGTGGGCTCGTCCAGGATCAGGATGTTGGCGCCGCGGTAGAGGACCTTGAGGATCTCCACGCGCTGCCGGTCGGCGACACCCAGGTCCTCGACCAGGGCGTCCGGGCGCACGCCCAGGCCGTACTGGTCGGAGATCTCCTGGATCTTGGCCTTGGCCTTGGCCCCCATGCCGTGGAGCTTCTCGCCGCCGAGAACGATGTTCTCCCAGACGGTCAGGTTGTCCGCGAGCATGAAGTGCTGGTGCACCATGCCGATGCCGAGGTCGATGGCGTCGGCGGGGGTGTTGAGCTGGACCTGCTTGCCGTTGATGCCGATGGTGCCCTCGTCCGGCTTCTGCATGCCGTAGAGGATCTTCATCAGGGTGGACTTTCCGGCGCCGTTCTCGCCCATCAGGGCGTGCACGGTGCCGCGTCGCACGGTGATGTCGATGTCGTGGTTGGCCACGACGCCGGGGAAGCGCTTGGTGATGCCGCGCAGTTCGACGGCCGGTGTCGCCGTCCCCGCGCTGGGGGTGCCGCTCGGGTCGAGAGCGGGATCGGAAGCGGTGATGGCGATCTCCTGAAGTCGTCGTGCGCACCGTTGCGCCGGAGTGCCGGGTGTTCTGTCTGTGGGTGGAACGGGCGGGGCCCGGCGGGACGCGTCCTGCGCGCCCCGCCGGGCCCTCCGGTGACGTTCGTCGGCCCCGGTGCCACCGCCGGCAGGGGGCGGTGGTCAGGAGCGTCGGATCAGTTCTCCGGGGTGGTGGGGATCTTGGTGGCGCCGGAGGTGATCGCCTGGGTGGCGGCGTCGAGCTTCGGCTGGATGTCCTTCAGGAAGCCGCCGGTCTGGGCCAGCGAGACGCCCTCGGCCTTCAGGTCGAAGTTCTTGACGCCGGTCAGCGGGTTGCCGTCCTTGTACGCCTTGATGTAGTCGAAGACGGCCACGTTCACGTTCTTGACCATGGAGGTCAGGATGTTGGCCTTGTACTTCGACAGCGCGGGCTGGGTGGCCTGGTCGGAGTCGACGCCGATGGCCCACTTGCCCTTGGAGGCGACGGCCTCGATGGAGCCGTTGCCGGAGGAGCCGGCGGCGGAGTAGATGACGTCCGCACCCTTGTCCAGCTGGCCCTGCGCGGCTTCCTTGCCCTTGCCCGGGTCGTTGAAGCCGCTGAAGTCCGGCGGGGTGGTGAGGTAGGTGGTCTCCACCACGATGTTCGAGTCGACGGACTTGGCGCCCGCCTTGTAGCCGGCCTCGAACTTCTTGATGAGCTCGGACTGCACACCGCCGATGAAGCCGATGTGCTTGGCCTTGCTCTTGGAGGCGGCGGCCACGCCGGCGAGGTACGAGCCCTCCTGCTCCGAGAAGGTCAGCGAGGTGACGTTGCTCGGCTGGGTGTCGGAGGCGGAGTCGATGATCGCGAACTTGACGTTCGGGTTCTCCTTGGCGACCTTCTCGACGGCGGCCTGGTAGACGAAGCCGACCGCGATGACCGGGTTGTAGCCGGCGCTGACCAGCGACTTGAGGCGGGCCTCCTTGTCGGCCTCGGCCTCACCGGTCTTGGCCTCGGCCTCGGTGACCTGGACGCCGAGCTGGTCCTTGGCCTGGTCGAGACCGCGGGCGGCGGAGTCGTTGAACGACTGGTCGCCGCGGCCGCCGATGTCGTAGGCCATGCCGACCTTGACGCCGGAGGCGCCGGAGGAGGAACCGGACGAGGTGTTGTTGTCAGTGCTCTTTGCGCCGCAAGCGGCGAGCGAGGCGATGCCCAGGGAACCCGAGAGCACTACCGCGGCGAGCTTCAGTGAACGGCGCAAGGGAGTATCTCCTTCTCACACACCCGTTTGGCGTGGTCGAGCGCCACCGTAACGCGCGTAGAACACGGTTGTGTTACGGCCTGCGGAGGCATTCGGGTTGTTATCAAAATGTGGTCATCTGCCAGGATGAACCCGGACAGACCGCCACCTTTGTTCAACGCGATGTCACTACCGAGTGATATTCGACCACCACACTACGCCGATGCGTGCACGACAGGAGGAAGCCGCGCCGGACACCCGTCCGACGCGGCCCCGACCGTCCGTACCCGGTGGGTTTCAGACGCCGCCGTACTCCAGCGCCAGCGCGCAGAACAGCTCCACCCCGATGCCGATCGACCGCTCGTCGACGTCGAACCGGCCCTGGTGCAGGTCGCGGACGCCCTTCTCGTGCGGGGCCCGGACGCCGAGGCGGGCCAGCGCGCCCGGGGCGTGCTCCAGGTACCAGGAGAAGTCCTCGCCGCCGAGGCTCTGCTCGGTGTCCTCCACGACCGGGCCGTCGCCGTCCCCGAAGCGGGCGATCATCGCCCGCTCCAGCTGGGCGATCGAGGTGTGCTCGTTGACCACCGGCGGCACCCCGCGGTGGTAGTCGAGCGTCCACTTCGCCCGGTGGGTCTCGGCGATCCGGGCGATGAGCTCGTCGAGGATCTCCGGGGCCTCCCGCCAGCCCGCCAGCTCCAGGCAGCGGACGGTGCCCTCCAGCTCCGCGTGCTGCGGGATCGCGTTCGGCGCGGAGCCGGCGGCGATCCGGCCGAACACCAGGCTGACCCCCCAGCGCGGGTCCACCCGGCGGCCCAGCGCGGCCGGCAGGTCCGCCGCCATCCGGGCGACCGCGGTGACCAGGTCGGTGGTGAGGTGCGGGCGGGCGGTGTGGCCGCCCGGGCCGTCCAGCGAGAGCAGCAGCCGGTCGCAGGCCGAGGTGATCGCCCCGACCTTCAGCCCGATCCGGCCGACCTCGAGCTTGGGATCGCAGTGCACCGCGAAGATCCGGCCGACGCCGTCCATCCCGCCGGCCTTGATGACGTCCAGCGCGCCGCCCGGCATGACCTCCTCGGCGGGCTGGAAGACCAGCCGCACCGGCTGCCGCAGCGCGCCGGCACCGGAGGCCTCGGCCAGCACCAGGGCGGTGCCCAGCACCACCGCGGTGTGCACGTCGTGCCCGCAGGCGTGCGCCCGGCCCGGCAGGGTCGAGCGGTAGGGCACGTCGGCCTTGGCGTCGTCGATCGGCAGTGCGTCGATGTCCGCCCGGAACGCCAGCAGCGGGGTGCCCTCGGGGGTGCCCGGCGGCACGATGTCCACCGTGATCCCGGTGCCGCCGGGCAGCACCCGCGGCACCAGGCCCGCCGCGACGAGCCGCTCGCGGAGCAGCCGGGTGGTGCGGAACTCCTGTCGGCCCAGCTCCGGGTGCCGGTGAAGATCGCGGCGGAAGGCGATCAGCTCGGCCTCGTGCGCTCGTACCCGGGCGCGCAGGTCCGTGCCGGGGCGGACGGCGGTGGCGAGGGCGGCCCGATCGACGGGCTGAGGATCGTTCACCTCAACAAGAGTAGGCCGGTGGAGGGGATTTGGCCCGGCTTCCCGCGAAGTCGTGCCCCTTTCGGTGCATAGCGGCCGCACAGGTGGGTATGACATTCCGATTCAGCCGCCTCCCGGTCGATCATCGCCCTGTGCAACGACCCCGCCGCCGCGGGGACACGCCGCCCCGCCCCGGCGCCCGGCCGCCGCGCTGACAGGACGTCCGGGTCGGCGCCCGACGGCGGGTCAGAACCGCTCGACCGGCGTGTGGGTGCCCCACACGGCGCGCAGCGCGTCGCACACCTCGCCGACCGTCGCCCGGGCGGCGAGCGCCTCCTTCATCGGGTACAGCACGTTGTCCTCGCCCTCGGCGGCCCGCCGCAGCCCGTCCAGGCCGCGGGTCACCGCCGAGCCGTCCCGCTCGGCCCGCAGCCGGGCCAGCCGGCGCGCCTGCTGCTCCTCGATCGCCGGGTCCACCCGGAGCGGCTCGTAGGGCTCCTCGGCGTCCAGCCGGAACCGGTTGACGCCGACCACCGTCCGGGTGCCGGCGTCCTGCTCCTGCTGGAGGCGGTAGGCCGTGCGCTCGATCGCGGCCTTCTGGTGGCCCTGCTCGATCGCGGCGGCCGCGCCGCCCAGCTCCTCCACCCGGGCCATCAGCGCGAGCACCGCCTGCTCGGTCTCGTCGGTCATCCGCTCGACCGCGTAGGAGCCGGCGAACGGGTCGACGGTGGCGGTGACGTCGGTCTCGTACGCCAGCACCTGCTGGGTGCGCAGCGCCAGCCGGGCGGCCTTCTCGGTGGGCAGCGCGATCGCCTCGTCGAAGCTGTTGGTGTGCAGCGACTGGGTGCCGCCGAGCACCGCGGCCAGCGCCTGCACGGAGACCCGCACCAGGTTGACCTCGGGCTGCTGGGCGGTGAGCTGCACCCCGGCGGTCTGGGTGTGGAAGCGCAGCATCTGCGAGCGCGGGTCCCGCGCGCCGAACTCCTCGCGCATGACGCGGGCCCAGATCCGCCGGGCGGCGCGGAATTTGGCCACCTCCTCCAGCAGCGTGGTGCGGGCGACGAAGAAGAAGGAGAGCCGCGGCGCGAAGTCGTCCACCGCCATGCCGGCGGCGACGGCGGCACGCACGTACTCGATGCCGTCGGCGAGGGTGAAGGCGATCTCCTGCGCGGGGTCGGCCCCGGCCTCGGCCATGTGGTAGCCGGAGATCGAGATGGTGTTCCAGCGCGGGATCTCGGCCCGGCAGTACCGGAAGAGGTCGGCCACCAGCCGCAGCGAGGGACGCGGCGGGAAGATGTAGGTGCCGCGGGCGATGTACTCCTTGAGCACGTCGTTCTGGACGGTGCCGGTGAGCCGGGCCGGCGGGACGCCCTGGGCCTCGCCGACCAGCTGGTAGAGCAGCAGCAGCACCGCGGCCGGGGCGTTGATGGTCATCGAGGTGGAGACCTCGCCCAGCGGGATGCCGTCGAACAGCACGGCCATGTCCTCGACGCTGTCGACCGCCACGCCGACCTTGCCGACCTCGCCGGCCGCGAGCGGGGCGTCCGAGTCGTAGCCCATCTGGGTGGGCAGGTCGAAGGCGACGGACAGGCCCGTGGTGCCGTCGGCGATCAGCCGGCGGTAGCGGGCGTTGGACTCGGCGGCGGTGCCGAAGCCGGCGTACTGGCGCATCGTCCACGGCCGGCCGGTGTACATCGTCGGGTAGACGCCCCGGGTGAAGGGGTACTCCCCCGGTCGGCCCAGCCGGGCCGCGGGATCCCAGCCGGCGAGGCTCTCCGGCCCGTACAGCGGCTCGATCGGCAGCCCGGACTCGGACCTGCGGGGCTCGGCCGGCATGGCGTTCCTCCGTGGCATGGGCCCGGGCCGCGGACCGGGACGGACGGGACTGGCTCGGCTTCGCAATCTAGGGCCTGCCCGGCCGTGGGGGGGGGGGGGGGGGGGGCGGGGGGGGGGGCGCCGCCCCCCCCCCCCCCCCCCCCCCGGGGGGGCGGGGGGGCCCCCCGCCCCCCCCCCCCCGCCGGGGCCCCGGGCGGCCAGAACGAAG
>NZ_JBFBJZ010000078.1:0-31107 GCF_040686255.1 Kitasatospora sp. NPDC085879 | reverse complement strand
GGCTGGTACTCGACGGTGAACTCACCGCGTTCCAGCGCCGGCCGCAGGGCGGTGGACAGCAGCTGCCGGGTCAGCTGGTGGGCGCCGCGGGCCGGCGAAGTCGCTGAAGAAGCCGCCCCACTTGACGCACTTGCCCGCGGCGTGGGCGTAGACCGGGCCGGCGTAGGACTTGTAGTAGCCGGTGTCGGACTTCTGGGAGCTGCCCTGGACGGTGAGGTCGGCCGACATGTGCACCGGGTCGCCCCCGTTCCCGCGGATGGTGACCACACAGTTGTAGCCGTTGGAGCTGTTGTAGGTCAGGTAGACCCACACGGTGCGGTTGATGAGCTGTTCGGAGTCGACGACCTTGTAGCCGGGGCCGCAGACCTCCGTCGGCGAGGCGGTGAGAGCCGAGGCCTCGGGCGCGGTCATCACGGTGGCGGCTCCGGCCATCGCGAGGGCACCGAGGACGGAGACGAGCTTCTTGCGCACGGAGGAACGTCCTTTCTTGCGCCGAACATCCAGTGGTTCGACACGGTCGGAAATGCGGATCTGTCGGGCGTCGGTCGGTCCGCTGGGGGAGGGGCCCGCCGGAGCCGGGAACGGGAACCCGGGGGCGTTCCCGCGGCCCGTCGAGGGGGCGGGACGCGGGGCTCAGCAGCCCCGGGTTCCGCTCGACACGGAGTACTCGTGGCCGGCCCAGTTGATGTAGCCATAGGCGTAGACGCAGTAGTTCGCCGTGCCGGTCACGCCGACCGGTCCGGCGTTGTACGCGTACGATCCCTTGTCGATGCGCGACGAGGCGTCGACGGTGCATCCGCCGCCCGAACCGGACTTCTGCAGGCACCGGTAGATCTCGACGCTGGTCGTCGCCGAGACGCCGTAGGACGCCCCGCGGTGGTAGAAGCAGGCGCTGTTGGTGCCGCCGTTGCTGCTGTTGTAGTAGATGACCAACTCGCCGATGGCACTGCCGTTGTGCGAGACCGTCTGGGCGTACGTGATGGTGCCGGAGCAGGAGGTGGCGGCCTGCGCGGTGGAGGACGCGAACAGGCTGACACCGGCGAGCAGCGCCACACTGGCGAACACTGCGAGGACTCGGCGGAGGACGTGCATACGGAACCCTGTCTGAGGCGGATCATCGATGATCGATCGAACGTCGACCATGCTGGCGCAGCCGCGTAGCGCCGCCGTATCGCACGAGGGCCCCGCACCGGCTGTGACGGTGCGGGGCCGTCGCCGCGGTCCCCGGGAAGCGTCTGCTGCGGGCCGGCCCGACCGGGGCGGCCACGCAGGGCTCGGACGGAGCCCGAGGCACCCGCGCGCGTGGTGGAGAGGACGTGATCGCCGTGGCACCCGATACGGCCCGCTGGACGCTGACGTTCCCCGGAGACCCCGGAGCCCACCGGAAGCAGGACACCGTCATCGTGGAACGCCAGGCCGGCTATGGCCCGAACGGCCACCCCGTCCATGAGGACGCGGACCGCACGGTACGGGTGGAGATCGAGGACGGCGGCCTGGTCCACGTCCTCGACCTGGTGGGCCGGCCGGTCCCCGACACAGCCGTCCACGCCCAGCCGCTGCGCTGACACGGCCGCCCCGCTGCTGGTCGGCGGCCGGCAGGCCCGGGAGCCGCATCCGGCCGTCGAGGCGACGCTGGGCTGGCTCGCGGCCGCAGCCGACCGCGGGGCGCTGGTGACGGTGGTCTCGCCGGGGACGTGGCCGGCCGATCTCGGCGAGCGGCCACCGAGGTGCCGGGCGGACGTTCTCGAGGACAGTCTCGCGGCCGCGTGGGACCGCGACCGGTCTGCTTCTCGCCGTGCTGGTCACCGCCGCGAGCGTCCAGGGAACACCGCCGACCGGCAGCTGCTGACCGCGGTCGCGGCCGAGCACCCCACCGTCCGCAAGGCCTGGGCCACATGCGCTACAAGAACGCCGTCGTCGAGCACGGCGCCGCCCTGGGCATCGACGTCGAGATCGTCCGCCGCGACCGCGCCACCAGGGGATTCGTCGTCCAACCCCGCCGCTCGGTCGTCGAGCGCACCTTCGGTCGGCACCTGCACCACCGATGCCTGGCCCGCGACTACGAGGCCCTGCCCTCCCGCTCCGAAGGCATGGTCCAGGTCGCGATGATCCCGCCGGTCTGTCACATTCCCCCATCGGGCTCCGTCAGTGGAGATGACGGGGCAGCTGGCGCGAAGAGGCCGCCGGGGCCCGCGGACGAGAGGGACGGGACCACCGTCATGCTGAACACGATCATGTACGTGACGCTCTACGTGACCGACCAGGACCGCGCGCTGGACTTCTACACGCGACAGCTCGGACTGGAGAAGCGGATCGACTTCCCGAACCCGGATGGGCGCTTCCTCACCGTGGGTGTGCCCAGCAGCTCGGTCGAGATCGTCCTGTGGCCGCACGCCGCCGCCGCGGGGCAGCCGGCCGGGGCACTGCCGGACACCACGCCCGGCCCGATCTTCCTGGAGTCGGACGACCTGTGGAAGGACTTCGCCCTGCTGCGCGACCGCGGGGTGACGTTCGACCAGCCCGAGCCCGTCGAGTACCCGTTCGGGGTCCGCATCGAGGCGGTGGACCCGGACGGCAACCGGATCTCGCTGCGTCAGCGCCCCCGGGCCGCCCGCGCGGACGGCTGACGTCCACCGGACCGGTGGGCCTGCGCGGGAAGGCGCGGACCCACCGCAGACGGTCCCGGGAATGGCAGATTGCCGATCCGCGGTGGCGATCAGGGCGGAAGCCGCCGAACGGGCGAGGCGACGCAGGTGCAGGCGGTCGAAGAGGACGTCCTCGGGCAGCCGCACCCGGTCCACACGCTCGTCGGCCTCCAGCCACCACCGCGTAGGTGCGCACTGCCAGGTGATCGGCCAGACCAGGCACATGTCCCCGTCATCGATAGCGACACAGGTGAATGCCTGCGGCCATCGCCCGGCTGGACGACGACACCGAGACCACCGTCGACGGCGCCCGCGCAATGAAGACGGGCCGCGGTCAGCCGCAGTGCGAGTTGAAGCCGCCGCTGACGTTGTCCTCGATCCCGCCTTCCCAGTCGATGCAGTTGTGCTCCGCGTGCAAGAAGACCGGCCCGGCGTATGACCGGTAGTACCCCTCGTCGAGCTTTGTCCAGGTGGAAGCGCCGGCCAGGCTGAGCCCGGCGAGCATGAGGATCGGTTGGCCCGGGCTGTTGCGGACCGTGACCACGCAGTTGTTGCCGTTGCTGCTGTTGTAGGTCAGGTAGACCGTGCCGCCGAGGTTGAGGTCGCGGTGGTCGATGACGGTGTAGCCCGAACCGCAGACACCGTTGTAGCCGGCGGCCTGCGCGGCCGTCGGCACTGCTGTCGCGGCGGCGCCCGCCACCAGGGCCAGGGTGCCAAGGCGGGCAGCGGCTCGCTTCGTCGACCTGCGCATCGGTTCACTCCATCCGGTTGGGCTCGTTACGGCCGGTCCTGGCCATTTCCTGCGTGTGTTCTGCCGGTCCCGCAGGTTCTGAGCAGGGCCGGTTCGGCGCGGGGCGTGCCGGGCCAGGGGGAGGTGCGCGGTGCGCACGGGGCATGGCGGCGGTTCCGGGCCGGTTGTGATGAGCAGACTGGCAAAAGCCCGTATCGCCGAGGTAACGCGGCCACGGATCGTCACCAGCGACGCCGACCCGGTGCCGCTCCTCCTCCCACTGCTTCGCGCCTCCGCCCGGGAGCAGGCCCGCCCCCGCCGGTCTGCAGCTACGCGTGCCCGCACGGCAGCGGTGTTCCGGGCGGCGGCGGGGGCATGGGCGGGGACCTGACGGCCCATCACAGCAGCGCCCACCCTCACAGGGCGACGGAGGCGGGGCTCCGAACCCGGCGTGGCCGTGGGCGCGGAACCACCCGGGCTCAGCCCGGCCAGGAACCCGACAGAGGCGGTCCAACGGCTGCGGGCACTGCGGGTGGGCGGCACGTAGCCATCAGCGCGCGGGTCCGTGCCGCTGCCCCACCCGCGGCGGGCGGCCGCGAAGTCCTCGAGCCGATGGATCGCGTCGACCGGTTCGTCACCGAGCTGCAGGTGCCGGCGGTACCGGCGGGCGAGCCGGACCAGGTCGACCTACCGGTTTTCCGCCCAGGCGCGGCCAGCGTCCCCTCCGGACCTGGACCAGGTCGTCGTGCTCGGCAAGGACCTGCTGCAGATCGTCGCCGAGGCGCGCAGCTCCCAACGGCGCCGGTCGGCTGCGCTGGCGGGCACCGGCCCGAGGACCTGTCGGAGGTCGGCGATAGGCACGGACGCCGCGGCCCGGAGGCCGGCGGCGAGCTGCTGTCAGCGGAGTTCGCGGTGGTACCGCTGACCGACATGGTGCCGAGCCGAGTGGTGGCGGTGTGGAACGAAGGTGACACCAACCCGCTGATCCGATCCTTCATCGAGATCGCGACAGCCGCCTACCGCCACTGAGCGCCGGCAACCGGTGCTGCTGTATCAGCGCGACGACGAGGACAACGTCCGTCGCCTGCTCAGCGAGTACGAAGCGCTGCTGGAGCCCGTCACGCAGCAATACGCCATGCAGCATCTCCTCCCCGAGCTCGACGCGGGCGGCACATCCGGCGAGGTGGCGAGCCGCGCGATCACCGCGCTGTGGGAGCGAAGCCGCAGACATCGGCCGACTGTCCACGGCCGGCGGCGTGCAGCCCGCTCGCCCGCGGGCGAGAGTCACCGGTGGCGGTGGCGGTGGCGGTGGCGGTGGCGGTGGCGGTGGTCATTGGGTGCGAGGCGGGGGCCGAATCGGGGCGCGCGCACGCCGAGGGTATGAATCAGGCGGCAGACGCAGTGGCGGTGGCCGGCGTAGGGAGCGAGGAGGTCGGGCATTCTCCTCGTGGGTGCCGTGGGCCTTCCCGGCGAGGGCCCAGGCGACAGTGTTCGGCAGGTGCAGGTCGCCGACGGAGACCGCGTCCGGGTCACCGTTGCAGCGCTGCAGCGTCTCGGCCGCCGTCCACGGCCCGAGCCCGGGCACGCGCATCAGCCGCGCCGCCGCCTCGGTGCCGGGCATCGCGGAGGCCTCTTCCAGGCGGGGTGCGAGCCGCAGCGCGCGGAGGATCGTCTCGGTGCCCTTCGCGTCGACCCCGGCGCGGTGCCAGGACCAGGAGGGCACGAGCGCCCACTCCCGCGCCGACGGTGGCACCACCAGGCCGAGCTCTGCGCCGAGCCCCGGCGCCGGTGCCCCGTGACGGCGCACCAGGTACTGCCAGGCGCGGTGCGCTTCGGTCACTTTTCCGAGTGGCAATGTGTGCGGATCGTCCATGAACTGGACATGTGCGTGGCGTAGGTGTCCGTGACCTGTCGAGCAGCGAGAACCGGCGGTGGAGGTCAGGAGGCAACAGGCTTTGACCTGGGGCGATCCCTTGTTGTGGAGACAAGGGCACCTGGGGGAGCAAGGGCTTGTGCATGGCCGCATCTCCTTGTTTCCCGCGCCCGGCTCGTGGCCATCGCACGGAGTGGAGGCGGCGTGAAGCTGTGCGCGTTCACCTGGGTGATGTTGGCGCCCGCGGACCCGGGGCGCCCGTCATCGGAGCGCCACGCGCTCTGACTCGGAGGCGAGGAGACGCGTCGGTGTCACCATGGATGAGGAGGTGGCAGTCCATGACCCGGTTCGATCCGTCATCCCCGGCTGCTCGGCCTACGACCGCCGGTGCAGACGAGCGCCGGACGGCGCTGGAGCGATCGCCCAGGAACATGGTGTGGGTCCCCGGAGGCGATTTCCTGATGGGCAGTGAGGACTTCTATCCGGAGGAGCGCCCCGTCCACCGCCGCTCCGTCGAGGGTCTGTGGGTGGACGAGCACCCGGTCACCAACGCCGAGTTCCGTCGCTTCGTCAAGGAGACCGGCCACCTCACCACTGCGGAGAGAGCCCCGGAAGCCTCGGAGTACCCCGACGCCTCGGACGACCAGCTGGTGCCCGGCTCGCTGGTGTTCACCCCGCCCGGCCGTCCGGTGCCGCTGCACGACTTCCGGCTGTGGTGGTCGTGGGTCCCCGGCGCCCAGTGGCGCCACCCCGAAGGACCCGGCTCCACCCTGCACGGCCGGGACCGGCACCCCGTGGTCCACGTCACCCACGCCGATGCCGCGGCGTACGCGGCCTGGGCCGGAAAGGACCTGCCGACCGAGGCCGAGTGGGAGTACGCCGCCCGTGGCGGCCTCGATGGCGCCACTCACGCCTGGGGGACTCGGCGACGGTCCGCGGCCGGATCATGGCCATCACCTGGCAGGGCCGGTTCCCCTACGAGGACCTGCGCCCCGACGGGCATCGGCGCACCTCACCGGTCGGGGCGTTCCCACCCAACGGGTACGGCCTGGTCGACGTGTGCGGCAACGTCTGGGAGTGGACCGGCAGCGCATTCACCCCCGACCACGGCCAGGGGAGCACCTCCTCCCGCGAGCCGGCCGGGCGGCCGTGCTGCGGACCGCCCGGTGCCGGGCGGCTGCCTGCGCTACCGCCTCGCCGCCCGGCAGGCGCAGACCTCCGACAGCTCCACCAGCCATCTCGGGTTCCGCTGTGTCCTGCGCAGCAATGTCCTGGGTGGACCCGGACCTACACCTTGACCGTGACCCGGCGAAGGATGCCGGTGAACTCGAACGGCGGTTTGTAGGTCGGTGATACCGGTGTGTGCCCCAGTCCTCTCCGACGTCGACGGTGTCGTCGGAGGAGAAGTAGACCGGCACTGTCCGGTCGATCCGGCCCTCGCCGACTGCCCTGCCGTTGATCGTGAGGGTGCCGGTGCCGCCCTTGCCCGGGCCTCCGCCGTCGTAGACGAAGTCGAAACCGATCGTGCTCGGGTCCTTCGGCAGCCGCTCGGTCGCGGTGATGGAGTACCGCTGCAGGCCCAGGAAGTTGTAGTGGAAGGTCGGCTTGCCGTCGACGACCAGGAGCGCGTAGCCGCCGGTCTCCCCGCCGAGGGTGACCAGGGTGCCCTGCGCGTCCCCGGTGGGGTTGTCGATCTCGGCGACCAGCGAGAACGACCGGTTCTTGATGTTGATGACGGCGTCCTCGGCGAGCCGGATGGTGCCCGGGCCGTAGGTGGCCTGATTGCCGGAGACGACGGTTTGTGCCCGCTCGGAGCGTAGTAGGCGATCTTGTTCATCCTCCTCAACCGCGATCAGTGCGACCCGCGCCCGGAGCAACACTCGAATGGTTGTCCAGCGGGGGCTTTCACCGTTCTCGTGATCAGGAGTAGCTGCAGGTCGCGGTGGGGCGATGGGGTTGGCCGGGCCGCGCCTGCCGCAACGAGGCCCTGGCCGGTCACCGTCGCTCCTTGTCGCTCCACCACCCCCAGCGTTAGTATGCCCTGCCCACCACGCACGTCGGACAGGCTCCTGCCGCCAAGAGCGGGGCCTCGGCCACCGGAGCAGTCACCCGCCGGAGTGGCGGAATCCGCCCGATCACCCACCGGCAACCGGGGTGGCCCTGGGGGGCCGGGAACAGGCCTGCGGGCCGCTGCGGCGATGCGCCCCGGGCGGCCGTCCACCGCTGTGGGTGGGGATCGGCGGAGGGCTGCGATCCCGGCGTTGGTCGCGGCCCGGCAGATCAGGGCGCTGATCGCGTAGTGCGCGAGCAGGTAGTCGTAGATCCCCTGGCGGACCAGGTCCGGACTCTTGGACCGCAGGATCCTGCCGGGGCCTCGCATCGGTCTTGAGCTGCGCGTTCCCGACCTCGTACTCCCATCTGTGGTGGTCCGATGGCGCCACCGAGTCGGTTGAGTAACTGTCGAAGTGTGCGCGAACACCGAGCAACGGTCGTGCCGGCCGCCGTCGCTTCCGTCGCGGTGGCCTTGGTCCTGTATGCCCTGGTCCTGCGGCCGAGGATGCTGACCCGGGGCGCGACGAGCGAGGAGGCTGCGCGGTCCTATCCCGGGGATGAGTTCATTCCCGGTGCTGACGGCGGCTCGACGATGGCCACGACGCTGCCCGCGCCGCCTTCTGAGGTGTGGCCCTGGCTGGTTCAGATGGGCTGCGACCGCGGCGGCTGGTACAGCTGGGACCGACTGGACAACGGCGGACGGCCGAGCGTGGATCGCATCGTCCCCGAGTGGCAGAGCCTGGCGGTGGGGCAACGGCTTACATCGGTGCCCAGTGGTCGCGCCTGGTTCACCGTTGTGGTGCTCGTGCCGGAACAGACCTTGGTGCTGCGGGACGATACGAGAGTGCCGTCGGGCCGCCCGTTTGACCCGACGGAGGGACGGGCGCCGCGGGCGTTCGTCAGCTCGGTCTGGGGCTTTCACCTCGAACCGGCTGGCGCGGGCACCCGCTTGGTCGTCCGAACGCACGGCCGGAGCCGCCCGCGTGTGCTCACGGGGCCGATGGACCTGCTGTTCTGGGAACCGGCCCACTTCGTCATGCAGACCCGCCAGTTCCACAACCTGCGCGCCCGGCTCCGGCGGGCCGTGACCGGGCATCCGGGGAGGCCGTGATGAGCGCCGACTCCACCTTCGATCCCGCCGGTGGCGCGCTGCTGCTGGACGGTGCGCTGCCCGAGTTCGGATTCTCCCGCCTCGAATGCGTGGCGCTCGCCGCGGCACCCCCGGTCACCTATGAGGCGGTGCGCGGGCTGGACCTGCTTACCCTCGATTCCCCGCTCCTCAACGCGGCCATGTGGGCGCGCGGGCTGCCGGACCGGCTGCGTGGCCGGCCCATCCCGACCCCGCCGTCGATGCGGGTGGCCGATCTGTTCGACAGTGCCGGGGAGGCGTGGGAGGACCAGCCCTGGGTGGCGCTGGGCGAGAGTCCGGGGCGTGAGCTCGTCTTCGGGGCGGTCGGCAAGCCGTGGCAGGCCTCGATCGAGTGGCGGAGGGTCGAACCGGAGGAGTTCGCGTCGTTCGACGAGGTCGGCTGGGCGAAGATGGCGGCCGCCTTCGTGGTCCATCCGTACGGCACCCGGCGGTCCCTGCTCACTTACGAGGCGAGGACCGCCTGCACCGACCCGGAATCCACCGCCCGCTTCGGCCGCTACTGGACGCCGGTCTCCGCGGGCGTTGGCGTCGTTCTGCGCGGGACGCTCCGAGCGATCAGGGCGGCGGCCGAACAGCGTGCCCGGGCTGCTCGGTCGGGCATGGCGCCGGACCGGTGACGCGATTGCCCAGGCAGCACGGCGCCTCTGCCCGTTACCCCGCTTCGGTATGTGGCCGGGAGGACCTGAACGCCTGCAGGTGGTTCCGTACGGCGTCGGCGAGGACCTCGATGTCGGGACAGGCGTTCGCGTCGACGACAACGCCGATGTTGAACTGCTCGGCGTAGGAGAGCGCGGCGATGGCGAGGGTGAAGTTCCCGGTGATCGGCACCACCGGGAAGATCTCGGTGATCCGCGCTCCGGCGAGGTAGAGCGGGATGGGGGGGCCGAAGATGTTCCCGACATAGAGGTTCGCCCAGCGCTGATGGCCGAGGCCGCGCATCATGGCCCGCTGGACGACGCGGTTGCGGCCGAGGATTCCTTCGGGCGGGCCGACGACGTAGTGCTTCTGTCGAGCGCTCGCGGCGGCTATCAGCCGCAGTCGGCGGACTGGATCGGGCTCACCGATCGGGAGCGGAACGAACATCATTTCGGACCGGTTGCCGCGTGCCCTGCCGGGTTCTTCCTGGTGCAGGGAGACGGGCACGAAGGCCCGCAGGACCAGGCCCTCGACGCGTTCCCCGTGGCTGAGCAGGAGTTCTCGAATACCGTCGGCGGTGGCCGCCATCAGGACGTCGTTCAGTTTCACCTCGTGGCTGTGAGCGATCTGTTTGACGTCGTCGAGACGGCTGCGGACGAGCGCGAGCCTGCGGTGGGGGCCCACGGGGATGTTGAAGCTCATCTGCGGCGCTCGCCCTTTGAAGTAGTTCTCGCGTACCGCGGGCCACTTGTCCCGGGCTCGGTGCAGCGTAGTGGCGGGTCGGCGGAGCTTCGACAGGGTGCCTTCCGCCGCTTGGACACGCCCACGGAGGTTGTCGTCGAACAGGTCGCGGTTGGAGGGCATCGGCTCCGGGGTCCAGGGCCGGGCGGGCGTCGTCGGCGCATCGGCGCTCGGATCGAGGAACGCGCCGAGCAGAGCCACGCCCGCCGCGCCGTCGGCGATCGTGTGGTGCACCTTGATGAACACGGCCACCCGGTCGCCGGTCAGGCCGGGCAGGAACCACATCTCCCACAGCGGCCGCGACCTGGCCAGGGGGAGCGCCCGCAGGTGCTCGACAGCCTGAAGAAGACCCACCTCATCCGGAGGAGCAGCGAAGGGGAGGACCCGGACGTGGTCGGTGAGATCGAAGGCCGGGGCGTCGACCCACAGCGGCCGGCCGAGCCCGCGCCGGGGTGCGTGGAGAAGCTGACGGAAGCGAGGGACCTGAGACAGGCGGCTTCCCACCACCTCTCGCACTGCCTCGGCCCGGAAGCGACCGTCTGAATCGAGGAGCCTGGCGCCGTCGAGGATGCCGAGGGCACCGATGACCTCGGGCCAGCCGAAATCGTCCGACCACAGCAACATGAGATCCTGCGGGGCCAACCGTTCCATGAGCGGGCCCCGGCCGGGCGCACCAACTGACGTGCCCATGATTCCACCCCGCCCAGGACGAAGATCAGCACCATGCTTGTGGCACTTCGATTGTCCCGCTGGCCCGCCTCGGTGAAGCGTCGCCGTCACCGTCGGCCTCAAGCTCGTTCACAAGTGCAACTGCGCAGGGCCGGCGTGCGCGCAGCTGCCGCCAGTGCGGTCGATTCCCGGCAGCTTGTGGAATGCCTAAATTCTCGGGCACTCGATGAGTCCGGCCTCCAGGTCGGCGATGCGCTTCTCGGCGAAGCGGACGTTGGATCGGGCGCCTTCGAGACGTTCCTGAAGCGTGCGGTGCTCCCGGCTGAGTTGCTGAACGCGGTGTTTGAGTGTGGTGTTCTCGGTGGTCAGTGACTGAACCGACTCGCCGGAGACCTGGGTGCACGTGGCGTCATCTGTAGTCCTGGGGCCGGCGGAGGTCGAGCGCGAGGGCGTCGTCGAGCAGACCAAGGGCGGCGAGTGCCTTCTCCAGGCCGTCGATGGCCCGGGCGGTGGGCTCGAAGGCGTCGTGGAGGAAGTCGGCGGTGGCCGGGTCGGGGGCACGTTCGGCGAGCATGCGCCACTGTCCGAGCTTGCGGTGCCAGTAGACGAGGTCGGCGCCGGAGAGGACGAATTTGTCGCAGTTGTGGCAGTTCAGGTTCCAGGGGCAGGCGTCGCCGTTGACGACGGGCTGGAAGGTGCAGAAGCCGCCGTCGGCCGGGGTGGAGTGGCGGGAGAGATCGATGGCCAGGGCTTCGGCCTGCTCGCGGGTCACGGGGGAGGGGTCAGCAGCAGTGCTCGGGGGTGTCGTCGATCATGCCCATGGCCGCGAGGACTTCCGCGTCACCGAGGAAGAGCGCCGCATTGTCCAGCGCCACGGCGTGCCCGGCTCCACTCGCCGTGAGTTCGATCGCGGCGAGGCCGATCCAGCCGATCGCTCCCCGGCCGAGGTCCTCGGGGTCGACGCCGTAGCGGGCACACAGCTGCCGGTGGGCTGCGGTGAGGTAGGCGGGCCAGTCCGGGTGGTTGGCGGGGTCGACACCGCTGAGGTCGCGGAGCCAGCCGTCGACGTGGGCCTGGAGGAGGGTCTTCGGCTCTCGGAAGTCGCGTACCCAGCCGCAGTGCCCTTCCGCCGGGTCGCTCGCCCGTTCCGTTGTGCGCAGCCTTCGCCAGGGGCCGGCACTGGCGTGATGGACCGCGCAGAGGGTGGCCGTCATCGCCGGCCGGCTGCCGGACGCCGCGCCGGGGACCGCCGTGTAGCCGTCGATGGCGACGGTGACGTCGGCGTCGCAGCGGTGGATCGCCCACAGTGTCTCGCTCATCCCTGCTCTCCCGATGGCTGCCTGCCGGAGATCTGATGACACCTCAGATCCGGGTGGTGTCGCTCGTAGACGCGGGCTGCGCCGAGCTGCCAGGCGACTGAGGTCCAGGTGACCGGTTCGATCGGCGGAATGCCGGGGAACCGCGGGGGGCTGCCGAGGGAGGCGCCCAGCCAGGCGTCCCAGGACTCGAGGAGCGAGTCCAGGGAGTCGTGCGCCCAGCTGCCACCGTCGCCGGCCCACAGGCCGTGGGCCCTTCTGTCCTCCTGCTGGTGTCGGGCCTGCGCGTAGTCGGCTGCCAGGGCGCGCATCAGGGTCCGCAAGTCGCCCGACGTGGAGACCGGCGGCTCGGTGTCCATGGGGGCGGGATCGGCGAGGCCGGCGGAGGGTGCTGTGAGTGCGTCGAGTAGTTGGCCGGCCAGTCCGGTCCAGCCGGGATCCGGCGCCTGGTCGGGGAGGGCTGCGGCCCAGCGGAGCAGGACGTCGTCCACTTCCGGAGCGTTCGGGCCGAGGCTCTCGAAGTGCCTGGTGAGTCGCTTCAGTAGGACGCGGAAGTCCTCGCCGGTCTCGACCGTGTTCGTGATCGTGTTCATCACCGCGTGAGGGTAGGGCTGCAGGAAGGGCCCGTCGAGCGATTTGCCGGCGATGCATCTTCGTGTCCCCGGACGACGACCTTCGCGGCGACGTCGGGCAGGTCGACCTCACCTACTTCGGGGAGGCTCGCCGGCTCCGCCGCCATCCGTGCCGGACCCGGCCTGACCGGGTAGCCCGGTGCGAGCGCCGACGCGACGATGAGGGGGACGCGGCCGGTCCCGCAGCGCGCCTCGATCCCGGGGGTGTCGGCCCGGCGTGCAGGACGTGTGCAGAGAGGACGCCCGATGGATCCGACGGACATCGCATGGGACCTGCTGGTGTCGGGGCCGGCCGATGCCCGGCAGACCGTACTGCTGCTCCCCGGCGGTCTGAACCCCGCCCGGTCGTACACCGAGGTCATGGCCGAGCCCGCGCTCGCCCGTACCCGGCTGGTCGCCGCGACCCTGCCGGGACACTGCGGGACGGAACCACCGGATGACTTCGCGATCGGTACCGTGGCCCGGCACGCTGCGCGGCTGGCCGACGAGCAGTCCACCGACGTGGTGGTGGGGTTCAGTATGGGCGCCACGGTCGCGCTCGAGATGGTCGCAACCGGTGCGTTCACCGGCCCGACCGTGTTGCTGGGCATCAGCTTGTCGCCCGCGGACGAACCCGCGTTCTTTCGGGCCGTCTGCCGGTTGGGCGATGTCCTCGGCCCCCTGCCCGCTGCCGCCCTGCTGAAGCTCATGGGCCCGGCCTCGAAAGGCATGCGGGTGTCGCCCGAGCGCCGGGCCGAGGTGCTCGACGACCTGCGAAGCAATGATCCGCGCCTGGTGCGCCGGATCTTCCGCGGCTACCTCGACCACCTCGGCGCGCACGCCCGGCCGGCCGCACGCCTGTGTGCGGCCGGCGTGCCGGTCTGGGTCGTGCACGCGGAGAAGGGCGACGGCGGGCTCACCGCCGACGAGCGGCGCACGTTGGAGGCCTGCCCGCACGCGAATGTGGTCACGATCCCCGGCACCAGCTTCTTCCTCCCCGGTGAGGAGCCGCGACGGATCGCGGAGATCGTGGTGGATGCACTGGCGGCCGCGGGGCCGCCGCGCTGAGCACCACCTTCGTGGAGTGCGGAAAGCGCAAGGTCGTCCCGGGCGCATCGGACCGGGGCGTCGACGGACTGCTCCTGCGGGAACGCACCGGCCAGAACCCCGCCTCGTCCGAACGGCTCGCCGAGCTGATCGTGGCCGACATGAACCCGGAGATGCAACGTTCGGCGTAACGAGCGCTCGGGCAGCCGCGCGAGTCGACCAGCTCGACTCGGCGAGGGCGTCTGCGGAACAGGCGTCGGGCTGTGCGCTGCCGGCTTCCGACGGAGCGCCGACAGATTCGGTCGCTTCTTTCTGGCCTTTTGACGATGCGTCAGCGATCCCGGCCGGCCGGATCGTCCGGGTTGGGGCCGGTGGACGTGGCGCGCGCCGCTGCGCGCCGGTTCCAGCCGTGGAAGGGCGAGTGGTCGCCCCTGTCCCACTTCTCGCGCAGGCCCGGGGTGCTCAGGTCCCAGTCGGGGCGGATCTCGCGGGAGACCTCGCGCAGGTCGCGCCAGAGGTCGGCCACCGACGGACGGCCCCAGAACCAGTACCCGTTGTAGACGCTGTGAACGACCAGGCCCGGCTTGAGGACCAGCGTGTGCGGGATCATCGGGTTGTGGTCGGGGTCGGTGTACTCGGCGATGTCCAGGTCCTGCTGGACGATGCGCCCGGGGTCGGCGAGGAACGGCCACTGGGCGCCGACCGACGCACGGAACTCCTGGAGTTCGTGGTGCTCGTCGGTCGCGATCGTGACGACCTGGGTGTAGGCCACGGCGATCTTCGGGTAGAAGGCCGCGAGTTCGAGATGCTGCTGGTGCTCCTTCGGGCAGTAGTGGCCGCGGGCCAGGGTGAGGATCAGCGGGTCGTCGCCCTGCAGCCTGCTGAGCCTGCGCGGCACATTGGTGTGGTCGGGAAGTTCGTAGTCGGGAAAGGTTCCGCCGGGCCTGATGTCGGAGCGCATGCTGATGCCCTTTCGCCTGCCGGCAGGCTGCTCACCGGGGGAGCGGCTGCTGCCCGCAGTCGATGTCGTGGGTCGCCCCGGTCGGGCCGGTGCTGGTCATCGCGCCGTCGGCTGCGCCGCGGCGGGGCGGTCGCCTCGGGCGATCCCGGCGCGCAGCGACTTCAACGCGGCCAGGTAGATCTCCGAGAACGTCGGGAACGGCTGGATCGTGTCGGTGAGCACGTCGAGCGGGACCCGCGCGCGGATCGCCAGGGTGGCCTGCTGCAGCCACTCGCCGGCCTCCGGGCCGAGGGCGCATGCGCCCGTCAGCGTCTCGCCGTCGCTGAACAGCGTGAGGAAGCCGTTGCTGGTGGCGTACTCACGTGTGTAGGTGGCGGTCTTCGCCACCTCCGACAGCGGGACGGTGGCGCTGAACCGGCCGTCGGCGGAGCCGACCGCGGCGGCCTGCGGATCGGTGTAGACCACCCGTGGGACGGCGCTGTAGTCGGCGGGCCGGGGCTCGCCGAGGATGTTCGCCGCGACGATACGCCCCTGGTACTTGCCGACGTGGGTGGGCGGCCACAGGCCGGTGACGTCGCCGATTGCCCACAGCCGTTCGGCGACCCGCAGGTTCGGGTCGACCGGGACGCCGCGGGCGTCGGGTTCGATGCCCACCTGCTCCAGGCCGATGTCGTGCACCCGCGGCCGGCGGCCGGTGGCGACCAGGATCCGCTCTCCACGCAGCTCGCGGCCGTCGTCGAGGTCGACGACGAACTCCTCGCCCTCCCGTCGGGCGGCGCTCACGCCCGCCGACAGGACCACCTCGATGCCGTCGCGGCGCAGCACCCCGCCGAGCGCGTCGCCCAGCCCGGGGTGCTCGCGGGCGAGTACACGTTCCTCCCGCTCGACGAGGACCACCTCGCCGCCCAGGCGGCGCACGGCCTGGGCCATCTCCACCCCGACCGGGCCGCCGCCCAGGACGACCAGGCGGCGCGGCACCTCCTTCATCCCCGTGACCTCGCGGCTGGTCCACACGCCGTCGAGCTCACGCAGCCCGGGGATCGGCGGAATCGCGGCGTCGGCGCCGTTGGCGAGGACCACGTGGTCGGCGGTGTAGCGGACCCCGTCGACCTCGACCGCGCCAGTGCCGGCCAGCCGTCCGGTGCCGCGCAGCAGCGTGATGCCGTTGTTCGCCAGCCAGCGCTCCTGACCGGCGTCGGAGTAGTCCGAGACCATGAAGTCCCGCCAGGCCAAGGCCTGTTCGACCGAGACCTGGGCGCTCGCCGCGGCCTCGCGCGCCTGCTGTACCGCCTCGCCGGGCCGCAACAGCGTCTTCGACGGGATGCACGCGTAGTAGGAGCACTCACCGCCGACCAGTTCGCGTTCCACCACGGCGACCCGCAGCCCGCCGTCGGCCAGCGCCCCGGCGCAGTGCTCGCCGGGGGAGCCGCCGCCGAGCACGATCACATCGAAGTGTCCGCTCACGTCGGCAGTTCCTCGCCGGCCCGCTCCCGCACCATGTAGAGCGCGTACCAGTCCGGCCAGTTCGGGTCCTCCTGGCCGGTGCGGGCCTCGTGCCTGCCGTGTGCCTCGGCCGCCCGGCGCAGGGCCGCCGCGAGGTCCTCCGCGGATTCGTAGGTCGTTCCCATGGGATTCTCCTTGTCAGTGACCGGTTGTCAGCGGCCGGGAAGGCGCTTCTTGATCTCCTGGAGCAGCCAGCCGTTGCCGTCCGGGTCGCTGAACGACACGAAGGAGCCGTAGTCCGCGTGCCCGGGTGCCGGACCGTTGGCGCGGCCCTCCGTGCCGGCGTGGTGGAAGATGCCCGTGACGTCGTGGAACACCTCGCTGACGGTCACCCCGCGCTCGACGAGGTCAGCGCGCGCCGCGTCGATGTCGTGGACCGTGAGCTGCAGACCCTGCGTCGAGCCGGGCGGCGCCGTCGTCACGCCCTGGCCGAAGATGATCGAGCACAGGGAGCCGGGCGGGGTGAACTGCACCACCCGGTAGCCCTCGTCGACGGTCAGATCGGCATCCAGCCGCCAGCCCAGCGCCTGGTAGAACTGTTTGGCGAGGTCGGCGTCGGAGACCGGCACCACGACGACCTCGAGCCGCATCTCCCCGACTTCCACCGGCGGCGTTCCGGCCGCAAGGTTCTCGCTCGCTTCCACACTGCCCATGTCCGCCTCCGGCGGTTGGTGGCCCGACTGCGGGCGACGAGGTGGTCTGCCCGGATTCCGCGCTGCCCGGCCCGGCGGGAGCTGCCGCAGCGGTCGCGCCGCGTCGCTCACTCGGGTGGGCCGAGAGCGTGCCCCTGGCCATGCAATCCTCCCGGATCGCGGCCTGCAAGTCGGCATGGCAGGTCGATCGCGACGAACTGGGACGGCCCCGGGGCCTGCTGGATGCGGTACCCGCGCACGCCGGAGCGCTCGCGGTGGAGCGGGTCGGCGTCGAACAGTTGCTTCCGGATGTGGTGGTCGGGCAGCACGTGCTCGATCCGCAAGGTGGGCATCCGCCTCTGCCTCTGCTCGCTGCGCTCGGTTTCCCGGGGTCGTTCCCGGGCCCCCGCCGATGATGACCTGCGGGCGTGCGCGGAGCGCGGACCAGCGCGCAGCCCGGCCCGGATGGCGGTTCACCGCCCGGGCGGGGCCGAGGGCCCGCCGGTCTCAGACCGTGAACCCGCCGTCCACCGCGATCGCGGCACCGGTGATGTACCGGCCCTCCGGGCCCACCAGGTGGGCGATGGTGCCGGCCACGTCCGCCGGGGTGCCGAACGAGCCCAGCGCGGTGAAGCCGGCCTGGAAGTCGGCCCCCGGCCCGTCGGCCGGGTTCATGTCGGTGTCGGTCGGACCGGGGTGCACCAGGTTGGCGGTGATGCCGCGCGGCCCGAGCTCCCGCGCCAGCGCCTTGGTCAGCCCGGACAGGGCCGCCTTGCTGGTCGCGTACACCGCGCCACCGGGGAAGGCGACCCGCTCGGCCATGCAGCTGCCGATGGTGACGATCCGCCCGCCCTCGCCCAGGTGGGCGATGGCCGCCTTGGAGGCCAGCAGCGGCCCCCGGACGTTGACGTCCAGCACCCGGTCGATGTCAGCCTCGTCGATCTCCTCGATCGGGCCGACCACGCCGACGCCCGCGTTGTTCACCAGGATGTCGAGTCGGCCGAACCGCGTCGCCACCGCGTTTACGGCCTCCCGGATCGCCCGCGGGTCGGCGCTGTCCGCCCCTACGGCCCAGGCGCGGCGGCCCATTCCCTCGATCTTGGCCGCGACCGCCTCGGCGCGCCCGGCGCTGTCCCGGTAGGTGAGCGCCACGTCGGCGCCTTCCTCGGCCAGCCGCAGCGCGACCGCCTCGCCGATTCCCCGGCTGCCGCCGGTCACCAGCGCCACCTTGCCCGCCAGCCGTGCGGCCAGCATGGTCGTGCTCATCGTCATTTTCCCCGAACTCGCTGTCGTGTTCTCGGACATGACTCGATCATCGGACGCCGGCGATCACGAGTCCGGCGGTATTCGGACATCGCGTTCAACGTTCAACAATCGAACCGGCGTCGACCCCTCACGGCACTTCCCGGCGGCCCGAAGTGTCCCGGTAGTGCGAGGCCACGGCCGGCTGGCCCGTCCAGTTCAGCCCGGTCACCCACCGGGGCCCGCGCACGGGACCGGACACGGAGGCCCACGCGCCGGAGCCGGCCGCCCCTCGGAGGGGTGGCCGGCCGTGGTCCGACCAGGGGTTAGAGGTCCAGCACCTGGTCCGGGAAGATCAGGTCGGGGTCGTCGCCGATGGTCCGGATGTTCTTCGCGTACAGGCTCCACACGTCGGTGCCGAACTTGACCGCGATCTCGCTCAGGGTGTCGCCGCTCTTGACGGTGTAGGTGCCGGTGGGGGCGCCGGGGGAGTTGACCGGGGTCGACGGGGTCGGGGTCTGGACGGGCCGGGACTTGGGGGCGGGCTTGGGCGGCTTCGGAGCCTGGGCCTTGGGCGCGGCCGGCTTGGCCTTGGTGGCGGTGCCGACCTGGGTCGGCGCGCCGCCCCTGGTCAGACCGGCCTTCCTGGAGCAGACCGGCCAGGCACCCGGGCCCTGCGAGGCGAGCACCTTCTCGGCGACGGCGATCTGCTGCGCCCTGCTGGCCCGGTTCGCCTGCGGCGCGTACGCGGTGCCGCCGTACGCCCGCCAGGTGCTGGCGGTGAACTGCAGACCGCCGTAGAAGCCGTTGCCAGTGTTGATCGACCAGTTGCCACCGCTCTCGCACCGGGCGACGGCGTCCCAGGTCGAGGCGGAGGCGGCCGAGGCCGAGGGGGCCGAGACGAGGCCGGCCACCGGCAGCGCCGCGACGGCGGCGCCGGCCACGACGGCCACGCGGACTCGGTTGCGCTTGGTGGTGGCCTTGGTGGAGGTGGTGGCAGCGATGGTCTCGTGACCGGAAGTCATGAACATCCTCTCGACAATCCCCGGGCAGGCATGCGGAACCAGGCCCCGGTGGGGCCCACGTTGCGCTCACCTCACTCGATGGGCGGCCGGGCACGTGTCCGACGTGCCGTGCCGCCCCGGTCTCCCCCCGCTCGCCGCCGGCCCGTTCCGAGCTCGGCCGGTCGGCGGGCACGGCCCTCGCGCCGGGGTCAGCCGGCGGGCCGTGCATCAGGGTGAACCCGGGTGGTGCTCGTTGCACCGCCCAAGAAGCTACGGGCGGTTGCGGTCGGTAATCAAGCAATTCCCTTACGGCGCAGGTCAGTTGACTGTTACCGGCGGTAAGGATCAAGGAGTCGAGCCAGAAATGACCGCTTTTGAGAGGGTTTTCATGATCGAAAAGGCCGCCAATGCGCCCCCGATCACGCCAATGCCCGTCGAAGCCGCCCGCGAGCTCCACCCGAAGCGATCGTCATGTAACGATCCGTCACCGAATCAAGCGGAGTTCCCGATTCCGCCGCCTGTCTTGGTGGCACCAGCCACAGCGGTCACCCATCACGCCCAGAGTGGTCGCGCAGCGTAATAGCCCACCAGCCCGTACCCGGCGCAGTAGGTCGGTCGCCGCGCCTTCGGCGAGAGGCGCGCGCCCCATCGACACCCCCACCACCGCCAGGAACTGCTGCCACGTCAGCGAGGCCACGCACGCCCCCGGCCACGAACGCGCCCCGCCGCCGCACGCCCGGGCCGCCCCCTCCCGTCACCAGCGCGGCGAAGTACAGCGCCGTCGTCGGGTTGACCGCCGTCAGGCCCGTGAACCGTAGGAACGTCCCCGCGACGCCTCGCCCCGAGCCCTCGCCGGACCTCGTCTCCACCGTCCGTCAGCCGCGGTGCCGACCCCGCCGGTACGGCCGCCGGCACCTTCGAGGACGCCGGCCGCCGCAGCCCCACCAGTCCGCGCACCGTGACCACCGCCGGCAGGAGCGCCGCGACCGCCCGCGTCCACGGCTCCCACCCGGCGAGCGCCTCCGACAGCCGCGCCCCACTACCGTCGCCAGCGCCGCGTACAGGATGCCGACGAAGGCGACCGCGCACGCTGCTCACCGCCGCGCGCCACCCCCGACGCCCCTGCTCCACCACCAGCACCCCGACCGCGCCCAGCGGCACGGCCGCTCCCAGGCCCGCGGCGCCACCCGCCACAGCAGCCCCCACCAGGGTCTCCACCTCGAACGTCATGCCGGCCACCGTGCCCCGCGGGCCCGGAACCCGCTGACCATTTCCGGCGTCGTCGCGACAAGCACGGCATGGACGACCTCGACAGGGAGATCCTCGGTGAGCTGCGCGCGGACGCGCGGATCACTGACCGTCCTCATCGACGTCCGGCTGCGGCCCGAGACCGACAGCGACGCCTTCGAGGCGACGGCCCCGCGGCTGCCCGGGATCACCGAGGCCGCGCACCGCGCACGTCACCGGCGAGTACGACTACCTGCTGCGCGCCCGCGCGAGCGCCGCCGCCCTGGACCAACTGCTGAGCCGGCTCAAGCACGACGCCGGCGTCGCGCACCACTGGAGAGCCCCCTTGCAGAGGATGGCACCCTCAGCTCCGGCCCGATCCCCCTGGCCTCGGGTGATGCCGCGCCGCGACGCACGCCCGCGCCCCACGAAGGGCCCGCGCGTTGGCTCTGGGTCAGTCGGCCGGGGTAGCCGTGAGGAACCGCAGGCTGCCGGAAGCGAGGTAGGCCAGCGACTTCCAGCCGCATTCCGCCAGGCGGGCCGCGCACACTTCCAGCTGCTGTGCCGCCTCCTGGCGCGCGCGGGAGGACACCGGCCCGCGCCACTCCACGCGGGCCTCGGTCTCGGTGGAGCCTGGCACTACGCGGTAGCCGGTGCGCACGCGCCGACCGCGGTGGTCCACCTCGCGCGGCGGAAGCCTTGCGGCCTCGAGCGCGAGCGCGACCGCCCACACTGCACGGGCCCGCTCCCAAGTAGCCGGTGCAGCGGCGGTGCCGGACAGCCGTCGGGCCTCCAACAGACCCTCCCGAGCGCGGGCCACTTCGGCGGCCCGAAGGTCTGCGTCGGTGGGCTCGAGCGGCGGGCCGTCGCCAGTCGCCGGCGTCCTCGGCCTCCAGCAGCACACCCGCTTGGCCGGGCCTACGCCCACTCCACGCCGTGCTCGGCGAGCTGCGCGAGCTGGCCCGGCGTCAGCTTGGCACGACGGGCCTTCTGGTTGTCCAGCCACGCGCCGGGGCCGACGTGGACGGTCTCGACGCTCTCCTCCCTGCCGGGGCCGGCTACCGCGACCTCCTGCGGGCGGGGAACCCGGACGTGGCCCTCCCGCTCGGCGAACGCGGCGATAACGGCCAGGCCATGCCGGAACCGGTCGGCGCGGGAAGTCTTCGGCTTCGCCTCCGCGGCGTGCTTGGCGGCGCCGAGTTCGGCGTCCGACTCGATGCCGATCGCCGCCAGCAGGTCCTGCTGGCGGCTCTCCAAGCCATCCGGGCGTTGACGCAGCAGCTGTCGATGCCCGCCGGATGGCCGCTCGGGCCGTCGACGCGAGGACGGCGTTGACGGCCCGGCATTCCGAGGCCGGCCGAGCGGCGAGGCCTCCTGCACTGCACCGGAGTGCTGCGTCCGGCCTCGTATGATCGAGCCCGCGGTCTCGCGCCCTGGGCTGTCCCAGGCTCCTGCACCATCCCGGCGGGTGTGTTCAGGGGTAGCCGGCAAGTGCGGCGAGGAGCTGGTCGAGCCGGGCGGCGGTGCGGGCGGGCCAGCCGTCGCGCAGGTGCAGCGGCACACTCGCTGTCACCCTGCTGTGTACCGGGTCGCGGACTTTCAGCACGAACGGGTCGGCGGTGTGCGGTCGGAGGTAGGCCGCTTCAGGTGGGGCAGGTGCATCGGGGGCCTCGCCGAAGAGGCCGGGGCCGGGGACCCACCCGCCGGTGGCACAGGGGCATCGGGTCGGCCGACGATGCGCAACGACGATTCCGGGAGCCACGCCCTGCCGTCACCGTTCCGGGCGACGATCGGCTCCCCGCGCGGTGTGCGGCATGATCGCGTCGTCCGGGATCACCCCGAGCCGGCCTGCCTCGTAGTCCTCCATGGCCTGGATGATTTCGGCCTTGGTGTTCATCACGAACGGCCCGTACTGGAAGACCGGCTCCCGGATCGGCTCCCCGCCCAGGATCAGCACGTCCAGGTCGGCCGTGTCGCCGTCGGGACGACTGCTCGCCGTGACGGTCAGGGCGCCGCCTGCGCCGAGGACCGCGAGCTGGTGAGCGGCGAGGGGGCGACCCTCGGTCCCCACCGAACCGTGTCCCGCCAGCGCGTAGACCAGCGCGTTGAAGTCGGGTCGCCAGGGCAGTACCAGGCGCGCTCCGGCAGCGATGGTGGCGTGTACGAGAGTGATCGGCGTGAACGTCGAGCCGGGGCCGGCATGTCCGTCGAGCTCTCCGGCGATGACCCGCACCAGCGCGCCGCCGTCGGCAGAGGACAACAGCGTGACCTCGGGGCCTTCGATGCTCTGGTACTTGGGCGGGTTCCACTTGCTGGCCCTGGGCAGGTTGACCCACAGCTGGATGCCGTGGAACAGGCCACCGGAGACGACCAGCGCCTCGGGCGGCGTCTCGATGTGCAGGATCCCGCTCCCCGCGGTCATCCACTGCGTGGCGCCGTCGGTGATCAGACCGCCGCCCCCGTGCGAGTCCTGGTGCTGGAAGAGACCGTCGATCATGTAGGTGACGGTTTCGAAGCCCCGATGCGGGTGCCAGGGCGTCCCCTTGGGTTCGCCCGGTGCGTAGTCGACCTGGCCCATCTGGTCCATGTGGACGAACGGGTCGAGCGCCTGTGTCGGAACACCGGCGAAGGCCCGGTACACCGGGAAGCCCTCACCCTCGAACCCGCTGGGCGCAGAGGTCACCGTCGTGACCGTCCGCTGCGCGGCGACCTGCGGATCGGGCTCGGCGATACGCGGCAGATCCAGGACGTTGTCCACGGTCACGGCGGGCATGACACCCTCCCCGAGGAGGTCGGAAGGTCCGATCCAGTCTAGTGTTCGGGCGGCCCACGGGCATCTCACGCCCTGGGCACTCGATCTTCGTGACGCGGACACGGCTGTGGTCTCGGCGCCGAGCGGTGGGGCCAGGTCGGGTTCGGTGGCCGCTCTCCCCGGACGCCGCCGAGGGCTTCTACCGCCTGGTCGATGCGGCCTACGAGTGACGCAGTCTGGCCGTCAGCAGCAACCTCCACCCATCTGGATTCGACGAGATCATGCCCAAGACCCTCGCCACAGCGACCGTCGACCGGCTCCTGCATCACGCCACGTTGCCGTCACAACGGGCGACAGCCACCGCCTCGCCGAGGCAACCACCGGACGAGGCGTCGTCCCGCTCGGCTGACCCACCAGCGGGGAGATCAACTGTCCGCTGGGGACTTTCAACGTCCGCCGGTGGGGCGATCAACCAACCGTCCGCGAGCGGGGAGCTCCTGTCAAGCTTGACACTCCTGACAAGCCTGGCCCGGTCCGGCCCCCGACCGGTCAGAACCAGGCCTCCGGGTCGGTGGGGCCGGAGGGGGGATCATCGCGGAGGGCCTCGACGCCGACCCAGGTGATCACCAGCCCTGCGAGGAGGGCCAGAGCTGGGACGGCGAGGACGGACCAGCGGAGTTGGCTGGGGAGGAGGGCGTGGCCAGGGCGGGTGAGAACGGTGACAGTGGTGCCGGGCACCAGGTCGCGAGGGGCCGATCGGAGGTCGTCGACGGGGACGGGGTCCGGAGCGGCCACGGTGATGATGCGGGCGATGGTTCCACGCGCCGTGTGGTCGTAGTCGGCAACCAGAACGATCGCTTCGACACGGGGCGCACCGGCGTAGTCGAAGCGGGCGATGGTGTTCGGACCACCGAAAAGGAGCGCGGCGAGAACGAAGATCGGACCCACCACGAGGCCCAGCTTCTGGTGCCGAACGGTGGCCACGGCGACGCCCTCCCAAACCGCTCCCCGAGATACATGCTGATCATCATGGACGGGCCCTGGACTGTAAAGGGGCCGGAACGGCCTACGGCCCTCTTCGCCGGCTGGCCCCGCGGACCGGGGGCGCGTCGTCGACGTCGATGACGCGGTGGACGGCGTGTTCCCTCACCTGCTGGTCCGACGGGGCGCGCAGGTGCCGCGCTCTGTCCGGGACCGCGTTGTTCCCACCAGCCGGACACCTCGCCGCTTTCGCCCGGCCCTGCCGCCGGCCGCCTGGTGGACGGCCCGACACGGGACGAACGGCGGCTGCGGGACGGCAGGGTGGGGCACTCTTGGCTCACAGGACGGCGGATGGAGGTGTGGCCCATGGGCGAGGGCTTCTTCGAGCCGGGCGGCGTGTACCGGCAGGACCGCGGCGGGGCGTCCCGCGAGGTCGATGTGTTCTTCGTTGCCCATGTCGGCCGGGCACCTGCCGGGTTCGAGGACCGTGCCGGTGCGGGCGAGACCGCTTTCGGCTGGCGCCGTGTCGTGACCGGCCCGGACGGTGCGGGACGACCGCTCGGCCCCTGTGTCTGCCACGATTCCGCCGGCTGGCAGCCCGTCCTCGACGAGGACATCGGCCGGCTGCTCGGCAGCACGATCCCCGACCTCGCTTGGCCCGCCCCGGGCAGGCGCAGACCCCAGCCGCCACAATGAGTCACCCGGCCGGACCTTACGTGGCTGAACGGCCGCAGCGCTGCCCGTCCGGGATGGGGGTTCACGAACTGTCCTACCGGGTAGCCATCTTGCCCCGGAACGGCCGGTCGAGCAGTGCCCGGCCGCCCGCGCGGTGCCGGGGCGCGCCCCCACCGCGCCCCGGCACACACCCGGCCGCCCCAGGCTCGCCCACCGCGGCGCGACGACCACAAGCACGGTTCAGGTGGGGCCGCGTTTGATGGCGACCATCGCCGCGTCGTCGCCCAGCCGGCCGCCCACGTGGGCGAGGAGGTCCTGGCAGAGCCGCTGTAGGAGGGTGTGGGGATCGGCGGTCGGGCAGGAGGCCAGCCGCTCGGTGAGCGGGTAGAAGGTGCCGGATTCGTCGCGTGCCTCGATGACGCCGTCCGTGTACAGCAGCACGATGTCACCTTCCTCGAAGGCGAAGGTCTCGACCTCGACACCGGATCCGGCGAGCTCGGTGAGGCCCAGCGGGGGAGCGGGCCGGCTGACGTCGAGCGGCGTCACCCGGCCGGCGCGCAGCAGCAGCGGGGGCGGGTGCCCGCAGTCCGCCAGGTGGATCACCGGCTCCGTGTCGGGGATGTCGAGAACGGCCGCGGTGATGAACGACTCGCCGCCCTCGGCGTCCAGGGTGCTGTCTGCCGGGTCACCGGTGTCGCCCGGGTCTCCGAAGACCGCTTTCTCCAGGTGGGTGACCAGGCGGGGCAGGTCGACCTGCCGGTAAGCCGCGGTCCGGAAGGCACCGAGCACCAAGGACGCCTCGCCGATCGCTTCCAGGCCCTTGCCCCGCACGTCGCCGACCACGAACCGGCTGCCCCACCGGGTGCGCACGGCCGCGTACAGGTCGCCGCCGATCTGGGCCTCGGCCTCCGCCGCCAAGTAGACCGATGCGATCCGCAGCGGGCCCATCCGGGCCGGAATGGGCCGCTGGAGCACGGCCTGCGCGGCCTCGGCCACCGAACGCAGCTGCGTCATCTCCTTCTCGTGCTGCTCGCGCAGACGGGCGAAGAGGGCGACGAGGAGGGAGGTCGACGCCAGGGCGACGATCTGCACGGAGTGGTTGAGGTCGACCACCGTGGTCCGCACTGCCGCCACGACCGTCTGGGCCAGGAGGGCCGCCGCACCGACGGCAATGGTGGTTCCCGGGCCGGCGAAGGAGGCCGTGATCGCCGGGGCGGCGACCAGCAGTGGTCCGAGGTGCACCTCCGACGGCGCCAGCATGTCCACAACGGAGATGACCACGATCAGCGCCAACGGGATCAGGATCAGCGTCCCGCCCTGCTGTCGCGGCCTCCGCCGATCCCACGGCCACCGAGATTCCATCCCCCCTGAATACATCCCGTCGCACCGAGATCACCCCGATCCGCGCCCTCGTTCGCCGTGTCGGCGTATTCCCGGCCCCTCGGAGCCCAGGCAGTCGACCGGCTCATCGGCGCATCGGCCGATCGACGGTTCCGCCCCCTGGGGCGACGTCCCACCGCGCGCCCCCACGACGCCGGACCGCAGGAGCAGGGCCCGCACCGGCCCGCGCTCTACCTCGCGCGTGAGGGCGGCGACCCGGTGCAGAACCTCGTCGCAGCCTGGCTGCAGACCGGCCCGAAGCCGCCGGCGACACCTGCCCTTGCCCAAGGGGCTGGACGGCGGGACCCGTGCCCGTGGCGGAGCATTGGAGGCGCGGCTTTTGAGCCCTGGAGCGGTTCTCAGCAGAACCTGTGACCCGCTGCTCGCTTGTTTCCTGACTCGCCGGAGTTGTCGTGAGATGCGCCTATTCCTCGATCCGGACCCGACAGGATGAGGGTGTCCTGTTCGCCACTCTCGACGCCGGTCCCCTCAATCTGCTCGGGGTCGACCTCGTCCGTGACCTCGTCTCGCTCGTTGGCGCGCTGTTCGCCGACCCCGGTGACGTGCGTGTTGTCGTCATCGACAGTGCCTCACCCGATTTCTTCTCGGCGCACGTGGACCTCGCGGCGGTGCCGCAGTACACCGCGGAGGCCGCGAAGGCCGTCGGTCCCGCCGACGCCTCGCTCGGCATGTTCCTGCACGAGCTGGCGCGCGTCCCGGTGATCACCATCGCCAAGGTGCGCGGCAGGGCCCGCGGCGGCGGCAACGAACTCGCCCTGGCCTGCGACATGATCTTCGCATCGCGCGAGAACGCGATCTTCGGCCAGTTCGAGACCGGCACAGGTGCCCTGCCCGGCGCCGGCGGCATTCAGCACCTGACCCGGCGGCTCGGGCGGACACGTGCCATTGAAGCCATCGCCGGTGCCGAGGACTTCGACGCCGACCTCGCCGAGCGTTACGGCTGGGTCAACCGTGCCCTGCCCGACGCCGAACTGGACGGCTTCGTCGAGCGTCTGGCCAAGCGCATCGCCGGCTTCCCGCCCCAGGGAGTCAAGGCCGCCAAGCGGGCCATCAACGACCTCTCGCTCCCGGACCGGGCGCATGTGCGCTCCGACGCCGCGACGTTCCAAGAACTGATCGCCAAGCCTGAAACCCGTCAGCGCCTGGACCACCTGGCGGACCGGGGCCTCCAGACACCCGGCGAGCTCGAACGCGACCTGGGCAAGGCCGTGGAGGAGTTCCACCGCTGATCCGACGGGCCGAGGGACCGCCGTCCTCCAGCGCGCCGCGCAGGTGTCCTGGCGAGGTTGGCGACGAGGATGCTGCCGGCAAGGGCGGCGTGGAAGGGGAGCTGGGCCGCTCCGCTGGCCCCCCGCCCCCGGGCACCGATACCCCCCGCGGGCCCGCACACGGGCCGCAGCCTGCCGTCCCGGGCCTCCCGCTGCGCCGTGCTGGGGGCCCACGCGGTGTGCCCGGGAGACGGGAGGCTCCCGGGGCAGGCCATGACGAGGGCCCCGGGAGCCGGCGCCGATCTTCTCATCCCGGCCACGGCCGTGAGCCGCGGCCGGGTACGGCATGGCCACCGTCAGGAGTGTGCCAACGAGACCGTGGTGCCTGTCAGCGCGTGCGGTACGGTCCCGTCTGCTCTGAGAGAGGGTTCCCCGGTGCGAGGCCGCAGGGATTCCGGTCTGATGGATCTGTCGGGTCAGGACGCCCGTGCGCGCCCCTGCAGAGAGGAACCAGCTGTGACCACCTCGACAGGAGACAGAGCCGCGGACGCCGGCCCGGGCCTGGCCGGACGGACCGTGGTGGTCACCGGGGCCGGGCGCGGCATCGGACTCGCGATCACCGAGGCGTTCCTCGCGGCGGGATGCCACGTCGTCGCGGGATCGCGAAGTCGCACCAAGGCCCTCGACGCGCACCTGGAGCGGGGTGCGGACCTCACCGTCGTGGAGGTCGACCTGGCAACGCCCGGCGGGCCGGCCGCGCTGGTCGCCGAGGCCGTCGCGCTCCACGGCGGTGTCGACGTGCTGGTGAACAACGTCGGGGCGGTGCGCCCGCGGGTGGACGGCTTCCTGAGTGTGACGGACGAGGACTGGGACTGGGCCCTGACCGTCAACCTCATGGCCGCCGTCCGCGCCACCCGGGCCGCGCTGCCGCACCTGCTCGCCTCCGGCGCGGGACGGATCGTCACCGTCTCCTCGGTCAACGCCCGCCTGCCGGACCCGCTGGTCATCGACTACGGCGCCGCCAAGGCCGCGTTGACGAACTTCTGCAAGGCCCTGTCCAAGGAGGTCGGGCCGCGCGGTGTGCGGGTGAACACGATCGGTCCCGGCCCGGTGGAGACGGCGCTGTGGCAGGGCGCGGACGGCGTCGCCGCCACGGTCGGGCAGTCTCGTGGCGTCGACCCCGGCGACGTGGCCCGCGCCGCCGCGGTCCAGTCGGCGACCGGCCGCTTCACCCGTCCGTCGGAGGTCGCGGATCTCGTGCTGTTCCTCGCCGGTCCCGGTGCGGCGAACATCACGGGCGCCGACTTCGTCGTCGACGGCGGCCTCGTCGACTCCCTGTGACCCGCGGCCCGGGTGCGGGACGGGCACCGTCGCGCGCTCCCGGCCGTCGGCGTCGGCGCCGGCGGCCGGCGGTAGGTCCCGTCCCGCTCGGAAGACACCGGCCTTGCCCCGCTGAGTAGTGCGGGGCGGGGTCACGCTCGTTGCGGGCCGCCGGTGTGGTGGACCGCCCGTCGCCCCGGTCCCCGATACGCAGTGTTCGGCAGGTGCCCGGTGGCGCAGCGCCCGGCCCTGACGCTGCGTCCGTACCCTGGCGGCACGAAAACCGCCGCCCCCGGGACCGGACAGCGGTGACGGGAACCGCCGGACCCGCTCGAGCGAGCACACCTCTCCAACGCGGGCCAGGTCCGACCCGTCCCAGCCCCACCGCGCACTCGCCGAGACCGGCACCGTGCTCCACCTCGTCCGCCGGCACGACATCCGCCCCACTTTGCCCCGAGCGCCCGGACCACCGCGCTGCGCACCGCCGTGCGGGCCCGCTTCGAACACGGTGAGATGTTCTCCCGGCAGTGGGTCCAGGACCTGGCGATGGCCGAACCGCTGCGCCAGTACGCGAAGTCTCGAGCGGCCGGTGGTCTGTACGGGACCGGGATCGACACCCTCGACCTGCTTGTCGACGGGAGGCGGGGAGCGCGCGGCCAGCACGGTCTCCAGGGCGCTGCGTTCCCCGCAGGCTGCGTCGTCCGACGTCCGGCGTGTGCCGAACTGTTGCAGGCGTCATGGCGCGGAGAGACGCTCGGAGTGGGTCTGCTCACGGCAAGGAGCGCTCATGTCCACCATTCATCTGCACCAGACGATCGCCGCCACGCCCGAGGAGTTCATCGCCGGGCTCACCGACTTCGGGCCGGGGCGTTCGGAGCTCTTCGGCAACAGTGCCGACAAGTACCTCGAGGTGCACGACCGGGGACCCCACGAGGCCGACGTCACCGAGGGCTCGGCGGGAATCTGGGAACGGTTGCACTACGACTGGTCCGATCCCCACCACGTCGTCATGACGACCACCGACTCCAACGTGTGGGGCGGCAAGTCGGGCCACACGTACACGTTCACGCCGAAGGCCGACGGGACGACCGACGTGGACGCCACGGTGGTCCGCGAGGGCAAGAACTTCAAGGGACGCGTGCTCGGCGTGGTCGTCGGCACCGTCGGCAAGCGCCATCTCTCGAAGGCCTTCGCCAACACCGGCAAGGCCATCGAGGCCCGGCACCAGGCCGACGGAGGCTCGTGACACGACCGAACCCCCGGAAGAACCGGCCGCACAGTCCCGTGGGTCCACCAAGGGCTGTGCGGCCGATGTCGACCCTGGACCGCGGCAGACGTCAGTGCCGGCACCGCCGGTCTGCGGGGCGGGCGTGCGACCCCGGCCGTCGGCTTGCGGGCGGCCGGTGGGGGCGGCTCTCATGGTGTAGGGCGTGTTCTCGGTCCCGGGAGCCGTGTCGGCGAATGGGGAGCGCCTCCTGCAGAACCCGGGAAGCGTGCGTTCTGGGCCATCCGCATCCGGGTCCTGTGATGGTGCCACCGACCCTTGGAGGCGGAGTTGGCCAGCGTGGGAGCGAGATCCGCCGGGACCACCGGAACGCCTCCGGTGGGAGCCGGCGAGATGCGACTCGAGGTCGTGGTGCTGCCGGTCTCCGACGTTGACCGGGCAAGGCAGTTCTATGTATCGCTGGGCTGGCGCCTGGATGCCGACTTGGCCGTCGAAGAGGGCTACCGGGTGGTGCAGTTCACCCCGCCGGGTTCGCTGTGCTCGATCATCTTCGGCGAGGGCGTGACGTCGGCCCCGTCCGGCTCGGTGCATGGCCTGCAGCTCTCCGTATATGACATCGACGCGGCCCGGGCGGATCTCGTCGAGCGCGGAGTGGACGTGAGCAGGGTGTTCCACGACATCACGGGCGTCTTCCACCACGCCGGGACCCGGGGACGCTTGGACGGACCGGCTCCCGAGCACGCGGACTACGGTTCCTTCGTGTCGTTCAATGACCCGGACGGCAACGGCTGGTTGCTCCAGGAGATCAAGACGCGCCTGGCCGGCCGCTGACACGGACAGGCCGATGCCCACGACACATACGCCTTCGTGGACGATCCCATGGCGATCCCGTCCCGGGCGGCCGAAGCCCACGGCAACACAACGAACGCCACAGGGCAGGTCCTGGAACGGCCTGCGGGAGGAGTTCGCCAGTGACAACCCCAGCGCGCAAGCCCGAACTGCTCGGCCAGACCGTCGTCGTCATCGGCGGTAGCGCCGGCATCGGGATGGAGACGGCCAGGCGTGCCCGGACCGAGGGGGCCGAGGTCGTCCTCGTGGGCCGAGATCCCGGCCGGCTGGAACGCGCGGCCGGCGAGCTCGGCGCGCAGCGCACCGCGGCCTTCGACGCAACCGATCCTGCGGCCCTGGCGACGTTCTTCCAGGACCTGCAGGCCCCGATCGACCACGTGATGGTGACGGCCGGTGGTCCGAGCTACGGGCCGCTGCTCGGCATGAGCGCCGCAGAGGTACGGGACGCGATCAGTGATCACGCAGTGCTGGAGCTCGAGGTCGCACGCAACGCCGTCGGCCGGGTGAGACCCGGAGGCAGCCTGGTGTTCATGGGCGGCACCGGCGCGCGGCGGGTCAGCCGAGGTGTACTGACCATGGAGGTTGGTGACGGGGTTCACGGTCTGGTGATCTTGAAATGAGTGAGGGCCTTCTGGCTCGGTGTGGATTGCGACATCT
>NZ_JBFBJZ010000077.1:0-32069 GCF_040686255.1 Kitasatospora sp. NPDC085879 | reverse complement strand
TACCACCCCCCCCCCCCGTAACCACACCGCCGCCGGCCCCCCCACCCCCCCCCCCCCCCCCCGACGGTTTTTCCCGGGTTTTGCCTGGTAATCCTCACCGAACGGGCACGAAAACCCCTAGTGTCATGCGACATGACTGCAGCTATAGCCGCCGACGGTATACGGAAGCGGTACGGGGACGTCCAGGCCGTCGACGGTGTGTCACTCACCGTCGAGGCGGGCGAGTTCTACGGGATTCTCGGGCCGAACGGGGCCGGCAAGACCACCACTCTGGAGATCCTGGAAGGGATCCGCGAGCCCGACGAGGGCCGCGTCGAACTGCTGGGGCTGTCGCCCTGGCCGCGCAACACCGCACTGCTGCCGCGCATCGGCGTGCAGTTCCAGGCGTCGTCCTTCTTCAACCGGCTGACCGCCCGGGAGACCATCCGCACCTTCGCCTCCTTCTACGGTGTCGGCCCGAAGCGGGCCGACGCGATGCTGGAGAAGGTCGGGCTGGCCGACTCCGCCGGCGTCCAGACCGAGAAGATGTCCGGCGGCCAGGCGCAGCGCCTCTCCATCGCCTGCGCCCTCGTCCACGGACCGGAGTTGGTCTTCCTGGACGAGCCGACCACCGGGCTCGACCCGCAGGCCCGCCGCAACCTGTGGGACCTGCTGCGCGACATCAACGCCGAGGGCCGCACCGTCGTCCTCACCACCCACTACCTCGACGAGGCCGAGGTGCTCTGCGACCGGGTCTCGGTGATGGACCACGGCAAGGTCCTCAAGACCGGCGCACCGGCGGCCCTCGTCCGCGAGATCGACGACACCGTCCGGATCAGCGTCGAGTCGGGGCTGCTCGCGGCCGACACCGCCCGCGAGCTGTTCGCCGCGGCCGGCGCCGAACTGGCCGGCCTGGAGGACGACGGCGTCTCGCTGTCCGTCTCCACCCGCGTCCCCGCACCGGTGCTCTCGGTGCTCGCCGAGCAGAACGCGCTGCGCGGCCTGGAGGTCCGCGGCGCCACCCTGGAGGACGTCTTCCTCCGCCTGACCGGACGGGAGTACCGGGCATGACCGCCACCGCCCCCACCGCGACCGACCGCGTGCCGGCCGCCGCCCCGGAGCCCGAGGCGCCGGAGCGCGCCAGCGCCTTCGTCGGGCTCGTCCGGGTCATGCTGCTGGGCTTCGTGCGCGACCGCGGCGCGCTCTTCTTCACCCTGCTCATGCCGCTGATCTTCCTGCTGATGTTCGGCACGCTCTTCAAGAGCGCGGGCGCCCCGCACGTGAAGGTCGCCCAGGTCGGCGCCGTCCAGGTGCTCGACTCCGTGCAGGGCGACGACCGCAGGGAACTGGAGAAGGTCCTCACCGTCACCAAGGTCGACGACGAGGCCGCCGCCCTCGAGAAGGTCCGCAAGGGAGACCTCGACGCCCTGGTCGAGCAGGGCGCGAACGGGCAGCTCGTGCTGCGCTACAGCGCCTCGGACACGGTCAAGGCCGGCAGCGTCCGGGCGATCGTCGACAACCTGGTGCAGGCCGCCAACCAGGCCGCCGCCGGCCGCCCGCCGGCGTTCACCCTGGCCGCGATCCAGGTCGAGGACCGGTCGCTCAAGCCGATCCAGTTCCTCACCCCGGGCCTGCTCGGCTGGGCCATCGCCTCCGGCGCCGTCTACGGCGCCTCCTTCACCCTGATCAACTGGCGCACCAAGCGGGTGCTCCGCCGGCTGCGGCTCGCCCCGGTCTCCATCGGCGGGGTGATCGGCGCCCGGGTCGCGGTGAACTGCGTGATCGCCCTCGCCCAGACGGCGATCTTCCTGCTCATCGCCACCACGCCGTTCTTCGGGCTCAAGCTCACCGGCAACTGGTGGCTGATCGTGCCGCTGGTGCTCTGCGCGACCATCGCCTTCATGTCGATCGGCCTGCTCACCGGCGGGCTCGCCAAGACCGAGGAGGCGGCCAACGGCATCAACCAGCTGATCATCCTGCCGATGTCCTTCCTCGGCGGCGCGTTCATCCCGATCGACGGCAGCCCCGGCTGGCTGCAGACCGTCTCCCGGGTCTTCCCGCTGCGCTACCTGGTCACCGCCTCGCAGTCGGTGCTCAGCCGCGGCGGCGGCATCATGGACGCCCTGCCCGCGATGGGCGGACTGCTCGCCTTCTCGGCGGTGCTCTGCCTGATCGCCTGGCGCTTCTTCAACTGGGACGACGTGTAGCCGCCACCGCGCGGCGCCCTGCGGGCGACGGGGGTCGTAGGCCGGAAGACCGGTGTACGGCCCCCGCGGCCGTCTGCGACCATGGTCGGGTGAACGAGACCCGGCAGAACACGCTTCCCGAGGAGACCTTTTTCGACGCGGTCGGCGGCGAGGCCACCTTCCGCCGGCTGGTGCACCGCTTCTACCAGGGCGTCGCGCAGGACGAACTGCTGCGGCCGATGTACCCCGAGGAGGACCTCGGCCCCGCCGAGGAGCGCTTCACGCTCTTCCTCATGCAGTACTGGGGCGGGCCCCGGACGTACAGCGAGGATCGCGGCCACCCGCGGCTGCGGATGCGGCACGCCCCGTTCCAGGTGGACCGCGCCGCCCACGACGCCTGGCTGCGGCACATGCGCACCGCCCTCGACGAGCTGGACCTGCCCGAGGACGCCGAGCGCCAGCTCTGGGACTACCTGACCTACGCCGCCGCCTCGATGATCAACACCGCGGGCTGAGCGGGGCGGGGCCCCGCTACCGCAGCGGGCTCAGACCCAGGCCCGCGCCCGGCGCGGCGGCGCTGCGCACCGCCACCGAGCCGGCCGGCGCGCTCAGCCGCAGCCAGCCGCCCGCGCGGTGCACGGTGAGCGGCACGGCGGGCCGCAGGAAGCCGATCACATAGGCCGCGTGCGCGGCGCGCAGCGGCAGCTCGGGAACGGCGCCGAGCGGGCGCGACCAGATCTCGTCGGCCAGCGCGTCCAGCACCTGCCGTGTGCGGTGGTGCTCCGGGACCTCCTCGCTGCGCCGGCGGAACTCCCCGACGGCGGCGGAGACCTCGGGCAGCACCTCGAAGGCCGGCGGTTCGGCGACCAGCCGCCAGCCCGCCCGGGGCGGCAGTAGACCGGCCCACGCCGGGCCGGTGACCGGCGGCGGCACCGCGACCGTGCCGTTCTCCGGGTCGACGGCGTCCAGCAGTTGGCCGGCCGAGACGGTGGCGTCCGTGCCGGCGGTCGGCCCGGACAGCAGGGCGGTGCGGACGGCGATCGCCCCCGCGGTGCCCAGCGGCAGTCGGCCGAAGACCGCCAGCACGCCGCCGGACTCCGCCCCCGGCACGGCCTGCAGCCGGACGGCCGCGGCGCGGTCGAAGCGCAGCAGGCGGGACAGGAAGGCGGCGAGGTCGGCCGCCCCGCCGTTCTCGGCGAGGACGAGGCCGGCGGGCCGGTCGGTCACGGGAGTGCTGCTCACGTCGGTGGACACCGCCCGGCTCAGGCGGCGGCCACGGCGGCCGGGACCCCGTCCATGAAGCGGGAGAGGAACTCTCGCTCGACGGGGCTGATCCGGCGCGGCCGGCCCTCGGCCAGGTCGTAGGGGACGACGATGGTGGACGCCTTGACGTAGACCGTCTCGGTGCCGTCGTCCGCGGTGTCCTTGATCTCGTAGGAGACGGTGAGGGAGGCGCCGCCGATCTTGGTGACCCAGGTCTCGACGGTCACCGGGGTCGGGCGGTGCACCAGCGGCTTCTTGTACTCGATCTCGTGGCGCGCCACCACCGAGCCGCCCGCGAACTCCCCGGCGCCGGCCTCGGCGGCCTGGGTGAACATGAAGTCGATCCGGGCCTCCTCCAGGTAGCGCAGGAAGACCACGTTGTTGACGTGGCCGAAGGCGTCCATGTCGGACCACCGCAGGGGGCAGGCGTAGATGTGGCGTGCCACGAAGGATCTCCTCAGACTCCGGTCACCCGCGGACGTGCCGCGGGCGGGTGGCCGGACGGGCCGCCCCGAGAGGCAGCCTGCCCGGCCGTTGTTGCGCCGGCGTTGCCGGCGGCTGTCGTCACGTGGACGGTCAGCCGCGGGTCAGCTTCTTGTAGGTGGCGCGGTGCGGGCGAGCGGCGTCCGCGCCGAGCCGCTCGATCTTGTTCTTCTCGTAGGACTCGAAGTTGCCCTCGAACCAGAACCACTTGCTGTCGCCCTCGTAGGCGAGGATGTGGGTGGCGACCCGGTCCAGGAACCAGCGGTCGTGGGAGATGACCACGGCGCAGCCCGGGAAGTCCAGCAGGGCGTTCTCCAGCGAGGAGAGCGTCTCGACGTCCAGGTCGTTGGTGGGCTCGTCGAGGAGCAGCAGGTTGCCGCCCTGCTTGAGGGTGAGCGCCAGGTTCAGGCGGTTGCGCTCACCGCCGGAGAGCACGCCGGCCGGCTTCTGCTGGTCCGGGCCCTTGAAGCCGAACGCGGAGACGTAGGCGCGGGACGGCATCTCGACCTGGCCGACGTTGATCCAGTCGAGGCCGTCGGAGACGACCTCCCACAGGGTCTTCTTCGGGTCGATGTTGGCGCGGTTCTGGTCGACGTAGCTGATCTTGACGGTCTCGCCGACCTTGACGTTGCCGTCGTCCGGGGTCTCCAGGCCCTGCAGCATCTTGAACAGGGTGGTCTTGCCGGCGCCGTTCGGGCCGATGACGCCGACGATGCCGTTGCGCGGCAGGGTGAAGCTCAGGTCCTCGATCAGGAGCTTCTCGCCGAAGCCCTTGGAGAGGTTGCCCACCTCGACGACGACACTGCCCAGGCGCGGGCCCGGCGGGATCTGGATCTCCTCGAAGTCCAGCTTCCGCATCTTGTCGGCCTCGGCCGCCATCTCCTCGTACCGGGCGAGGCGGGCCTTGGACTTGGCCTGGCGGCCCTTGGCGTTGGAGCGGACCCACTCCAGCTCTTCCTTGAGCCGCTTGGCGCGCTTGGCGTCCTTCTGGCCCTCGACCTTGAGACGGGTCTGCTTGGTCTCCAGGTAGGTGGAGTAGTTGCCCTCGTAGGGGAACGCCCGGCCGCGGTCGAGCTCCAGGATCCACTGGGCGACGTTGTCGAGGAAGTACCGGTCGTGGGTGACCGCGACGACGGTGCCGGCGTACTTGGCGAGGTGCTGCTCCAGCCAGTTCACCGACTCGGCGTCGAGGTGGTTGGTGGGCTCGTCGAGGAGCAGGAGGTCGGGCGCCTCCAGCAGCAGCTTGCAGAGCGCGACGCGGCGCTTCTCACCGCCGGAGAGCTTGGTGACCGGCCAGTCGCCGGGCGGGCAGCCCAGGGCGTCCATGGCCTGCTCCAGCTGGGCGTCGAGGTCCCAGGCGTTGGCGTGGTCCAGGTCCTCCTGGAGCCGGCCCATCTCCTCGAGCAGCGCGTCCGAGTAGTCGGTCGCCATCAGCTCGGCGATCTCGTTGAACCGGTTGAGCTTGCCCTTGATCTCCTTGACGCCGTCCTCGACGTTCTCCAGGACGGTCTTGGACTCGTCGAGCGGGGGCTCCTGGAGGAGCATGCCGACGGTGTACCCGGGAGAGAGGAAGGCGTCGCCGTTGGACGGCTGCTCCAGCCCGGCCATCATCTTCAGCACCGTGGACTTACCGGCACCGTTGGGGCCGACGACGCCGATCTTCGCCCCGGGGAGGAAGGAGAGCGTCACGTCGTCAAGGATGACCTTGTCGCCGTGTGCCTTGCGCACCTTGCGCATCGTGTAGATGTATTCCGCCACGTGAGATCGCTCCGGCGTCGTCGGGTGTATCGGGTCTATTCGGCTTGCAGCCTTCCATTGTGCCGCACCGCACGCCCCCTCCCGAACTCCCGCCGGTCACACCGGCCGCCACCTGCCCCGGCCCGCCGGGCGGTCGCCGGGCGCGGGCCGCGGCGGGCCGGTCGGACGACAGCCGAAAGGCCCGGCCCCGCCCTCCGGATCGGAGGGCGGGGCCGGGCCCCGGTGTCACCGCCGCGTGGACGGCGCGCACCCGGTCAGTGGCAGGTCAGGCCGCGGCGCGGCCGTGGCGGCCACGACGGCGCAGGGCGAACACCGCGCCGCCGCCGGCGGCGACGAGCAGGCCCGCGATGCCGGCGATCAGGCCGGTGTGGCTGCCGCCACCGGTGCTGGCCAGGCTGCCGCCGGTGGTCGAGCCGCCGGTGCTGCCGCCGGTGGTCGAGCCGGTGGTGCCACCGGTCGTGCCGCCGGTGGTGCCGCCCGTGGTGCTGGTGGTCTTGCAGTCGAGGATGCCCTTGAACTCCTCGTTCAGGTTCGGGCCGCTCACCTTGATGTCGTAGGTGGCGTCCTCGGCGACCGGGACGAGCACGGTCTCGGTCTTGCCGGCACCGACGGTGACGGACTTGCCCGGAGTGATCGTCACGGTGGCCTGCTCGTCACCGCTGTTGGTGACGGTGACCTGGACACCGTTCTTGGTGCAGTCGACCTTGCCGGTGGCCTCCAGCAGCGGGCCCTTGGCCTGCGTCCAGGTGGCCTTCGCCGTCTTGGCGACGCTCAGCTCCTCGGAGCCGGCCAGGATCATGGTCTGGCTGTGCTTCTCCGGGGTGTAGCCGACGCTGAGGAAGACGCGGCCGGTGGGCACGGTGGTGGTGGCGGCCGCCTTGACGGTGGCCGAGCCGGCCGCGGTGCCCGCGGGGACGTCCAGGAACAGCTTGGTGTCCTTGGCGATCGGGCCCTTGAGGTCGCCAACGGCCTTGCCGTCCTTGTCGACCAGCTTGACCTTGCCGCCGGAGGAGTCACCGCTGAGCGACAGCTTGACCTCGTCGGCGCTGCTGTTGAGCGTGAACGGGCCGAGCTTGCTGCCCGACTTGCCGTTGACCGCGGACGGGTCGAGGTCCAGCGACGGCGCCGGCTCGGCCGGCAGGCCGGTGTTCTTGCTGCCCGCCAGGTAGTCGGTGAGCTGCTTGGCCTCGCCGTCGATCGGCGTGGCGGCGGTCTTGTTGTCGGAGAAGCGCCAGATCGCGGCCTGGGTGCCGGCCGCCGCGTCCTCCTTGGTGAACTCGCCCTTGATGCCGACGGCGGTCTTCACCGCGTCGAGGGAGAGCTTCGGGTACGAGTGCTCAAGGATCCAGCGGATCTTGCCCGCTGCCTCGGCCTTGCCCGGGGCGCCGAGCGAGCTGGACGCCCAGTTCGACTCCTGGTACTTGACCGCGTCCTTGATCTTGACGCCGTGGTCGATGTCGATGCAGTACGTCTGGATGAGCTTGCCGTCATCCGTCTTCAGGGTGAAAAGACCGCCCTGGATCACGTGGCCGCCACCGGTGTCGACGGCTCCGCTGACCATGGTCGGCTGAATCGTCGCGGTGATGCCCGCGCCGCTGTCGGCCGAGGCCGCACCTGCGGCGACCAGGCCGCTCGCCACGGCAATGCCGGACGCGAGCATGACAGTACCTATGCGGGAGACAGCCCGCTTCTGGCTGTGGAACATGAGTGATCCCTCCGGGCCGGTCTCTGCCGATGGCAGCCCGCCCTGCAAAGCGGTGCCCCCTGTGACACCGCTGCACATGTGTGGACCAGACGCATCATATTGAGGGTTGAGACACTTCCCATAGCTGTACTGAACCAGGACAGTTCCGTTGCCGTTTCGTTATCAGGGAGCCGGTGAACCGTTTTGGTTGACGCTTCACCAGATCTCACGGATCGTCATCGCACCGTCCGTGCGGCGCCACTGTCGGCCCTTCCGGCGGATCCGCTCCGGGGCACCGACGGAACTCCGCGACACCCGGCCCGCCGGTCGGCCCGTCAACTGCCGGCCGCGGCACCCGACGTTCCTGCGACACCCGCGAACACCGGCGGCGCCGACACCGGCCCGACCCGCGCGGCCGCGCCCGCGGCGGCCCGCTCGGCCACCCGGCGCGCCTCGACCGCCGCGACGATCCACTCCGGCACGGCCTCACCGATCGGCGCAGGGTCGCCCGGCCGCGAACCGCCCACCGGGCGCCCCGCCGAACCGGGCGCATCCGAACCGACGTTCTCCTGCTCGGGCCGTGCGCGGACGGCCCATCGGAAGGCGGAGGTACCGCGCGCGAGGTCGTGGCCCACCGAGCGGGCATCGATCTCCACCGCCGTCCGCCGGCGGTCCTCCTCGCCCCACTCCCGGACCCGCAGGCGCCCGCTGACGACCACCGGATCGCCCTTGTTGACCGAACTCACCAGGTTGGTCGCGAGCCACCGCCAGGCGACCACCGTCACCCAGCTCGTCTCGCCGTCCACCCAGTCACCGGTGCCGCGGTCGAAGCGGCGCTCGGTGGTGGCCATCCGGAAGTTGGCCACCGGCACACCGGCCGGCGTCTGCGCATAGGTGACCGTCGACGCGACATTGCCGACGATCGTCACCAGGGTCTCATTCACGGGAACTCCCCTCGGGCGGAAAATGGCCGAGCCGAATCGCTCGTACCCGCATGCTGCCGCCCCGCCCGAATATCCGGACGATCACCGCGAAATCCTGTGGAAAACCCCGGGGTGTGGAGAACCGGACTCGCTCGGCCGAGTGAATATGAACAGGAATTCGAGGTTCCGGGAACTTCCCATCCTGCGAGGTCATGACAACGCTTCTCCCGGTCCTCACCACCCACCGGGCCTCCAACGGGTGGCCGCAGTCCACTTCCGGCCAGGTCATCCAACCGAAGTAACCCAAATCCGACCCCCACCGCACGGACTCCGGCGCGATTCACACGTCGAATCCATAACAGGTGGGGAGGCAGCCCCGTAACGACTGCACAACGTCCGGCTCCAGATCCCCTCAGACCGCTGCACGTCCGGCCGCCACCTGCGATTATCGGACCGCTCCGCCGAGGCCGACACACCCGACGCGGTGCCGGAAGGCCCGGTGGAGGATGCGGTCACCCTTATCCTGTCCCGGGCGTCCCGTGCCGGACGGGCCGAGGCCCCGCCCACCCCGCCGTACCCCAGGAGCCCCGCGCGGGCGCCGCCCGAACGCCCGCAGGTCCGCCACCGCCCAGGCCGGCACCCTCCGGGCCGCGCCAGTCATGCCCCCATAGCTCAGCGGATAGAGCACCCGCCTTCTAAGCGGTAGGTCGCAGGTTCGAATCCTGCTGGGGGCGCCAGCACACCGGCCGTCCACCCCGCGCGAGCGGCCCCGGCCATGGACGCCACCCCGGGCACGGCCGCGCCGCAGCGGCCCGGAGCACCTCAGCCCGCCGCCAGCCCCGCGAGGTACCCGTCCAACAGGGCGATCTGGCGCTCCGCGGGGAACTCCCCCGGCGCGAACAGCGCCTGCACGACCAGCCCCAGGACGAAGGCCTGCGCCCCGGCGGCGATCTCCTCGGCCGGCCGCCCGGACGGCAGTTCGCCCAGCCGCTGTGCCTCGGCGGCGAGTTCGGCCATCCGCTCCCGGGAGCGCCGGTAGCGCCCGGCGTGCTCGGCGGACAGGCCGCCGTCCACCAGCGCCGCGTCCCAGGAGCCCACCCAGATCCGGTTGTCGGCGGCGCTCTCGGCGTCCAGCGGCAGGATGTCCAGCAGGACGGCGCGCAGCATCGCCAGTCCGCCGGCGGGGGCGGCACTCTCGGCGGCGGGCCGGGGCCGGGCCGCCGCCCGCCGGTCCAGCACCTCCAGGGCATGCGCCACCAGGGCGCGCTTGTTGGGGAAGTAGTGCGTGAGCAGCCCGGTGGAGGCGCCCATCTCGGCGGCCACGGCACGCAGCGTCAGTCCGCCGAAGCCGCGGTCGGCCAGCACCCGCCAGACCGCCTCGGAGACGTCTCGGCGGCGGGCGTCGTGGTCTCCGCGGGCTGGCGTCATGCGCGCTATGGTACCTACCAAACGTTTGTTACGTACCGGCGCGCTACGGCCGCCGGTCACCGCACCCGACCGGAGGGACGACCGCCGTGTACGCCGTACCGCTCGCCGAGGGCGCCGAGCTCTGTCCGCTGGAACCGTGGCAGGCCGAGGAATTCTTCGCGCACATGGAGCGTGCCCGGGCCAACACCGACCCGTGGATACCGTGGGCCACCCGGTCCACCGATCTCGAATCGGCCCGCGCGACGCTCCAGGGATATGCCGACCGGCAGGCCGCCGACTCCGGGCGGATCTTCGGAATCCGGCTGGACGGCACCCTGGTCGGCGGCGTGATGTTCGTGCACTTCGACGCCGCGGCCGGGGTGTGCGAAATCGGTGCGTGGGTCGAAAAGGCCGGTGAGGGCCGCGGACTGATCAGCGCCGCCGTCCGGCGGCTGATCGACTGGGCGCTCGTCGAGCGCGGGCTGCACAAGGTCGAATGGTGGAACAGCTCCGGCAATGCCCGCAGCCGGGCGGTGGCGCAGCGGATGGGCATGCACCACGACGGCACCATGCGCGAGCACATGCTGTACCAGGGGGTGCGCCAGGACTACGAGGTGTGGTCCGTGCTCGCCCCGGAGTGGCGCGCGGCCGGGGGCGGCCGGGAGCGCGGCTGAGCCTGCCGAAAACCGGATGACACCGCCCGGTCCCCCGGCGGACGATCGACGGCGGGCCGACCTGCCCGTCGGCCCGTCGGCCGCACCCGCCCCCAGCCCCGAGGAGCCCCTCCGCATGGTTCAGCGCAGCACTGTCCGGCGCAGCACTGTCCGGCGCAGCATCGTCCCGAGCCTGTTCCCGCCGCCCGGCTATGCGCACACGGCGGTGGTGGAGCCCGGCACCCGCCTGGTGTTCCTGGCCGGCGGGGTGCCGCTGGACGCGGACGGCGAGCTGGTCGGTCCCGGTGACCGGGTGGCGCAGGCGCGCCAGGTGCTGGCCAACCTGGAGGAGGCGCTGCGGCACGCCGGCGGCACCCTCGCCGACGTAGTGGCCAGCACGGTGTACGTGGTCTCGGCCGAGCCCGGCCCGCTCTCGGAGGTCTGGGACGTGGTGAACGCCTCCGGCCTGGCCGAGGGCCCGCACACCTCGACGCTGCTCGGAGTGGCCTGCCTCGGCTACACCGGCCAGTTGGTGGAGATCACAGTGACCGCCGTGGTCGGCGGGGACGCCGCTGTGGAAGGGTGAGGGGCGTCCCGACCCGTCCCCGGAGGCAGTGATGGCCCAAGTGCTCGAGACCGGTGTGGCCGGGCTGCGTGCGGAACTCGACGGCCCGGTGGCCACGCTCGTCCTGGACCGCCCGGAGCGGCGCAACGCCATGACGCTGGCGATGTGGCGGGGGCTGCCGGGGGTGCTGGGGCTGATCGCCGCGCGGCCCGAGGTGCGGGCGCTGCTGGTGACCGGCGCGGCGCGGACGTTCTGCGCGGGCGCGGACATCGCCGAACTGGCCGAGGTGTACGGCGATCCGGCGCGTGCCGACGCCTACCACGCGGAGAACGTCGCGGCGGAGGAGGCGCTGGCCGCCTTCCCGCACCCGACGGTGGCGGTGGTGCACGGTGCCTGTGTGGGCGGGGGCTGCCAGTTGGCGGTCGCCTGCGACCTGCGGTTCGCCGCGCACGACGCCCGGTTCGGGATCACCCCGGCGAAGCTGGGCGTGGTGTACCCGTCGGTGCCGACCGTGCGGCTGGCATCGCTGGTGGGGCCGGCCCGGGCCAAGTACCTGCTGTTCTCGGGCGAGTTGGTGGGTGCCGAGCGGGCGGAGCGGTTCGGCCTGGTGGACGAGGTCCTGCCGGCCACCGAACTGGACGCGCGGGCGCGGGAGTTCGCCGCCCTGCTGGCGAAGCGGTCGCCGCAGACGATCGGCGCGGTGAAGGCGGCGCTGTCCGTCCCGCCGCAGGAGGCGGCCGCGGCGTTGGCGCCGTGGGAGCGCAAGTCGCGTGAGGCGCCGGACGTCCGGGAGGGTCTGGCGGCCTTCCTGGAACGGCGCGAGCCCCGGTTCTGACCGGGGCCGGCGCCGCGGCGCAGGTGCCTCAGCGGATCGGCATCCCGGAGATGGCACGGGAGATGACCAGCCGCTGGATCTCGCTGGTGCCCTCGAAGATGGTGTAGATGGCGCTGTCGCGGTGCATCCGCTCCACCGGGTACTCGCGGGTGAAGCCGTTGCCCCCGAGGATCTGCATGGCCTGCGAGGTGACCCACTTCGCGGTCTCGCCGGCGTACAGCTTGGACATCGAGCCCTCGGCGCTGGTGAACGGCTGGTTGGTGGCGGCCATCCAGGAGGCCCGCCAGACCAGCAGGCGCGCGGCGTCGATCCGGGTCTTCATGTCAGCGAGCTGGAAGGCCACGCCCTGGTTGTCGATGATCGGACGGCCGAACTGCACGCGTGTCCTGGCGTAGTCGAGCGCGACCTCGTAGGCGGCCCGGGCGATGCCGATGGCCTGGGCGCCGACCGCGGGGCGGGACGCCTCGAAGGTGGCCATGGCGGCGTTCTTGCCCTTGGCCGAACCAGAGGCGCCGCCGGCCGCTCGCTCGCGGGCGCGGGCGAGCCGCTCGTCCAGCTTCTCCTTGCCGCCGAGCAGGCAGTGGCCGGGCAGTCGGACGTCGTCGATGACGACCTCGGCGGTGTGCGAGGCGCGGATGCCGTGCTTCTTGAACTTCTGACCCTGGGAGAGGCCGGGGGTGCCGGGCGGCACGACGAAGGAGGCCTGGCCGCGGGCGCCGAGGGCCGGGTCGACGGTGGCGACGACGACGTGGACGTCGGCGATGCCGCCGTTGGTGGCCCAGGTCTTGGTGCCGTTGAGCACCCACTCGTCCTTGGCCTCGTCGTAGACGGCGCGGGTGCGCAGCGCGGAGACGTCCGAGCCGGCGTCGGGCTCGGAGGAGCAGAAGGCGGCGACCTTGACGTCGTCCGGGGTGCCGAACATCTGCGGCGCCCAGGTGCCGATCTGCTCCTCGGTGCCGTTGGCGAGCACGGCGACGGCGGCCAGGGTGGTTCCGACGATGGACAGGCCGATGCCGGCGTCGCCCCAGAAGAGCTCCTCCATGGCGATCGGGATGCCGATACCGGAGGGGTCGAAGTACTGCTGGGCGTAGAAGTCGAGGGAGTAGATGCCGACCTTGGCGGCCTCCTGGATGACCGGCCAGGGGGTCTCCTCGCGCTCGTCCCACTCGGCCGCGGCGGGCCGGATCACGTCGGCGGCGAAGCCGTGCAGCCAGTCGCGGACGGCGATCTGGTCCGGTCCGGGGTCCAGGGAGAAGGTGCTCATCGGGAATGCCTCCGCAGGAGCGTGCACGAGGGAAGGAAGGGTGGCGGCGGCGCCGCAGCAGGGTGTTACCTCCGGTAACATCGAGGGAGTCTGCTACTCATTGGTAGCGGATGTCAACGCCCGACCGAGGAGGACGCAGCACCGTGTCGACCCCCGCCGCAGCACCGGCCGGCGAACCCCGTCGCGAGCAGCTGCTCAACGCCGCCGACCGGGTCGTCCAGCGCGAGGGCCCCGGCGCCAGCATGAACGCGATCGCCGCCGAGGCGGGCATCACCAAGCCGATCCTCTACCGCCACTTCGGCGACCGGAACGGCCTGATCGCGGCACTGACCGAGCGTCACACCGCGGGCCTGCTGGCCACCGTGCGCGCCGCGCTGAGCGAGCCGCTGGAGCGCCGCGACCAGGTCGAGCACGTCATCGACACCTACCTGGCGGCGATCGAGTCCCGGCCGCAGGTCTACCGGCTGCTCACCCACCCCGAGCCGGGCGACCCGACCGGCGCCGGCAACGCGCTGGCCCCCGCGCTGAAGCAGATCGCCGAGGAGATCACCCGGGCCGTGGAGAGCCAGGTCGACCTGGGCGCCGACGGCCCGCTGCTCTCCGAGGCCTGGGGCCGGGCGATCACCGGCATGGTGCTGGCGGCCGGCGACTGGTGGCTGGAGCAGCACCCCTGCCCGCGCCCGCGGATGGTGCAGGCACTGGCCGACCTGCTGTGGGGGCGGCTCGCCGCAGCCGCGGCCCTGCCGCCGGTGGTGGCGCCGCCCGCGCCCGGGGCGGAGACGGCCGAATCCGCACCCTCCGAGGAAACCTGAGCACTACTCACCTCTTGCGGGGCCGCGGGCCGACGGCGCATCATCGCGCTCACCGACTCCCCGTGCGAGGTGGCCTGTGCGCGTCCTCCGTACCGCCGCGGCACTGCTCCTGACCGCCGCCGTCCTGCTCGGCGCCGCACCGCCCGCGGCCCCCGCCCAGGACACAGCCCAGGGCGCCGCCCGCCCACCGGTCGGCACCACGACCGCCCCGGACGGCCGGACGCTCTTCACCGACCGGGACGGCCGCGTCCTGCAGCTGCGCGGCTTCAACCTCGACAAGTACGCCGAGGCCGGCGAGGCGGACCTGCGCGACATCGCCGCACGGGGCTTCACCCTGGTGCGGATCGCCGTCTCCTGGACCCGGCTGGAACCGGCCCCCGGCCGCTACGACCGCGCCGAACTCGCTCGTGTCCACCGCCTGTTGGACGCCGCCGCCCGGTACGGCCTGCTCGCCGTCGTCGACTTCCACCAGGACGTGTACGGGCCCGCCTTCGGCGGCGGCGACCGCGGCGTCCCGGTCTGGGCGACCCGGGACGACGGGCTGCCCTTCGAGCCCGACCCCGACGACTGGTTCGCCGGCTACTTCCAGCCCGCCGTGCAGGCCGCCTTCCGGCACCTCTACGACGACGCCGACCTGCGCCGCGCCCAGACCGACCTGTACACCACAGTCGCCCGCGAACTGCACGGCCACCCGGCCCTGTTGGGCTACGACCTGTTCAACGAGCCGTTCGGGCCGATCGACGGCGACCCGGCCGACCCGGCGGTACTGGCGGCCGCCGCGGCCGCACTCGAACAGGGCCGGCTCGCGGACATGTACCGGCGGCTGATCGGCGCCGTCCGCCGGGTCGACGACCGGTCCTGGCTGTTCGTGGAGCCGACGGTGCTGGTCGGCCAGGGCGTGCCCACCCGGCTGCCGCAGTTCGCCGACCCTCGCCACGGCCCGGCCCGGATCGGGTACGCGCCGCACTTCTACGACACCGCCGTGGAGGCCGGCCGGGACTGGGACCCGGCCGGCGGCTTCGTCGAGCGGTACACCGAGGCGATCACCGCCTACCCGCGGGCCGGGCGGCTGCCGGTGCTGGTCGGCGAGTGGGGCCCGCCGAGCGCCCGCACCCCCGGCAACGCCCGCCTGGTCGAACGCCAGGTTGCCGCGATGACGGGCTTCGCCGCGGGCTGGACGATGTGGTACTGGTGCCGCGGCGACGGCGGGTACTGCGCGCTCGGCCCGGACGGCCGGCCCGCCCCCGGCGACGGCCCCGCCTTCGGCCCGCACGCCGCCGCGCTCGCCGGGCAGCCGACCGCCGAGTCCTTCGCCGACGGCCGCTACCGGCTGGCGTTCAGCACCGGACGGCGCGGCGCGGCGAGCACGATCACCGTGCCCGCCGCCGCCTTCCCGAACGGCTTCCGGGTCCGGGCGCCCGGTGCCCGCGTCGAGATCCGCCGCCCGCACGGCGACCGGGCCGGGACGGTCCGGCTGGAGTACCCCGCCGCCCGCCCCGGCACCCCGGTCACCGTCCTGCTGTCACCGTGACCGCCGGGGCACCGGCCCGCACCGTGACCACGGGCCCTCAGCCCAGGCCGCGGCGGGCCAGCAGCGGTCCGATCTCCGGGTCGCGGCCGACCACCGCGCGGAAGCAGTCCAGCGCCGGACGGCTGCCGCCGCGGGCCAGCAGCTCGCGGCGGAACAGCTCGCCGCTCTCCCGCACGCTCCGGCCGTTCGAGGCGAACCAGTCGACGGTGTCGGCGTCCAGCACCTCCGACCAGATGTACGCGTAGTACCCGGCGCTGTACTCACCCGCGAAGATGTGGCTGAAGTACGGCGTCCGGTAGCGCGACGGCACGGCGGCCATCGCCAGCCCGGCCCCGGCGAGCGCCCGCGCCTCGAACTCCTCGGCGTCCGCGACCTCCGTCCCGGCGGGCAGGGTGTGCCAGGCCCAGTCGATCACGGCCGCGGCAAGGTACTCGACGGTGCGGAACCCCTCCCCGAAGGACTCCGCGGCCGCCATCCGCTCCACCAGCACGGCGGGCAGCGGCTCCCCGGTGGCGTGGTGCCGCGCGTAGTTGGCCAGCACCTCCGGCCGGACCATCCACATCTCGTTCACCTGGGAGGGGAACTCCACGAAGTCCCGCGGCACTTCGGTGCCCGCGAACAGCGGGTAGCGGACGTCCGAGAACAGCCCGTGCAGCGCGTGCCCGAACTCGTGGAAGAGCGTGCGCACCTCGTCCCAGGTGAGCAGCGCCGGCTCGCCCGGTGCGGGCTTGGCGATGTTGAGGTTGTTGACCACCACCGGCCGCTTGCCGAGCAGGTGGGACTGCTGCACCAGCTCGTTCATCCACGCGCCGCCGCGCTTGGAGTCGCGGGCGAAGAAGTCGCCCAGGAACAGGCCGATCGAGCTGCCGTCCTCGTCGAACACCTCGAAGACCCGGGCGTCCGGGTGGTACCCGACCAGCTCCGGCCGCTCCTGCAGCGTCACCCCGTAGACGAGCCGCGCCGCGAAGAACACGCCGTCCTGCAGCACCCGTTCGAGCTCCAGGTACGGGCGCAGCTCGGCGGCGTCCACGTGGTACGAGGACTGCCGGACCCGCTCCGCGTAGTACGCCCAGTCGTGCGCGGCGATCTCGGTCAGGCCGTCCTCGCGGGCGGCGGCGAGCAGTTCGGCGGCCTCCCGCTCGGCGTTCGCCACCGCGGGGGCGGCCAGCCGGGCGAGCATCGCGTCCACCGCGGCGACACTGCCCGCGGTCTCGTCGGCGACCACGTACGCGGCGTGGCTGGGGTGGCCGAGCAGCGCGGCCCGCTCGGCCCGCAGTGCGGCGCTGCGGATCGCCAGCGGTCCGTTGGCGGCGGCAGCCCGGCCGAGCGAGGCCGCCAGCAGCCGCTCGCGCAGCGAGCGGTCGGTGAGCCGGGCGAGTTCCGGCTGGTTGGAGAAGTTCTTCAGGCTGAGCACGTAGCTGCCGTCCCGGCCGAGCGCGCGGCCGTTCTCGGCGGCCGCCGCGACGGCGTCCGCGGAGAGGCCGGCGAGCTGCTCGGCGCTGTCCAGCACGATCGCCCGGGCCCGGGTGTCGTCCATCAGGTTGCGGCGGAAGGCCGTGCCGACGGCGGCCAGTTCGGCGTTGATCTCACGCAGCCGCTGCTGCTCGGCGGGCGGCAGCTCGACGCCGGCCCGGACGAAGGCGGTGTGGTGGCGCTCCAGCAGCCGCAGCGACTCCCGGTCCAGGCCGAGCTCGGAGCGGCGCCGGTACAGCGCGTCGATCCGGGCGAACAGACCTGCGTCCAGGAGGACGGCGTCCCGGTGCCGGGCGAGCAGCGGGCTGACCTCGGCGTCCAGTTCCTGCAGCCCGGGGCTGGTGTGCGAGTCGCCCTGGTTCTCGAAGGCCAGCTTGACCCGCTTCAGCAGCGCACCCGAACGCTCCAGCGCCACCAGGGTGTTGTCGAAGGTCGGCGGCTCCGGGTCGGCCACGATCCCGGCGATCTCGGCCAGCTGCAGCGCCGTGCCGTGCTCGAACGCCGGCAGGTAGTGCTCCTCGCGGATCTCGGCGAAGGGCGGCAGCTCGTGGACCAGGGTGCTGGTCGAGAAGAAGGGGTTGTCGCTCATTCCGTCGACCCTACGCGCTGTCACCAGCGCTGCCTACGGACTCCGGAGGCGGCTTCCGACCGCTGGCGGAACCTCGCCGCGCCGACTCCCGCCCGACGCCCGCCCGACGCTCGCCCCGCCTCCCGCCCCGCCTCCGGCGCCGCGCCGGACGGGCACTGTCGGTGCCGCGCGCTACGGTCGGGAACAGGGCCCCCGGTGCCCGGCCGCGACCGCGCGCCGGGAGCGGCCCGCCCGCGACAGCCCGACGAGAGACGGAAGGAGGACACCGATGGCCCCCCGGTACGCCCTGGTGCCCGACCCGCACGGCCCCGGCGGCCGCCTCCAGCCGCTCGCCGACGACGGCGGCACGCTCGGCACGCCCCGGCACGCCCCGGCGCTGGCCGCCGCGGTCGCCGAACTGGAGGCCGCCGGGCAGCCCCGCTGGGTGTTCGCCTCCGCCGACAGCGCCTACGCGCCGCTGCTGCCCGTCCGCCTCGCCCGCAGCCACGACCTGCGGCTCACCGAGCCGCTGCTGCTCGGCCACGAGAGCCGGTTCGGCGAGCCCCGCTCGCTCGGCGCCGCCTGGGCCCGGCTGCGCCGGCTGCCGGTGCCCGCCGACCTCCCGGAGAGCGCCGCCGCCGAGGACGAGCAGGACGGCCTCTTCGCCCCCGACCGGCTGCAACTGCCGCCCGGCACCGACGCGCTGGAGGCCGTGGTGGCCGTCCACGCGGAGCAGCTGCGCCGCACCGCCGCGATCGCCGACCCGGCCGAGCGCCATCGCTTCCGCCTGCTGGCCGCCGCCGAGTCGGCCGGCGGCCTGCTCGCCGCCGAGATGGCCCGCGACGGCCTGCCCTGGCGCAGCGACCTGCACGACCTGCTGCTCACCGAACTGCTCGGCCCCCGCCCGCAGATCCCCGGCGCCCAGCCGCGCCGGCTGGCCGAGCTCGCCGCCGAGCTGCAGCAGGCGCTCGGCGGCCGGCCGTTCAACCCCGACTCGCACGGCCAGGTGCTGCGCGCCTTCGCCGAGCAGGGCGTCCACCTCGGCTCCACCCGCAGCTGGGAGCTTCGCCGGGTCGACCACCCGGCGGCCGAGCTGATGATCCGCTACAAGGAGCTGTCCCGGCTGCACGCCGCGCACGGCTGGGCCTGGCAGGCCGCGTGGGCGCGCGGCGGCCGGTTCCGCCCGGAGTACGTGGTCGGCGGGGTGGTCTCCGGCCGCTGGGCGACCCGCGGCGGCGGCGCCCTGCAGATCCCGCGGATCCTGCGCCGCGCGGTGGTCGCCGACCCGGGCTGGTCGCTGGTGGTCGCCGACGCCGCCCAGCTGGAGCCGCGCGTGCTGGCCGCCCTCTCCCAGGACGAGGGCCTGGCCCGCACCGCCGCCCAGGGCGACCTGTACGAGGCGCTCGCCGCGAGCGCCTTCCACGGCGACCGCGCCAAGGCCAAACTCGGCCTGCTCGGCGCCATGTACGGGCAGACCAGCGGCGACATCGGCCCGCTGCTGGCCACCCTGCGCCGCCGCTACCCCGCCGCGATGGGCTACGTGGAGGCCGCCGCCCGCACCGGCGAGGACGGCGGGGTCGTCCGCTCCCGGCTGGGCCGGGTCTGCCCGCCGCCGTCCGCGGACTGGCTGGACCTGACCGAGGCGCCGGAGACGGCGGGCGAGGCCGGCGGCCGCTCGGCCCGCGCCCGCGGCCGTTTCACCCGCAACTTCGTCATCCAGGCCAGTGCCGCGGACTGGGCGCTCGCCCTGCTCGCCGCGCTGCGCCGCCGGCTGGCCGGGCTCGCCTCCGGGGCGGACCGGCCGCACCTGGTGTTCTTCCAGCACGACGAGGTGGTGGTGCACACCCCGGCCGACCTCGCCGACCGGGTCGCCGCCGAGGTGGCGGAGGCCGCCGAGGAGGCCCGGGTGCTGGTCTTCGGTGACACCCCGGTCCGCTTCCCGATGTCCACGGCGGTGGTCGACTGCTACGCCGACGCCAAGTAGCGCCGCGTGGCCGGAGCTTGCCCGTGGGGTCAGAACTTGCGGTGGCCGCGGGCGCCCTCGGCGGCGCGCAGCACCTCGTCCAGCCGTGCCCCGGTGGAGGCCGTGACGGCGGCGGCGACCGCGCCCTCGACGAACGGCGCGTCCGCCAGCACCGCGCCGGGCCGGTCGGTGAGCACCAGCCTGGCGGTGAGGACGGCGCTGCCGAGGTCGGCGAGGACCACGGCCCCCGCGCCGGTGTCGGCCTCGTCGAGAGCCCGGGCCACCTTCTCGTCGCTGGTGCCGAGGCCGCCGTCGGCGCTGCCGGCGGCGAGCGCCACCCGCACCAGGCCGGCGCCGAGTTCGTTCAGCAGTTCGGCGAGCCCGGCGGCCAGCGCCGGGCTGTGCGAGACCAGGACGACGCCCACCGGTGCGGTCATGCCCGCACCCTAGCCAGCGGCCGCCGGGGCGGCCCGCCACCGTTCCGGCGTGTCGCAGCGCCCGGTCACCGGGGGTGCCGGGCGTAACGTCGGGCGCGGAGAGCCGCGCCCGAGGGAGTGCCGCGTGAAGAAGCTGATCAACAGCCCGGAGACCGTGGTGGCGGACGCCCTCGCCGGGCTCGCCGCCGCCCACCCCGAGCTGGCGGTGGACACCGCGGCCCGGGTGGTCCGCCGGGCCCGGCCCGGCGCGGCCGGCAAGGCGGCCCTGGTCTCCGGCGGCGGTTCCGGCCACGAGCCGCTGCACGTCGGCTTCGTCGGGCCCGGCATGCTGGACGCGGCCTGCCCCGGCGAGGTGTTCACCTCTCCGGTGCCCGATCAGGTGCTCGCCGCCGCCCGGGCCGTCGACACCGGCGGCGGGGTGCTGTTCGTGGTGAAGAACTACACCGGCGACGTCATGAACTTCGCGCTGGCCGCCGAGCTCGCCGCCGAGGAGGGCATCGAGGTGGCAACCGTCCTGGTCGACGACGACGTGGCCGTGCAGGACTCGACCTTCACCGCCGGCCGCCGCGGCACCGGCGCGACCCTCGTGGTGGAGAAGGCCGCGGGCGCGCTCGCCGAGGAGGGCGCACCACTGGCCGAGGTCGCCGCCCTCGGCCGCCGGGTGAACGCAGCCTCCCGTTCCTTCGCGATCGCGCTGACCGCGGCCACCGTGCCGGCCGTCGGCCGGCCCGGGTTCGACCTGCCCGAGGACGAGATCGAGGCGGGTGTCGGCATCCACGGCGAGCCGGGCCGACGCCGCGAGCCGCTGCGCCCGGCCAGGGAGCTCGCCGCCGAGGTGGTCGACACCGTCCTCGCCGACCACGGGCTCGCCCCGGGCGACGAGGTGATCGCCCTGGTCAATGGCATGGGCGGTACTCCGCTCCTGGAGTTGTACGTGGTCTTCGGCGAGGTGGCGGCCCGGCTCGCGGACGCCGAGGTGCGGATCGCCCGGAGCCTGGTCGGCAACTACGTCACCAGTCTCGACATGGCGGGCTTCTCGCTGACCCTCACCCGGGCCGACGCCGAGCTGCTGCGGCTCTGGGACGCGCCGGTGGACACCCCCGCCCTGCGCTGGTCCTGACCGGCCCCGCGCCCGCCCGACCGCCCACCCGCCCGACCGCCGCGAGGAGAGCCGCATGGAGCTGGACGCCGCCCGCACCGAGGCGTGGCTGCGCGCCGCGGCCGCCGCCGTCACCGCGCGGGAGGCCGAACTGACGGCGCTGGACACCGCGATCGGCGACGGCGACCACGGCAGCAATCTGCGCCGCGGCTTCACCGCCGTCCTGACCGGCCTGGACGGGGACGGCGCCGACCGCTCGCCGGGCGGGCTGCTGGCGGCGGCCGGCCGCACGCTGATCTCGACGGTCGGCGGCGCCTCGGGCCCGCTCTACGGCAGTGCGCTGCGAGCGGCCGGCCGGGCACTGCCCGGTTCCTCGGCCGGGCCGGGCGAGGTCGCCGCCGCCCTGGGAGAGGCGCTGGCCGCGGTGCGGGCGCTGGGCGGGGCGCAGAGCGGCGACAAGACGATCGTGGACGCCTTCGAACCGGCCGTCGCGGCCTTCGGGGCGGCGGCAGGGCAGGGGCTGCCGGCCGCCGCGCGGGCTGCAGCCGGGGCCGCCGAGCAGGGCGCCCGAGCCACCGTGCCGCTGGTGGCCCGCAAGGGCCGCGCCTCGTACCTGGGGCCGCGCAGCGCGGGCCACCTCGATCCGGGGGCGGCCTCGACGGCGCTGCTGTTCGGCGCGCTGGCCGAGGCCTGCCGGGAGCCGTGACCGAGGCCCCGACCGGGCCGGCCGTGTCAGTGCCCGTGCTGGTGGTGCTGGTGGTGCTGGTGGTCGGGGGGCCGGCTGACGAGCATCAGCAGGGCGTCGTCGCCGAGTTCGCCGCCGGTGTGCACCAGCAGGTCGGCGTAGACCCGGCCGATCGCGGTCTCCAGTTCGGCGGCCGAGCGGGCGGAGCCGCGGACCAGCGGGCCGACCCTGTCCGCGAGCGGGTAGAACTCCCCGGTGCGATGGTGCCGGGCCTCGACCACGCCGTCGGTGCACAGCACCAGGACGTCCTCGGGGCCGAAGGGCTGCCGGACACTGGTGGGCTCGCCGGTGGCGAGCGGGCCGAGGCCGAGCGGCACCCACGGGTCGGCGGCCTCCAGCACCGCGACGGAGCCGTCGGCGGCGACCCGGATCGGCGGGACGTGGCCGAAGTGCAGCAGCTCCATCGTGCCCGGCGGGCCGAACTCGGCGAACAGGGCGGTGGTGAACTCGCCGTCCGGCACGTGCCGCTCGACGCTGGCCTCGATCCTGGCCGCGACCCGGATGAGTTTGTCCTCGTCGTAGGCGGCCTCGCGGAAGGCGCCGAGCACCACCGCGGCGGTCTGCACCGCGCCGAGGCCCTTGCCGCGGACGTCGCCGACCAGCAGCCGGGTGCCGTGCGGGGTGTCCAGCGCCGAGTACAGGTCTCCGCCGATCCGGGCCTCGTCCGCGGCCGAGACGTACCGGACGGCGAGCCGCAGCGGCCCGACGGTCGGCCCGGGGCGGCGCAGCAGCGCGCGCTGGGCGGCCTCGGCGACGGAGCTGACGGCGGCGAACGCGGCGGCCCGGCGCATGCGGAGTGCGGCGATGTACGCGCTGATCACGGTGAGCGCGACGTAGCTGAGCAGGGCGCCGAACAGGAAGCGGCCGTCGTTGAAGGTGGCGACCTGGTCGTAGTTGCTGAGCCAGAGCAGCGACAGGAAGCCGACGCCGCAGACCAGGAGGAGTTCGACGGGGGTGAGCAGCAGCGCGGAGATGGGCGGCACGACGACCATCAGCGGTGCGAGGTAGCGGTCCTGCCCGGTGAAGAAGTCGACCAGGGAGATGACCAGGACGGCGAGCAGCGCCGGGGTGGCGCGGCGGCGGAAGGAGAGGTCCTGGAGGTCGGTCGCCAGCAGGGCGGACTTGCGGCGGGCCGGGGCCAGCCCGGTGGCGTCGCGCGCGGCGGCGCGCTGGACTCGGCTGCTCCGGAACACATACCGAACATATCGGACAGGTGGCTGTATCGCGCCGTTCCCGGCCGCCCGCCGACGGGGTGACAGCCGCGTGCCGCCCGGCACGGTGTGCGCCCGCACGACCACCGCCCGCCGACGCGGTGTACGTTCCGAGATCCACACCACAGCCGATCCACCCCGAAGGGAATACCCCTGGGGGGTATGGTGTTGGCAGAGGCAGGCGCACGGCACCAGGCCGCGCCCCACACCGTCCGGAGGCACCGATGTCCAGCTCCGTCACCTACACCGTCGCCGGCATGAGCTGCGGCCACTGCGAGAAGTCGGTGACCTCCGAGGTGTCCGGCATCCCCGGTGTGACCGAGGTCGCCGCCGACGCCAAGGCCGGCACCGTCACCGTCTCCTCCGCCGCGCCGCTCGACGACGAGCAGGTCCGCGCCGCCGTGGACGAGGCCGGCTACGAGCTCGTCGGCCGCACCGCCTGACACCGCCGCGGGGGCGCGGCCCTTCCCCCGCGCCCCCGATACGCTCGTCGGAGGAGATGAGATGAGCACGACCACGCACGCCACAGGGGACACCGCCCAGCAGCGCGTCGAGCTGTCGATCGGCGGGATGACCTGCGCCTCCTGCGCCGCCCGGATCGAGAAGAAGCTCAACCGGATGGACGGCGTCGAGGCCACCGTCAACTTCGCCACCGAGAGGGCCCGGGTCGACTTCGTCGCGGGCGTCACGGTGGACGACCTGATCGCCACCGTCGAACGCACCGGCTACACCGCCGAACTGCCGCCGCCGCCCGTCCCCGAGCCGGCCGCGGAGCCGGCGGCCGGCGCCGCCCGCGAGGCCGACCCGCTGCGCGATCGACTGCTGGTCAGCGCCGTGCTGACGGTGCCGGTGGTGCTGCTGTCCATGGTCCCCGCCCTGCAGTTCGACAACTGGCAGTGGCTGGCCTTCGCGCTGACCGGCCCGGTCGTCGTCTACGGCGGCCTGCCGTTCCACCGCGCCGCGTGGACGAACCTCAAGCACGGCGCCGCGACCATGGACACCCTGGTCTCGCTCGGCACCCTCGCCGCCTTCGGCTGGTCGGTGTGGGCGCTGTTCCTCGGCGACGCGGGCATGCCCGGCATGCGGCACGGCTTCACCCTCGCGGTCGGCACCGGCGACGCCTCCTCCACGCTCTACCTGGAGACCGCCGCCGCGGTCACCACCCTGATCCTGCTCGGCCGCTGGCTGGAGGCCCGCTCCAAGCGCCGGGCCGGCGCCGCCCTGCACGCCCTGCTGGACCTCGGCGCGAAGGACGTCGCCGTCCTGCGGGACGGCCGCGAGCAGCGCGTCCCGATCGCACAACTGACCCCCGGCACGCGCTTCGTGGTCCGCCCCGGCGAGAAGATCGCCACCGACGGCACGGTCGTCGAGGGCGCCTCCGCCGTCGACGCCTCGATGCTCACCGGCGAGTCCGTCCCGGTCGAGGTCTCGGTCGGCGACACCGTCACCGGCGCCACCGTCAACGCCGGCGGGCGCCTGGTCGTCGAGGCCACCCGGGTCGGCGCGGACACCCAGCTCGCCCGGATGGCCAAGCTGGTCGAGGAGGCGCAGAACGGCAAGGCCGCCGCCCAGCGCCTCGCCGACCGGATCTCCGCCGTCTTCGTCCCCGTGGTCATCCTGATCGCCCTCGGCACCCTGGTGGCCTGGCTGCTGCTCGACGACAGCCCCACCGAGGCGTTCACCGCCGCGGTCGCCGTCCTGATCATCGCCTGCCCGTGCGCCCTCGGCCTCGCCACCCCGACCGCCCTCATGGTCGGCACCGGCCGCGGCGCCCAGCTCGGCATCCTCATCAAGGGCCCCGAGGTCCTGGAGACCACCCGCCGGGTCGACACCGTCGTCCTCGACAAGACCGGCACCGTCACCACCGGCCGGATGTCCCTGGTCGCCGTGCACACCGCCGACGGCACCGACGAGCGGCAGGCGCTGCGACTGGCCGGCGCCGTGGAGCACGCCTCCGAGCACCCGGTCGCCGCCGCGATCGCCACCGCCGCGGCCGAGCGCACCGGCCCGCTGCCGCCCGTCGACGACTTCGCCAACATCCCCGGCCTCGGCGTGCAGGGCACGGTCGAGGGCCGCACCGTCCTCGCCGGCCGCGAGGCCCTGCTCACCGCCCGCTCGCTGCCCCTGCCGCCGGAGCTGACCGCCGCCCGCACCGCCGCCGAACGGGCCGGCCGCACGGCCGTCGCGGTCGGCTGGGACGGCTCCGCCCGGGCGCTCCTGGAGATCGCCGACACGGTGAAGCCGACCAGCGCCGCCGCCGTCGCCGACCTGCGGGCCCTGGGCCTGCGCCCGGTGCTGCTCACCGGCGACAACCGGGCCGTCGCCGAGGCCGTCGCCCTCGAGGTCGGCATCCCCGCCGAGGACGTCCTCGCCGAGGTGCTCCCCGAGGACAAGGTCGCCGTGGTGAGGCGGCTGCAGGCCGAGGGCCGTTCCGTCGCCATGGTCGGCGACGGCGTGAACGACGCCGCGGCACTCGCCCAGGCCGACCTCGGCCTCGCCATGGGTACCGGCACCGACGCCGCCATCGAGGCCGGCGACCTCACCCTCGTCCGCGGCGACCTGCGCTCGGCCGGCGACGCCATCCGGCTCGCCCGCCGCACCCTCGGCACCATCAAGGGCAACCTGTTCTGGGCCTTCGCCTACAACGTCGCGGCGATCCCGCTCGCCGCGGCCGGGCTGCTCAACCCGGTGGTGGCCGGCGCCACCATGGCCTTCTCCTCGGTCTTCGTGGTCACCAACAGCCTGCGGCTGCGCCGCTTCGACGCCTCCTCCTGAGCCGTCCGCAGACAGGCCGACGGCCCCGGGCGGTCACCGCCCGGGGCCGTCGCCCGGTGCTCAACGGCCGAGCAGCTCGCCGCCGTTGCAGTGCAGGATCTCGCCGGTGATGAACCCGGCCTCCGCGGACGCCAGGAAGTAGACCGCCGCGGCGACCTCGAAGGGCTCGCCGATCCGGCCGAGCAGCGTGCGCGCGGCCCGGCGGGAGACCTCCGCCTCGTCCAGCCGCGGGCCGAAGAACTCGGTGCCCGACACGGTGCCCGGGGCGACGATGTTCGCGGTGATCCCGGAGGGGCCCAACTGGGCGGCCAGGAAGTGGTTCCAGGCGTGCAGCGAGGCCTTCGCCGCCCCGTACGAGCCGGCGCCGCGCAGCGCCGCGATCGAGCTGACCGTCACCACCCGGCCGGAGCCCGGTGTCAGCCGCTCCCGGATCGACTCGGTGAGCAGCACCACCGTCAGCACATTGCGCTCGAAGTCGCCGCGCCAGCGGGCCAGGACGGCGTGCGGGCCGGCGCCGATCACCGTCTCCCGCGAGCCCGCGTTGTTGACCAGGACGTCCACGGTCGCCGGCAGGGCGTCCAGGGCGTGCTCCACCGCGTCCGGGTCCGCGAGGTCGCAGACCAGCGGGGAGACGTTCTCGCCGAGTTCGGCCGCAGCCTGCTCCAGCACCGCGCGCCGGCGCCCGACGATCACCACGCGCTCCCCCGCCTCGGCGAACCGGCGGGCCACCTCGTACCCGATGCCGGTGCCACCACCGGTGACGACGACGTTCCTGGTCATCCGCGCACTCCCTCCCTGCCCCGACGCCCGCAGCAGACGCGTGCGGACGGTCCGTACCGGAATGACGATTCCTATCACGCTGGGTTGCGAAGACTGCGGGGAGGGTGACGCAGCGCGCCGGAAAGCGTGTGATAAGGGACGGACCGCCCGGCGCGGCTCCGGCACCGCGCGCACACGGAGCGTGGAGAGAGGCAAGTCACACTCCGGGAACGTAACTCCCGGACCCCGGATACGTCATACCGTGTGTACTGCGGCGGTTTTCTCCGGCCCGCGGCGGTGTGGCGAACGGCTTCACACCTCCGCACCGGTCGGGCTGCCGCGAACGGGGCTCCGGCGGGCCCCGGTACCGCCGCCGACCGGTTCGGCGGCACAGCGCACGGCGCCGGGGTGCGAGGGTCAGGGACGCTTTGAGCGGCCGTTCCTGGCACGTCGCACCCGGGTGCCGTGCGCCGAACGTCCCGGCGGGCCGAGGGATCCCGGGCCTCCGGTGGAACGCCGAAGGGCCCGGCCGTCCCGAGGGGAGCGGCCGGGCCCTTCGCACGAACCGGGTCAGCGGTCGCCGAGCTCCACGTAGTCGCGGATCGCGGTGCCGGTGTAGATCTGCCGCGGACGGCCGATGCGGCTGGTCGGGTCGTTGATCATCTCGTGCCAGTGGGCGATCCAGCCGGGCAGCCGGCCCAGCGCGAACAGCACGGTGAACATGCTGGTCGGGAAGCCCATGGCCCGGTAGATCAGGCCCGTGTAGAAGTCCACGTTCGGGTACAGCTTGCGCGAGACGAAGAAGTCGTCGCTGAGCGCGTGCTCCTCCAGCTTCAGCGCGATGTCGAGCAGCTCGTCGCTCTTGCCGAGCTGGCCGAGCACCTCGTGCGCCAGCAGCTTGACCTGCGCGGCACGCGGGTCGAACGCCTTGTACACGCGGTGGCCGAAGCCCATCAGCTTGACGCCGTCCTCGCGGTTCTTCACCTTGCGGATGAAGGCGTCGACGTCGCCGCCGTCCTTCTGGATCTGCTCGAGCATCTCCAGGACGGCCTGGTTGGCGCCACCGTGCAGCGGGCCCCACAGCGCCGAGATGCCCGCCGAGATCGAGGCGAACAGGTTGGCGTGGCTGGAGCCGACCAGGCGCACGGTGGACGTCGAGCAGTTCTGCTCGTGGTCCGCGTGCAGGATCAGCAGCTTGTCGAGGGCGTTGACGATGACCGGGTTGATCTCGAAGTCCTCGGCGGGGACGGCGAACGTCATCCGCAGGAAGTTCTCGACGTAGCTCAGGTCGTTGCGCGGGTAGACGAAGGGCTGGCCCATCGCCTTCTTGTACGCGTACGCGGCGATCGTCGGCAGCTTCGCCAGCAGGCGGACGGTCGACATGTGGCGCTGGTCCGCGTCGAACGGGTTGTGGCTCAGCGGGTAGAACGTGGAGAGCGCACCGACCACCGAGGACAGCATCGCCATCGGGTGGGCGTCCCGCGGGAAACCCTGGTAGAAGCGCTTGACGTCCTCGTGCAGCAGGGTGTGCTGGGTGATCTCGTTGGTGAAGGCCGTCAGCTCCTCGGCCTTCGGCAGCTCACCGTTGATCAGCAGGTAGGCGGTCTCGATGAAGTTGCCGCGCTCGGCCAGCTGCTCGATCGGGTAACCGCGGTAGCGCAGGATGCCGTTGTCGCCGTCCACGAAGGTGATCGCGGACTTGTAGGCGGCGGTGTTGCCGAAGCCGTTGTCCAGGGTGACCAGGCCGGTCTGCGGGAGCAGCTTCGAGATGTCGAAGCCGGCGTTGCCCGCAGTGCTCTCGACGACGGGGTACTCGTACTCGCCGTCCTGGTACCGCAGTACTACCGAGTTGTCGCTCACGTCTTCCTCACCGACGAAATGAATCCTCATCCGAGTGCCCTGACGTTCCTACGATCCCCCATCCGGAGGACAGCCGCGCACCCGGGGTGGGCCGAAAAGGGGCCCGCCATACAAAACCTGTCGCCGAAGCCGGTGTGAACCGGACAAGATCGGCACCAGACCAGGTTCCGCCCTAAATCTCTTCACGTCAAGACAACCCGGGACCGTACCGCACCCCCGGCGGATCATCCAATTGCCAGCCGGTGATCCAGCGCAGAGTGCCTCCGACCTGCGCTGACGGCCCGCACCGCCTGGCCGATCGCCCTCCGTGACCCCACCAGTACAACCAGTCTCTTCGCCCTCGTCACAGCCGTGTAGAGAAGATTTCTCTGAAGCATCGACCATGCCGATGTAGTGACCGGAATCACCACCGCCGGATACTCGCTCCCCTGCGACCGGTGGATCGTCACCGCGTACGCGTGCGCCAGCTCGTCCAACTCGTCGAAGTCGTACGGCACCTCCTCGTCCTCGTCGGTCCGCACCGTCAGCCGCTGCTCCTCGACACTCAGCTCGACGACCACCCCCACCGTTCCGTTGAAGACACCGTTCGCCCCCTTCTCGTAGTTGTTCCGGATCTGCGTCACCTTGTCCCCCACCCGGAACGTCCGCCCGCCGAACCGCCGCTCCGCCAACCCCTCCCGGGCCGGCGTCACCGCCGCCTGCAACAGCGTGTTCAGATTCCCCGCCCCCGCCGGACCCCGGTGCATCGGCGCCAACACCTGTACGTCCCGCCGCGGATCCAGACCGAACCGCTGCGGAATCCGCCGCGCCACCACGTCCACCGTCACCCCCGCCGCCCGCTCCGCGTCCTCCTCCGCGAACAGGAAGAAGTCCGGCAGCCCCTCCGTCACCGGCGGCAGCCCCTCGTTGATGCGGTGCGCGTTCGTCACCACCCCCGACTGCTGCGCCTGCCGGAAGATCCGCGTCAACCGCACCGACGGAACCGGACTCCCCTCCGACAGCATGTCCCGCAGCACCTCGCCCGCCCCCACCGACGGCAACTGGTCCACATCCCCCACGAACAGCAGGTGCGCCCCCGGCGCCACCGCCTTCACCAGCTTGTTCGCCAGGATCAGATCCAGCATCGACGCCTCGTCCACCACCACCAGGTCCGCGTCCAGCGGCCGGTCCCGGTCGTACGCCGCCTCCCCGCCCGGCCGCAACTCCAGCAACCGGTGCACCGTCGACGCCTCCGCCCCCGTCAGCTCCGCCAACCGCTTCGCCGCCCGCCCCGTCGGCGCCGCCAGCACCACCTTCGCCCGCTTCGCCAACGCCAGCGTCACGATCGACCGCACCGTGAACGACTTCCCGCAGCCCGGGCCACCCGTCAGCACCGCCACCTTCCGGGTCAGCGCCAGCCTCACCGAATCCCGCTGCTCCGGCGCCAGTTCGGCCCCCGTCTGCCGGGCCAGCCAGCCCAGCGCCGCCTCCCAGTCCACCCCCGCGAACCCCGGCATCCGGTCGCCCTCCGCGTTCAGCAGCCGCAGCAACTGGTTCGACAGCGACACCTCGGCCCGGTGGAACGGCACCAGGTACACCGCCGTGATCGGCTCACCGCCCTCCCCCGGCAGCCGCTCCCGGACCACCCCCTCCTCCGCCACCAGCTCGGACAGGCAGTCGATCACCAGCCCCACATCCACCTGCAGCAGCTTCACCCCGTCCGCGATCAGCCGCTCCTCCGGCAGATAGCAGTGCCCCTGGTCGCTGCTCTGCGACAGCGCGTACTGCAGCCCCGCCTTCACCCGCTCCGGCGAGTCGTGCGGAATCCCCACCGCCTGCGCGATCCGGTCCGCCGTCAGGAAGCCGATCCCCCACACGTCCGCCGCCAACCGGTACGGCTCGTTCTTCACCACCCCGATCGACGCGTCGCCGTACTTCTTGAAGATCCGCACCGCCAGCGAGGTCGACACCCCGACCCCCTGCAGGAAGACCATCACCTCCTTGATGGCCTTCTGCTCCTCCCATGCCGCCGCGATCATCTTCGTCCGCTTCGGGCCCAGCCCCGGCACCTCGATCAGTCGGCCCGGCTCGTTCTCGATGACCTCCAGCGTGTCCACCCCGAAGGCGTCCACGATCCGCTCCGCGAACCGCGGCCCGATCCCCTTGATCAGCCCCGACCCCAGATACCGCCGGATACCCTGCACCGTCGCCGGCAGCACCGTCGTGTAGTTCTCCACCGTGAACTGCCGCCCGTACTGCGGATGCGACCCCCACCGCCCGAACAACCGCAGCGACTCGCCCGGCTGCGCCCCCAGCAGCGCCCCCACCACCGTCAACAGGTCGTTCCCGCCACGGCCGGTGTCGACCCGGGCCACCGTGTAGCCGGTCTCCTCGTTCGCGTACGTGATCCGCTCCAGCACGCCCTCCACCTGGGCGAGCTGCCGCGGAGCACCCTGCTGCGGACCGGCGTGCTGCGGGTCGGCGTGCTGCTGCTGCGGGCCAGTGCGCTGCTGCTGCCCGGTCCGCTGCTGCTCCGTGGTCACGAGGCCCTCCCACTCCTGGCGACGCCCGACACCGGCGACCGTTGTGTCACGCACGGTACCTCCCGACGCGGACAGCCGGGCCCGCCACCGGGGAGAACGCCCCTGCCCGGGGCACTCCACGCTCCGTGTACCACCGGGCGGGCCACCCCGCCAGGTGACGGCCCGTCGGACCGGCGTAGGGTCGCCCCATGAGCGACCTCGTCATCCGGCCCGCGACCGACGCCGACCTGCACGCCATCGTCGCGATGCTGGCCGACGACCCGCTCGGCGCCACCCGCGAGTCCCCGGACGACCTGATGCCCTACCGCGAGGCCCTCACCCGGATCACCGCCGACCCCCACCAGCACCTGGTCGTCGCCGCACGCCACGGCCGCACCGTCGGCACCCTGCAACTGACCGTCGTCCCCGGCCTCTCCCGCCGCGGCACCACCCGGACGATCATCGAGGGCGTGCGGATCCACGCCGACGAACGCGGCAGCGGCCTCGGCACCACCATGATCGAATGGGCCGTCGAACGCTCCCGCGAACTCGGCGCCGGCCTCGTCCAGCTCACCTCGGACGCCACCCGCACCGACGCCCACCGCTTCTACGAGCGCCTCGGCTTCGCCGCCTCCCACCTCGGCTTCAAGCTCGCGCTCGAGCCCTGACCGCTCCGCACGCACCTCGGCACCACCGTCAGTCGGCCCTGACAGACTCGGCCGATGACCGACGCTCACTCCCCCGTCGCCGCCTACTGGGACGCGGCCGCCGCCACCTTCGACGACGAACCCGACCACGGCCTGCGCAACCCGGCCACCCACGCCGCCTGGGCCGCCCGCCTCCGTGACTGGCTCCCGGACCCGCCGGCACACGTCCTCGACCTCGGTTGCGGCACCGGATCGCTCTCCCTCCTGCTCGCCCAGCAGGGCCACCGGGTCACCGGGGTCGACCTCGCCCCCCGCATGATCGCCCGAGCCCGCGCCAAGCTGGCCGCCACGGGCCTGCAGGCCACTTTCGCCCTCGGCGACGCCGCCTCCCCGCCCGACCGACCCGGCGGCTACGACGTCCTGCTCACCCGACACCTGGTGTGGACCCTGCCCGACCCGCACGCCGCCCTGCGGCACTGGGTCACGCTGCTCCGCCCCGGCGGCACCCAGCGAGGAGGCCGCCCTCTGGGGCCGCCCGGTGCCCGACGAGCGATACGCGATGGTCGCCCGCGTCTGAGCCCGTAAACGCGAAAAAGCCCCGCCCGGAACCCGGGCGGGGCTTCTTCAGAAGAATTGTTCGGCGGCGTCCTACTCTCCCACAGGGTCCCCCCTGCAGTACCATCGGCGC
>NZ_JBFBJZ010000076.1:0-34067 GCF_040686255.1 Kitasatospora sp. NPDC085879 | reverse complement strand
GCCCCAATACACCCCCTCCAGCTCTACTACAATCCCGGTCTGGCCTCCCTTTTGGGTATTAATCACAACCACCCACCCCTAAAACACCGGGGGGGGGGGGGGGGGGCCCCCCCCCCCCCCCCCCGACGGGCCGTCAGGCGCGGTGCAGCGTGATCGTCGTCCAGGCGCCGATGTGGATCCGGTCGCCGTCGTTCAGCGGGATCGCGGTGTGCGGCGGCACCGGGTCGGCGCCGCCGTTCATGGTGGTGCCGTTGGTCGAGTCCTGGTCCACCAGCACCCAGCTGCCGTCGGGCTGCTCGGCGAGCATGGCGTGCTGGTGCGAGGCGCCAGGGTCCTCCGGCGGCACCGACAGGTCGATCTCCGGCACGGTGCCGCGCTGCTGACTGCGCCGGCCGATCCGCAGCTGGCCGCGGCCGGTCAGCGGGATGCGACGCTCGGGGCAGTACGGCGGGAAGAACAGCCCCGCCGCGTCCGGGCCGCTGCGCACCATCATGTCGGCGAAGTAGTCCCGGTCGGCGCTGACCACCGCGATCCACTGGGTGCGGGTCGGCGGGGGCGGGGGCGGCGGCACGGCCGGACCGGCACCCGGGTGCCCGTGCGGGGGCCCGCCGGGCGCGGGCCGGCCCGGGGCGTGGCCCGGTGCCTGCTGGCCGGGCCCGGGCGGGGCGAGCCGGAAGGACGTCCCGAAGCCGTCGCCGCCGGTGGGCTCGGCGTAGACCGGTCCCGTCCGCTCGTAGCCGTCGGGCTCGGCGAAGGGTGCCGGGGCCGGCCGGTCGAAGCCCTGCTTCTCCAGGCTGGGCGGCTGGTAGCCGGACGGGGCGGGCGCCGGGGCACCGGACGGCGGCGGGTAGCCGTAGCCGCCGCCGGGCCCGGCGGGCGGGGGCGGCGGAGCCGTCGGCGGGGCCACGGGGGGAGGCGTGGGCGCCTGCGGCCGCTGGGGCGCGGACAGGTCGTAGTCGTAGCCGCACTCCTCGCAGTACCGGCCGGTCTGCGGGGTGCGGCAGATCGGGCAGGTCACCAGGCCGGCGGTGATGTCCGGCGAGCCGCCGTGCGACGGCCCCCCGTGCGCCGGCGCCCCGTGCGGCGGGCCGCCGTGCGCAGGTCCGTGCGCGGAGCCGCCGCCGATGGACAGCCCGCCGAGACCGCCGCGCCGCTCGCGGGCGGGCTCCTCGTAGGGCTGCTGCCCGTACCCGGGGTCGTAGCCCTGGTCGTAGCCCGCCTCGGGGCCGGACGGCTCGTAGGGCGGCCGCTCGTAGCCGCCGCGGCCGCCGTAGCCGGGCGCGCCGCCGGCGCCCGCGGGCGGGGCCGGCGGGGCCGAGGCGGGCGGGGGAGGCGGGTAGCCGGGACCGGCGGGCGCGCCGAAGGGCGAGCCGCCGGCCGGCGGGGCGCCCGGGACGGCCAGACCGGGCGGCGGAGTCATCGGGAAGCCGCAGAAGTCGCACCAGTCCTCGGCCTGCGACTCATGGCCCCTAGGGCAGATCGGCATCAAATCCCCCACATCAGCAGGTCCGGCCCAGGCAGTCGGCCGGTCATCTCTTCACTCGCACGGTCTTGGTCGACCGGGTCTCGAGTGTCATCGAGTCGGCCTCGCTCACGTTCTTACGGAATCGAACCGTACCCTCCCGCGCGTCCACGACGTCGACCACCTTCTCCAGGAGGCGGAACGTGCCGTCGTTGCCGGTCGCGTGGGCGAGCCGGACGGCCGCGCCCAGCTTGGCGGTGGCCCGGTCGACGTCCCCGGCGCGGTGGGCGGCGAGGCCCTCCTGAATCGAGGAGGCCAGCTCGGCCTGGCCGGTGTAGTGGGCCACCTGCTGGTTGATCCGGGTCGAGGAGGCCAGGTCGTCGGTCCACACCGCGCGGACGAGTCCCTGCGACAGCGTCTCGGCGGTGCCGTCGGCGCGCGGCAGCACCAGGCTGATCCGGGCGGCCAGCATCTCGTCGCCGACGGAGGCGGCCGGAACCTCGACGCACACGTGGTAGTCGCGGCTCTCGTCGCCCCAGGAACCGGTCGGGTAGTCGCCGGCCCGCGGGCCGGCCTCGGCGCGGCGGCCGCTGAGGTCCTCGACGGCCGGGGCGACCTGCTTGACGTACTTCACCACGGCGTTGGCCGGGGTCCAGATCCGCAGGGCGACGTCCGCCACCTGCTTGCCCATGGCGGTGGACATCATCGCCCGGAAGTCGTCCGCCAGACCGGAGGGCTCGGCGACGATGTCGACGGTGCCGAGCAGCGCCGAGGAGATCCGGCGCAGCTCGTCGACCTCCCAGTCGGTGCCCACGCCGCGGCAGTCCGCGGTGAAGGCGCCGGCGGCCCGGTCGAGGACGGCCTGCAGCTCGGCGGGCTTCTCGTGCTCGTTCCGCCCGTCGGTGAGCAGGATGCCGTGCCGGATGGAGCGCTCCGGGCGGCTGTCGAACAGCTGGTGGGCGAGGGCCAGCCAGGTGCCGATCGCGGTGCCGCCCATCGGCGTCAGCCGGCGCAGCGCGGTCTTGGCGGCGGCCCGGGTGGACGGGTCGGCGACCGCCAGCTCGCCGCCGCCCGGATAGACCTCCTTGGCCTCGTGGGTGCCGGCGACCACGGCGAAGGCGACGCCGTCGCGCAGGGTGTCGATGGCGGCTGCCGTCGCCTCACGGGCGTTGCGCATCTTCGCGGCGGGGTGGTCCATCGAGCCGGAGCAGTCGATCATGATCACCACGGCGGCGTCCCCGCCGTCCCCGGAGGTGGCGAGCCGGCCGCCCGAGGTGCCGCCGCCGGTGGCGGTGACGGTGACGATCGCGTTGACCTCGCGGGCGCCCTCGGCGAGGTACTCGTTCTGGAAGATGTCGACGTCGAATCGGGGCGCGTTCGGCTTGGACAGACTTGCCATGGGCTGAGGGCTCCTGTCGAGCGGGCGGGCAGGGCGGGCAGGGCGGTCGGTCGGGTCGGGTCGGGTGTGCTCGTCGTCGGGTGGCGCCCGCGCGGCAGGGCGCGGGCGGTCGTGCCCGGTCGTGCTCGGTTGTTGTCGGTCGGTCGGTGCGGCCGGGATCAGTCGAGGGGCGCGGGTGCGGTCGGCGGGAAGGCCGGCATCGGCGGTGCGACCGGGGCGGCTGGCGCGGGCGGAGCGGGCGGAGCCGGGGGCGGTCCGTCCGGCAGCGTGGCGTCGTGCCCCGTGCCGGCCACCGCGGGGGCCGGGGATGCCTCGGCGGCGGGCCGCTGCACCGGCAGGTCGAGCAGGGTGGGCTCGTGCCCGGCGTCGCCCGGGGTGATCGGCAGCACGGCGACGGTGATGTTGTCGTGCCCGCCCGCGGTGACCGCGAAGTCGACCAGCGACCGGGCCGCGGCCAGCGGCTGCGTCCGGGCGTCGGCCCGGACGAAGAAGGCGAGGTCGGTGGCGGCCTCGGCGTAGTTCCACAGGCCGTCGGTGCAGATCAGCACCACGCCCGGCACGTGCGGGGTGAACGAGACGGTGTGCGGCAGCAGCTCCTCGGCGTCCGCGCCGAGCCAGCCGGTGATGGCGTGCGCCCGCGGGTCGGCGTACGCCTCGGCCTCGCCCATCAGCCCGGCGGCGACCATCCGGGCGGCCCAGGAGTCGTCCTCGGTGAGCCGGTAGGGCTCGGCGGACTCGCGGTCGTCCGGGATCCAGTACGCCCGGGTGTCGCCGACCCAGCCGATGGTGACCAGGCCGTCGGCGGAGATCGCGCTGACGTAGGTGCAGGCGGGCGCGTTGAAGTCGCCCGGCCGGGCCCGGCTCTTGTCGTCGTAGGCGAGTTCGGTGACCGCCCGGGCCGCGTCGGCGATGGCGCGGCGCATCGCGGTCGACGGGTCGTCGCCGCGCTCGAGCGAGCTGAGCAGTGACTCGGAGGCGGCGTCCACGGCGGTCGCGGAGGCCTCGTCCGGGCGGGCGGAGGAGGAGACGCCGTCGCAGACCACGGCGACGACGGCGGGCCGGCCGCCGGGCAGCGAGGTGCCGGCGATGGTGAAGGCGTCCTCGTTGCGGTGGTGGCGCAGGCCGCGGTCGCTGACGCCGGCCACGCCGGCCATCGCCCGCTCCTGGTGGTCCCGCGGCCGCGGCTGGGCCTTGCCGCAGGACTCGCAGTACCCGTCGGCGGTGACCCCGGCCGCCCCGCAGTGCGCGCAGGCGCCGGCCGCCGGACCGGCCGGGGCCGGGTCGGGCAGCGTGCTGCCGGGGGCGCGCCGGTCGCTCACCGTCCGGGCCTCGGCGGGCGCCGCGGGTCCGGCGGTGCTACGACCGCACGCGCCGCAGAAGGCGTCGTCGGGGTCCAGCGGCTCGGCACAGCTCGGGCACACGGTCTGCTGCTGCGGCATTGCTCACACCCACGTCCGTGGGCGGGCCCGGTTGGCCCGCTCCACCATCTCGATCCTTGTTTCGGCGCGGTCGGACAACCGTGCCAGCACCCGGTAGGAGTGCTCCAGGGCGAAGCGCAGTTCCCGTTCGTCGACAGGATGTCCGAGCACTTCGTACGCCGTGTCCGCGGTGCCCGCGGCGGCCTTCCCCGCGGCGTCCGGGCGGCCCGCGACGACCCAGCCGAGGGCGGCGTCCAGCAGCTCGACGGAGAGCTCCTCGCGCCGCCGGGCGTCCAGGCCGAGCGCGGTGATCTGCGTGGAGCAGTCGGTCAGGTCGGGGCCGAGCGGGTCGGTCGCCGGGCGGTCGCGCAGCCGGGCCCGGACGGCGGCGATCCGGGCGGCGGTGTGGTGCGCGGAGGCGTCCGGCACCGCCTCCAGGGCGGCGACCGCGCCGGCCCGGTCGCCGTCCGCGAGGCGGACCCGGGCCAGCCCGAAGGCGGCGGAGACGTAGCCGCGGTCGGTGGTGGCGACCAGGCGGTAGAACTCGGCGGCGTCCTCGCCGTTGCCGAGCAGCTCGGCGCAGAGGGCGAGGGCCAGCTTGGGGGCGGCCTCGCCCGGGAAGGCGTCGTAGAGCGCGTCGAAGGCCTCGGCGGCGGCCTCGGTCCGGCCGGCGGCGAGCGCGGTGAGGCCGCGGTACCAGACGACCCGCCAGTCCCCGGGGTGGTCCTGCTCGACGGCCTCCAGGTCGTGGCCGGCGGCCTCCGGGTCGCCGAGTTCCAGGTGGGCGCGCAGGGCCCGCAGCCGGAGTTCCGGGGAGGGGGCGGGGGCGGTGGCCAGGGCGGCCAGCGCCTCGCCCGGGGCGGTGCCGGCGAGTGCGGCGAGGAAGCCGGCGTTGGGGTCGGCGGTGTCGACCCGGGGTACCGGCAGCGCGAGTGCGGCGGCGGCCGCGTCCAGCGGCTGGGTGGCGAGTTCGGTGTCCACCACCCGCACCTCGGGTCCGAACAGGGTGGAGAGTGCGGGCCGCGGTCGGCCGTCCTGCAGCGCGAGCACCTCGCGCAGGACGCCGGTGAGCTGGTCGGCCATCTCCTCGGCGGAGCCGAAGCGGCGTGCCGGGTCGGGGTCGGTGGCCCGGACCAGCAGCCGGTAGTACGACTCGTACCGGTCGAGCAGCGGCACCTCCTCGGGGCCGGGCAGGTCGTACCGGTGGGTGCCGTCGTAGCCGCGGAAGTCGAAGCTGAGCACGGCCAGGGTGCGGGCCACGGTGTAGAGGTCGGAGGCGGGTGACGGTCCGTCGGTGGCGATCTCGGGTGCCTGGTAGCCGACGGTGCCGTAGATCGGGCCGTCGTCGTCGAAGCGGCGGACGGCGCCCATGTCGATGATCTTGAGCGAGTCCTCGCTCTGGATCACGTTGTCGATCTTGAAGTCGCAGTACACCAGCCCGCGGGCGTGCAGGTAGCCGAGCGCGGGCAGCGCCTCCAGCGCGTACGCGATCGCCTGCTCGACCGGCAGCGGGTCGCGCCGGCCGTCCGGGGTGCGGCGCTCGTTGGCGATGTCCTTGAGCGACTTGCCGCCGACGTACTCCATCACGATGTAGCCGTCCGAGGCGCCCGTCCGCATGTCCGGGTGCTCGGCGAAGTTGATGATGCGGACGATGTTCGGGTGGTCCACCTCGGCGAGGAAGCGGCGTTCGGCCAGGGCGACCGCCAGCGCGTCCTCGTCACCGGTGTCCAACAGGCCCTTGAGCACCACCCACTTGTCGCTGACCCGGCGGTCGATCGCCAGGTAGATCCAGCCGAGGCCGCCGTGCGCCAGGCAGCCCACCACCTCGTACTGGCCGCCGACCAGGTCGCCGCGGCGCAGCTTGGGGGTGAACGAGTAGACCGTGCCGCACTTGGTGCAGAAGCCCTCCGGGCGGCCCGGCACCTCGCCCTTGGCGCGGCCGACCGGCGTGTCGCACTTGGAGCAGAACCGCTTGCGCTCCGGCACCTCGGGGTTCTGCAGCACGGCGGCCGCCGGGTCGGGCCGCGGCACCGCGGGCACCGCCACCAGGCCCGCGCCCAGGTTGCCGCGCCGGCCGGTGCCGGCGCTGCCGGTGCTGCTGCGCACCGAGACCGAGTGGCCGCCGCCCGTCCGGGACGAGCGGTACGAGCGGGACCGGCCGGACAGCGTCCGCGCGGAGCCGGTCCGGGACGACCCCGCCCGGACGGACCGGCCGGAGTCGGGGGAGACCCGGGCCGAGGGCACGTACGGCGCGGTCGACCCGCCCGGCTCGGCGGCCAGCCCGCACTCGTCGCAGTAGCCGTCCGCGTCGACGGTGCCCGGACAGTCCCGGGCGCAGCGCACCGGGCCGCCCGCCCCCGCCCCGGACGTCCCGGCCCCCGCCGTGGACCTCCCCGAACCTGCTCCGGAACCCGCCCCGGACGCCCCGGCGGACCCGCTGCCCGCCGGTGCGGCCAGGCCGCACTCGTCGCAGTAGCCGTCCGCGTCGATCACCCCGCCGCCGGAGCAGTCCGGCCGCGTGCACGCCTCACCCATCGGATTCGCCGCCCCCCTCAACGTCCCCCGCCGGCCGGCCGTCCTGCACCGCCGGGGCCTGGTGGTCCTGCCCGTTCCCGCCGTCCGCGACACCGGCCGTGCCCGGGGCCCCCGGGCCGGCCGGCAGCGCGGGTGCCGGCCGCACCGCCTGCTGGAAGCGGGCGACCGCCTCCGCCGCGGCGCGCAGATCGCACGGCGCGCTCCACAACAGCCAGCGCGCCTTCTCGAACCGCTCGACGACCTCCGGATCCTCGGTGATCCCGAGCCGGGCCGCCATCGCCCTGTACGCCTCCAGCCGCCCGCGCAGCTCGGCCCGCACCGCCAGCGGCTGGGCCACCTCGGTCAGCGAGTGCCGGGCCCGGGCGAGCTCCTTGGCGGCCGCGTCCTCCAGCGCGTCCAGCAGTGGACCCAGCCGGTACCACTGGCCGCCGTGCTGCAGCTCCACCGCCTGGCCGATCCGCTCGCGCAGCGCCGAGGCCGGGCCCGGCACGGCCGGCACCTCGGTCGCGGCGATCTTCGCCAGCACCTCGCCGCGGGCCCGCCGGGCCTCGGCGAGCGTCGCGTCGGCGCGCTGCAGCAGATCGCCGACCTGCTGCAACCGCTCGTGCGACTCGTCGCGCAGCCGCAGCAGCCCCTCCAGCTCCACCCGGACGTCGTCCAGCGCCCGGCCCGCCCGGTCGAAGCGCGAGGTGTCGACCACCCCGGCGACCGTGCCGGCCGCCACCGCGGGCGCCGACGCCTCCTGTGCCCGCTGGGACGGCACCCGGGCCGGCCGCCACAGCGCCAGCGGGTCCGCGACCACCTCGGCGCGCTGCGCCGCCAGGTCCTCGGCCAGCGCCGCGAGGTCGTCCGCCAGCGGGTGGCCGCCCGGCCGCACCCCCACCGACAGCGCCAGCATCTGCACCCGGTGAAGCTCGGCGAGCAGCAGGTCGATCCGGGCGGGCAGCGCCGACCAGACCGCGTCCGCCGCCGCCGCCACCTCCAGTACCGCCGCGTACCAGGCGTTCATCCGCTCCAGCAGATCGGCCAGGCTGACCCGCTCGACCAGCCGGGCCGGCGCGCCGAACCGGGCACCGCCGTCCGGCAGCTGCCCGCCGGAGACCGTCACCGAGGCGCCGCCGAGCAGCTCACTGAGCTCCGCCAGCTCGGCGGAGCCCGGCCGGTTGCGGCGCGAGCGGACGGCCCGCGCCGAGGCCAGCGCCTCCGAGTAGCGGTCGAACAGCGTCCACAGCACGGACAGGCCCTGCCCGGCGACGGACCAGCGCTCCCGGGTCCGCCCGGTGAGGGCGGCGCCCTCCAGCAGCCGACGGCCTGGATGGTCCTGCAGGTCGAGCAGGGCAGCCTCCACGGCGTCGCGCTCGGCGCCCAGCCGCGCGAGCGCGCGGTCCACCTCCTCCCGGCTCATCGCCGGGCCGGCAGTTCCTGCCAACGGTCCTTCCTCTCCGGTGCGGTCGCCCGGCGCCGCCTCGGCGCCTTCCGCGCGCTGCGGCACGGCGCCCTCGGTTGACGGCGCCTCGTATGACGGGGTGACGGGACGACGGGTGACGGGGTGACGGGGTGACGAGACTACGGCAGGTACGGAGCGGTCGAGGCACCCATGGTGGGTGCCAGCCAGCGCGCGTAGCTGCGCTGCCACCCCCCGCCGGAGCGGTACTCCGCGAGCACCTGGTTCACCCACGCGACCAGGTCGGGCGCGGCCCTGTTGACCGCCACCCCCATGTAGGCGTCGGAGATGGACTCGTCGAGCACCTGCACCGTCGGGTCCTGGGCGGCCTGCGCCGCGGCCAGCGCGCCGTCGGTGAGCGTGGTGTCCACCTGGCCGAGCTGCATCAGCACCAGGCAGTCCAGCTGGTTCTCCACCACCCGCACCGCGCTGGTGCCGCGCGCGTCCCGCTTGAGCTCCGCCTCGGAGGAGGACTGCGCGGCCACACACGCCCGCCGCCCCTTGAACGCGGCGGCCAGCGACGGCACCTTCGCCGCGCGGGGCACCACGACCTGCTGGCCGGTGCGGAAGTACGGCACGGAGAACGCCACCTCCTTCAGCCGGTCGCAGGTGATCGTCATGGTGCGGGTGATCAGGTCCACCTCGCCGTTCTTGATCGCGTCGATCCGGCGGGCGGTGGGCACCGTCCTGAAGGTGATCCTCTCCGGGTCGCCGAGCACCGAGGCCGCGATCGCGTGCGCCAGATCGATGTCGAAGCCCTCGATCCGGCCGGTGCGCGGGTTGCGGTAGCCCCAGTTGAAGCTGTTCTGGTCGACGCCGACGACCAGCGAGCCGCGCTGCCTGATCCGCCGGATCGCCGACCCGTTCGGGTCCTCCGCGGGCGGCGCGCTCTTCGTCACGTCGCAGTCCGCGGCGGGCGCGAGCGCGGCCGCCGCCGGGGCCGCCTGTACCGGCGGGTCCTGCGCCGCCCGCCCGTCCGGGCCGCCCGCGAGCAGCCCGGCGGCGACCGCGACCACTGTGGCGAGCACCCCCGCCCGCATGCCGCGGGCCGTCACCGTACGCACCGTCATCCCCCGCCCCCTCACCGGTACTCGGCCAGTCGGCGGCCGATGCCCCTGACCACGCCCACCGCCGCCAGGACGGCCAGCACCGCCGCCCCCGCGGCGAGTGCCTCGTACCCGCCGGCCACCCCGGAGGTCTCCGCCCCGAAGCGGGCCTGCTCGGCCGCGCCGGCCGCGGCCAACTCCCGGTCCATCGCGGCCCAGGCCGCGTCCGTGGTGGCGTCCGAGCCGACCGCCACGGTGGCGCGCAGCGCCGCCTCGTAGTCGCCGGCCCAGTCGCTCGCGGCGGCCGCGTCGTGCCGTGCGTCCCACTGCGCGAACTGCTTGCGGGCCGCGTCCAGCCGGCGCCCGGCCTCGCCCGCGGGTGCGAGGGCGGCCGCCCGCTCCAGGGTGCCGCCGGCGGCCCTGCCGCCGCCCGGGGCGGGCGCCCCGCCGAGCGCCACGGTGACGGTCTGCCAGCGCTTGCCGTAGCTGTCGCTCGCACCGCGGGCGACCAGGTTCAGGTTCTCCGCGGCCCGCGCCTGCAGCGACTCCGTCCGGGCCTGGCCCAGCACCCGCAGCGGCTCCGCGCCCCCGCTGCGGCCGGCCGCCAGCGAGCCGGAGGCGACCAGCGAGCCGACCACCAGCCACCCCAGCGCCGCCAGCACGGCCGCCGAGGCCGCGACCAGCCCCGGATTGAACACCCGGTTGGTGCGGCGGAACAGCAGCACCTGGTAGCCGCCGAGTGCGGCCAGCGCCACGATCCCCAGCAGCACGGCCGCCGCGGGCAGGGCCCCGGCGGCGTCGAAGTCCTCGTCCAGCCGCCCGGACTCCGCCGCGACCAGCTGCTGGGCGGCCGGGAGCATGGTGTTCTGCATCAGCCCGGAGGCGTACCGCAGATAGGCGCCGCCGAGCGGCAGGCCCAGCCGGTTGTCCGCCCGAGCGGTCTCCACCAGGCCGGCGTACTGAGGGAGTTGCCGGTTCAGCTCGTCGATCCGGCGCTGTGCCTCGGAGTTGGCCTCCGTCCGGGCGGCCGCCCGGGTGAGCAGCTCGGCGGCCGTCGCGAGGTCGTCCTCGTACCGCTTGCGCAGCTCGGCCGGCTCGTCGCCGGCGAGCAGGAAGCCGCTCGCCGCGGTGGTGTCGGCGTCGGCCAGCGACCGGTAGACCTCCGCCGCGTCCCGGCTGAGCGGCTGGCTGTGCTCGACCACCCGGTCGGTGGCCGAGGCCCGCTGGTCGGCCTGCCAGACCGCCGTCCCCCCGAACAGCAGCAGCAGTGCGACCAGGGCCGCGCCGGCCAGCCGCAGCCGGCCCGGCGGTGTGCCGGCCGCCCGTCTCAGCTCGGCCAGCCGCTCGCCGGCGTCCTGCAGCCCGGGCAGTCGTGCCGCGGCGCCGCGTCCGCCCGGCGACGGCAGCGGCGCCGTCCCCTCGATGACCGCCGGTCTCGTCACCCGCCCCACCCCTCCCCCTGTGCCCCGTCCGATGCCGGGGCCCCCGATGCCAGCAGTATGGCCGCCGAATGTGACGGTCACACGCGAGTTGTGCCGATCTTGAGCTTGCGCCAATGGGCCGATCCACCCGAACGCGGACGTTCTGTGCGCGCTTCGCCCTGCCCGTGCGTACTTCGCCCGGCGCCGCCGCACGCTCCGGCCGTGACGGGAACCGGCTGCCGTGCCCGGTCGGGTCCCGGCGGACCGGCCTTTAGCATGGGGGCCATGCGTCTGATCGGAACCATCCTCCCGGACCGCCCGCTGCTCGTCGTCGCCGTCCGGGAGGAGGCGGCCCACCTCGGTGACCGCCTGCCGGTGCTGCTGACCGGCATCGGCAAGATCAACTCCACGGCCGCGCTGGCCACCGTGCTGGCCCAGGGCGCCCGGCCGGCGGAGGTGGTCAACCTCGGCACCGCGGGCGCGCTCCGTCCCGGGCTGGCCGGCACCACCCACGAGATCGCCCGGGTGCTGCAGCACGACATCGACACCCCGGTGCTGCGCGAGCTGACCGGCCGCAGCTACGGCGCCCCGATCGACCTCACCGACGGCGTCGGCCCGACCCTGGCCACCGGCGACCTGTTCGTCTCGGACCCGGCGGCCCGCGAGCGGCTCGCCGCGCAGGCCGACCTGGTCGACATGGAGGGCTACGCGCTCGCCACCGTCGCCCGCCGGGCCGGGGTGCCGGTGCGGCTGGTCAAGTACGTCAGCGACGAGGCCGGCGACGGCGCCGCCCGCACCTGGCGCGAGTCGGTGGACGCCTGCGCGAAGATCCTCGCCGTCTGGGCGGACGAGCACCTCTGAGCCGGGCGCCGGACACGCGCCGGAGGCCGGGACCACCGCGGTCCCGGCCTCCGGCGCGTCGGCGGGCGGCGTCAGCCGGCGATCTGCACGCCGGTCAGCGCGGGCACGAACTGGTCGAGCTCGGTGCGCCAGTAGCGGGCGACGTTCAGGCGGGTCGGCTTCTCCTCGCCGGGGAAGTGGAACTGCATCGAGCTCCACATGGTGGCCCGCTTGACCTCGGTGATCAGGGTGCGCGCCTGCTCCAGCGGCACCACGTGCACCAGCTCCTGCGGGCGGTTGCTCATCCGCGAGGCGCGGTGGACGACGACCACGCGCTCGGTGAGGGTGACGAAGTAGTACTTCACGAAGAGCTGGCCGATCAGGCCGAGCTGGCTCATCAGCCACGGGCTCGGGCCGGTGACGGTGTGGAAGGTCACGACGGGCCGGTCGTTCGGCTCGATCGCGGCGATCGCCTCGGCGACCTGCTCCTGCATGGTGGACTTACGGATCGCCATCTGGCGTTTCCCCCTGGGGATCGGGTGGGCGCCCCGTGGACGGGCGCCGGTACGAAGCCGGGAGCGTAGCGTTCGTCGGACCGTCCGATCAACGTTCAAACCCCCGGGCGGGAATTCTTGACCGGCTCTTAACCGGACGGCCACCTCTCCGGCCCGGGGAACGGGCCCACCGCCGCCCCCGCGGTGTGCGGACCGCGGGGACGGCGGCGGGAGTTCGGAAGGCGGCACCCGCGAGCGGGCGATTGACAGTCAGGCGGCCGCCGAGTGCACCGGCTCGTACGCGGCCCGCAGCCGCTGCTGCGCCCGCTCGCCGGCGCCGATCCGGTCGAGGCCGAGCAGGGCCGCGCCGAGGACGGGCGGCGCGACCACGATCCGCGGTTCGGCGAGCGGCGCGGCGGCGGCCAGCCGGGCCGTCACGTTGTCGACCAGCAGCGGCAGCCGGGCCGCGAGCACACCGCCGCCGAGCACCACCGGGACGGGCTCGTCCAGCAGGTCGAGCCGCCGCAGCGCGACGGCGGCGAAGCGGACGATCTCGTCGGCCTGCCGGTCGACCAGGCCGAGCGCGACCTGGTCGCCGGCCTCGGCGGCGGCGAACAGCACCCGCACGATCTCGTGCAGCCGCTCCTGCGCGATCTCGCCGAGGTGCATCCCCTCGGCGACCGCGGCCGCGGAGGCCAGCCCGAAGTGCGCTCCGATCGCCGCGGCGAGCGCGGTCGGCGTGCCGCGGCCGTCCTCGGACCGGGTGGCGTGCCACATCGCCTCGGCGGCCAGCCCCCCGCCGCCGCCCCAGTCGCCGGTGAGCCGGCCGAGGGCGGGGAAGCGCGCGGTGCGCCCGTCCGGCAGCAGGCCCACGCAGTTGATGCCGGCGCCGCAGACCACGGCGACCCCGCGCGGGCCGTCGGTGCCGGCCCGCAGCAGGCCGAAGGTGTCGTTGGCGACGGCGCTGGTGGTGCCCCAGCCGCGGGCCTCCAGTGCGGCCAGCAGCCGTTCCTCCTCCACCGGCAGGTCGGCGTTGGCGAGGCAGGCCGAGACATGGGCGGCCACCGGGGTGCCCGGTCTCAGCCCGGCCTGCGCGGCGGCCTGCTCGACCAGCGGGGCGAGGCCGCCGATGGCCTCGTCGGCGCCGTCGAGCTGCGGCTGGAAGCCGCCGCCGCGGGCGGTGCCGAGCACCGTGCCGTCGGCGGCGACCAGCGCCACGTCGGTCTTGCTGTTCCCGGCATCGACGGCGAGGACGCCGGGAAGCTGCCCGTCGGGCTGACGGTTCATCGGTTTCCCCCGGGGTGGTGCGAGGCGGTCATCGTCGCGTCACGCCCAGCCGAGGTGGGCGCGGTTGTGGGCGATCAGCCGGTCGGTGAGGCGGTCGGCGAGGTCGAGCTGGCCGACCAGCGGGTGGGCGAGCAGGGCGTCGAAGACCCGGTCCCGGCCGCCCTTGAGGGCCGCCTCCAGCGCCAGGTGCTCGTAGGCGGTGACGGCGGCGATCAGGCCCGCGTACAGCGGTTCGACCGGGCGCTGCGGCAGCGGCCGCACGCCCCGCGGGTCGACCTCGGCAGGCACCTCGATCACCGCGTCGTCGGGCAGGAACGGCAGGATGCCGTCGTTGCGGGTGTTGACCACCTGCACCCCGGTGGTGCCGTCCGTGCCGAGCAGGGCGGCGATCAGCTGGACGGCGGCCTCCGAGTAGAAGGCGCCGCCGCGACTGCCGAGCAGTTCGGGCTTGGTGTCGAGCGCCGGGTCGGCGTACATCTCCAGCAGCTGCCGCTCGATCGCGGCGACCTCGGCGGCCCGCGAGCCCTTCTCCTTCAACTCCTCGACCACCAGGTCGTGCTGGTAGAAGTAGCGCAGGTAGTAGGAGGGCACGACGCCGAGCCGGCGGATCACGTCGGGCGGCAGGTGCAGGTCGGCGGCGATCGCCTCGCCGTGGCCGGCGAGCAGTTCGGGCAGCACCTCGCGGCCGGTGGCGGCGCCGGGGGCGTCGAGCAGGGTGACGCCGCGCTCCCAGGTGAGGTGGTTGAGGCCGACGTGGTCCAGCCGGACGCGCTCGGGGGCGACGCCGAGGTGCGCGGCGAACTTCCGCTGGAAGCCGATCGCCACGTTGCACAGACCGACGGCCTTGTGGCCGGCGGTCTGCAGGGCGCGGGTGACGATGCCGACCGGGTTGGTGAAGTCGACGATCCAGGCGTCCGGGTTGGCCCGGCGGACCGTCTCGGCGATGTCCAGCACCACCGGCACGGTGCGCAGCGCCTTCGCCAACCCGCCCGCGCCGGTGGTCTCCTGGCCGACGCAGCCGCACTCCAGCGGCCACGTCTCGTCCTCGTTGCGGGCGGCCTGGCCGCCGACCCGCAACTGCAGCAGGACGGCGTCGGCGTCCCGCACCCCGGTGGCGACGTCGGCCGCGGTGGTGACGACGGCGTCGTGGCCCTGCTTGGCGAAGATCCGCCGGGCGAGGCCGGCGATCAGGTCCAGCCGGTCGGCGGCGGGGTCGACCAGGACGAGCTCGCCGATCGGCAGGGTGTCCCGCAGCCGGGCGAAGCCGTCGATCAGCTCGGGCGTGTAGGTGGAACCGCCGCCGACGATTGCCAACTTCAGTGCGGACATCAGCCCTTGACCCCTGTCAGTGTCACGCCTTCGATGAAGGCCTTCTGTGCGAAGAAGAAGAGGATGATCACCGGCGCCATCACCAGCAGGGTGGCCGCCATGGTGAGGTTCCAGTCGGTGTGGTGGGCGCCCTTGAAGGACTCCAGGCCGTAACTGAGCGTCCAGGCGCCCGGGTTCTCGCTGGCGTAGATCTGCGGGCCGAAGTAGTCGTTCCAGCAGTAGAAGAACTGGAAGAGCGCGACCGCGGCGATGGCCGGCCGGGCCATCGGGAGCACCACCCGCAGCAGCGTGCGGACGTCCCCGCAGCCGTCGATCCGGGCGGCCTCCAGGTACTCGTTCGGCACGGTGAGCAGGAACTGCCGCAGCAGGAAGATCGAGAAGGCGTCGCCGAAGGCCATCGGCACCACCAGCGGCCAGAGCGAGCCCGTCAGGTGGAGCTGCTTGGCCCAGAACAGGTACATCGGGATCACCGTGACCTGCGGCGGCAGCATCATCATCGAGACCACCGCCATCAGGGCGAGCCGGCGGCCGCGGAAGCGGAACTTGGCGAGCGCGTACGCCACCGGCAGGCTGGAGACGACGGTGAGCAGGGTGCCGAGGCCCGCGTACAGCAGGCTGTTGCGCCACCAGGTGAGGAAGCCGGGGGTGCGCCAGACCTGGGCGTAGTTCCCCCAGTGCCAACTCGTCGGCCACAGGTCGGAGGTGAGCGCCTGGCGGTCGCTCATCACCGAGGTGAGCAGCACGAAGACGAAGGGCAGCAGGAAGAACAGCGCGGCGGCGATGGCCAGCGAGTGCACGGCGACCCACTCGAGCGCCGCGCGGCGCCGGGCGGTACGGGCCGCGGCCGTGCGGGCGGCGGCGGGCAGCGGGAGCGCGGGGTTGAGGGTCATGGCTCAGTCCTCCACCAGGCCGGCGCCGCGCCGCAGCAGCAGGGCGGTGAAGGCCGTCGAGATCGCGAACAGGACGAGGGCGGCGGCGCAGGCGGTGCCGGTGTCGAAGCGCTGGAAGCCCAGGTTGTAGACCATCTGCGGCAGGGTCCAGGTGGAGCCGTGCGGGTAGCCGGGCTCGAACTGCTGGCCGGAGCCGCCGATGACACCGCTGGCGACCTTCCCGGCGACGATCGCCTGCGTGTAGTACTGCATGGTCTGGATCACCCCGGTGACCACGGCGAACAGCACGATCGGGGTGATGTTCGGCAGGGTGACGAAGCGGAACCGTTGCCAGGGGCCGGCGCCGTCGAGTTCGGCGGCCTCGTACTGCTCCTTCGGCACGTCGAGCAGGGCCGCCATGAAGATCACCATCAGGTCGCCGACGCCCCACATCGCCAGCAGGGTGAGCGCGGGCTTGGACCAGTCGGGGTCGGTGAACCAGCCGGGCTGCGGCAGGCCGAGCTCCCCGAGCAGGTGGTTGACCGGGCCGGTGCCGGGGTTGAGCAGGAAGGCGAAGGCCATCGTGGCGGCCACCGGCGGGGCCAGGTAGGGCAGGTAGAAGGCGGTGCGGAAGAGGCCGGCGCCGGTCTTCACCTTGGTGATGAGCACGCCGACGCCGAGCCCGAAGGCGACCCGCAGGGTGACCATGACGACCACCAGCCACAGGGTGTTGCGCAGGCCCTGCCAGAAGAACGGGTAGTGCTGGAAGAGGTAGGTCCAGTTCTTCAGGCCGTTGAAGGTCGGGGCGGTGAAGCCGTCGTACTTCATGAACGAGAAGTACGCGGTGGAGATCAGCGGGTAGGCGAAGAACAGCCCGAAGCCGATCAGCCAGGGGGAGAGGAAGGCGAGTGTGCGGCCCGTCTCCCGGCGGCGCTTGCGGCGCAGCGCCGCCGGCCGGGGTGTGTCGAGAAGTGCCATGGCCGGTCCGTCACTTGGCCTGGTCGATGGCGGTGTCGATCTCCTTGGCCGTGGCGGCGAGCCCGGCCTTCAGGTCGGTCAGCCGGCCGGACTCGTACTCGTAGCCGAGGTTCTGCAGCGAGACCTGGTAGGCGCCGCCGTTGACCGAGGCGGGCGTGGTGGAGGAGTTCGGGTTCTTCGCGATGGCCAGGAAGGTGCGGAAGTTCGCGTCGGCGTCGAGCTTGGGGGAGTCGAGCGAGGCGAAGGTGCTGGGCACGTTGTGGATGGCGTTGGCGAAACCGACGACCGCGTCGGTGTCGGTGGTCAGGTACTTGACGAGCTGCCAGGCGGCGGCCTGCTTGCGGCTGCCGTTGGCGATGCCGATGATCGTGCCGGTCTGGTAGCCGCGGCCGTAGGTGGCGGCCTGGTCGTCCGGGACGGGGAAGGGCGCGGTGGCCCACTCGAAGGCGGGCTTGTCCTCGGCGAGCGAGGCGGTGCGCCACTCGCCGTCGATGGCCATCGCGACCTGGCCGGTGGTGAAGGGGTTCTTGGCGCTGAACTCGTCGCCGAAGCCGGTGCGGTACTTCTCCAGCTTCTCGAAGCCGCCGAGCTTGTCGACCAGGCCCTTCTGCCAGGTGAGCATCGCGGCGACCTTCGGGTCGGTGGCTATGTCGGACCGGCCGTCCTTGCCGAAGTAGCCGGCGCCGTACTGGCCGAGGAAGTGCGAGGGGGTGGACTCGTAGCCGTGGTAGTTCGGCATGAAGCCGAGCTGCTGGTACCCGTCGCCCTTGGCGACGGTCAGCTTGACGGCGTCCGCCTCGAACTCGCCGAAGGTCTTCGGCGGGGCGGTGATGCCGGCCGCGGCGAAGGCGGTCTTGTTGTAGTAGAGGCCGTAGGCGTCGCCGAGCAGCGGCAGCGAGCACTGGTTGCCCTGGTGGCCGCTGTAGGAGAGCATCGCGGCCGGGAAGGTCTTCGCCGGGTCGATGCCGTCCTTCCTCAGGTAGGGCGTGAGGTCGGCCCAGACCTTGGCGGAGCAGAACTTGCCGACGTTGTCGGTGGTGAACGAGGAGACCACGTCGGGGGCGTCCGCGCCGCCGGCCCGCAGCGCCTGCTCGCTCTTGTCGTCGGCGATGTTGCCGACCACCTTGACGTGGATGTTGGGGTGGAGCTTCTCGAAGGCGGCGATGTTCTCGCCGATCGCCTTGGTCTCGTTCTCCTGGCTCCAGCCGTGCCAGAAGGTGATGGTGACGTCCTTGCCCTCGGCGGAGCCGTCGTCCGCGCCGCCCTGGGGGGTGCCGGTGCAGGCGGAGAGCAGGGCGAGGCAGGCGGCGGCGCCGGTGGCGGCGGCGAGCGTGCGGCGGGTTCTGCGCGGGGTGTGCACTTCGGGTCCTCCTGGGGGTACGCGGGCAGGGGGCATCGCCCCTCGGCCCGTGCGCGGGAGACGGTTGCGTGGCGGTGGTGACGGTGGTGCGGGGCCGGCGGGGGTGCCGGCCGGGGGCGGCGGGTCAGCGGGTGCACCGGTCAGTGGGTCGTGAAGGCCGCTTCCCGGGCGGTGGCCAGGGCGCGCTGGAGCGCGCCGTGCAGGACGGGGGAGCCCGGGACGGCGCTGCGGCGCACCTCGGGACGGGGGATGGAGATCAGCGCGAGCGAGTCCTGGACGAGGGCGCGCAGCCGCTCGCCGCCGGCGGTGGGGATGCCACCGGAGAGGACCAGCAGTTCGGGGTCGACGACGGAGACGATGACGGCGAGGCCGACGGCGATCCGCTCGGCGAGCTCCGCGAGGAAGGCGTCGCCGTCGCCGGGGGTCTCCAGGGCGCGGACGACGGCCTCCTCGGCCGTGGCCGCCGCGAGCCGGTGCGCGGCGGCGAGCTCCAGCACGGCGTCGGCGCCGGCCAGCTCCTGGAAACCGCCGGAGTTGCGCCGCCGCACGTCGCGGACGACGGGGGCGCCCGGCACCGGCATGTAGCCGACCTCGCCGGCGCCGCCGGTGAAGCCGCGGTGCAGCCGGCCGGCGATGACGATCGCGGCGCCGATGCCCTCCTCGGCCCAGAGCAGGACGAAGTCCTCGCAGCCGTGCGCGGCGCCGAAGGCCTGCTCGGCGATGGCGGCCAGGTTGACGTCGTTCTCGATCGAGAACGGGGTGCCCAGCGCGGCCGCGAGGTCGTCGAGCAGCCGGGGGGAGTGCCAGCCGGGCAGGTGGGAGGCGTAGCGGAGCTTGCCGGTGGCGGGGTCGAGGGCGCCGGGCACGCCGATGACGATCTGGTGGAGGCTGCCGGGGGCGAGTCCGGCCTGCCGGACGGCCTCGGCGACCGCCTCGCCGACCTTCTCGACGGTGCCGGCCGCGGACCAGCCCCGGGTGGCGACCTGGTGCTCGGCGAGGGTGGTGCCGGTGATGTCGGCGACGCCGATCCGCACGTGGCTGGTGGTGACGTCGAGTCCGGCGACGTAGCCGGCGGCCGGGTTGACCTGGTACAGCTGCGCGTTCGGCCCGGGGCCGCCCGCGGTGGTGCCGACCGGGACGACCAGCCCGGCGGCCTCCAGCCGGGTCAGCAGCTGGGAGGCGGTGGGCTTGGAGAGGCCGGTCAGGGTGCCGATCTGGGTTCTGGAGAGCGGGCCGTTGGCGAGCAGCAGCTCCAGGGCGGCGCGGTCGTTGATCGCGCGGAGCAGGCTCGGGGTGCCGGCGAGCGGGGGTCGGGTGGTGTCGGTCACGGCTCGATCCTCCTCTGCGGGCGGGGCCGGGTCACCCGCGGGTCCGGCAGGTGACACGGTGAACTGTTAGGAAAGTTTCCAATTGCTTCGAGAGGACCGTAGATCCCGGCCGGAGCAGGTGTCAATGACCTGATGTCGAAGCGTTACCCCGGGTACGCGAAGGGCCCCGCTCCCACCCGGGGAACGGGGCCCTGCTGCGAGGCGCCGGCGGCGGCTACTCCACCGGCTGCGCCGGGATCGGCTTCACGGCGGCGGACTGCGGCGACAGCGGGTCCGACAGCGCCGAGGGCGCCGCGATCTCCGCGACCGGGACGGCCGCGGCCGGCGTCGCCGACGCCGTCACCGCCTCCTCCTTGAGCTTCACCCCGGCCTCGTCGAAGGCCTGCTTCACGCGCTGCCGCAGCGCCCGCGCGACCTGCGCCGCCTTGCCCGGCGTCGTCCGCGCCTCGACCTTCAGCACCAGCGAGTCGGTCGCCACCGAGTCCACGCCCAGCACCTTGGCCCGGCCCCAGATCAGCTCGTCGTACGGGGTCTCCTTGGACAGCTGCTCGGCCGCCTCGGTGATCAACGCCTCGACCCGGAGGAGGTCCTCCTTGTAGCCGACCTGGACGTCCACCGTGGCGGTGCCCCAGCCCTGGCTCATGTTGGCGATCCGCTTCACCTCGCCGTTGCGGATGTACCAGATCTCGCCGCCCACACCGCGCAGCTTGGTCACCCGCAGGCCGACCTCCAGCACCGTGCCGGTGGCCACCCCGGTGTCGATCTCGTCCCCGACGCCGTACTGGTCCTCCATGATCATGAAGACCCCGGACAGGAAGTCCGTCACCAGGTTCCGTGCGCCGAAACCGATCGCCACACCGGCCACACCGGCACTCGCCAGCAGCGGCGCCAGGTTCACCCCGAGCGCCGCCAGCACCATCAGCGCCGCCGTGCCGAGGATGGTGAACGAGGCCACGCTGCGCAGCACCGAGCCGATCGCCTCCGACCGCTGCTGGCGGCGCTCGGTGTTCACCACCCCGCTGTTCGCCAGCAGGCCGCCGAGGCGGCCCATCATCTCGTCCTCGTCCTCCGAGGGCCGGCCCATCCGCGACACCAGCTGGGTAATCAGCTTGCGGACGACCGCGCGCAGCACCAGGGCGAGGACCACGATGAAGACGATCCGCACACCGCCCTCGACCCAGCTCTGCCAGTTCTGGTCGAGCCAGCTCGCGGCCTGCTTGGTGGAGGCCGTCACGTCGTCCGTGCTGGTCGGCAGCTTGAGGTCGAGGGTGGGCTGGGCGGGCGAAGGGGTGGCTTCGGCCAGGAGGCCGGTGACACCGGACCGGAACACGTGCGGGCCTTCCGTGGTGCTGGGTACGGCCGGCGCGGACGCCGGCACGGCCCGGCTGGCGGACCGTCCCGTCCAACCCTAGCGGCCTCCGGGCCCGCCCCCGGACGGCCCGTCAGCCCGCCCCCGCCCCCGCACACACCCCCTCACCGGCGACGACGCGTGCAGCGCGCCCGGCACGCGGGCATACCGCCTATGACGGATTCCACATCCGGTCCGTTACACAGGAGTGGTGGCGCCGTACGAAGGCGTAAGGCGACACTGGGGGAGATCGCGCCGCAAATGCGATCACCCGCTCGTCCCGGCGCGAGCCACGCGCCGCAGGCGTCCAAGGAGGCATCCGTGCCGCATGTCCTGGTCCTCAACGCGTCGTACGAGCCACTCGGAGTGGTCTCCACCCGGCGCGCCCTCATCCTGGTCCTCAACCACAAGGCAATCAGCCTGGAGGACTCCGGAACCACACTGCACAGCGCCACCACCACCATGACGGCCCCGTCCGTCGTCCGTCTGACCCGCTTCGTGCGGGTCCCGTTCCGCGGGCCCGTCCCGCTCACCCGCCGTGCCCTGTTCGCCCGCGACCACGGGCGCTGCGTCTACTGCGGGGCCGCCGCGACCAGCGTCGACCACGTCATTCCGCGCAGCCGGGGCGGCCAGCACCGGTGGGACAACGTGGTGGCGGCCTGCCGCCGCTGCAACCACACCAAGGCCGACCGGCACCTCACCGAACTCGGCTGGCGCATGAAGCGCCAGCCGGCTCCGCCCAGCGGCCTGGCCTGGCGCGTCATCGGCACCGGGATCAAGGACCCGCGCTGGCGGCCCTACCTGGAGCCGTTCGGCGGCCTCGACCAGTTCCGCGAGTACGAGCACCACGACCATACCGACCACGCGGGTGCGCTCCCGGCTCCGGCCGTCCGGACCCACCCGACCCGCCGCGGAGAGCCCGAACCGCTCTCCGCCTGACAGACAAGGGCCTGCCCGTCACACTTCGGTACGCCTCATGGGCCGCCGGCGCACCCCGCAGCGGGAGCGTCGGCGGCCCGCCGTCCGCCTCCACCCGGGAGCCCGTACCGTGCCGACCGCGCACCGCCCCGACGTCGCCGCCCTCTCCTTCGACGGCGACGACACCCTCTGGGACTTCGCCGCCTCCTTCCGGCCGGCGATCGCCCGCGCCGCCGAACTGCTCGGCGCGGAACTCGGCGGGCCGCCCGTCCCGGTCGACTGGCTGCAGCGGATCCGCGAGGAGGTCGCCGCCGACCTGCCCGGCGCCACCCTGCCCGAACTGCGCCGGGCCGCCTTCGCCGAGGCCGTCCGCCGTCGCGCCCCCGACCGCCCGGAACTCGCCGACCGGATGTTCACGGCCTTCATGGCCGTCCGCGCCCGCACCACCCGGCTCTTCCCCGAGGTCGGCGCGGTGGTCGCCCGGCTCTCCGGCCGGCTGCCGCTCGCGCTGACCACCAACGGCAACGCCGAACTCTCCTGGACGGGCCTCGACCCGTACTTCAGCGCCGTCGTCCGCGCCGTCGACTGCGGCCGCGCCAAACCGGACCCGGCGATCTACCTGCTCACCGCCGAGCGGCTCGGCGTCGAGCCCGCCCGCGTCCTGCACGTCGGCGACCACCCCGTCGAGGACGTCGAGGGCCCCCGCGCCGCCGGCCTGCAGGCCCGGCTGCTCGACCGGACCGGCCGCACCCCCGGCGCCCTCACCTCGCTGACCGCGCTGGAGGAGCTGCTGCTCAGCCGGTGACGGCGTACAGCTCGACCCCCCACAGCGAGTAGCCGTACTTCGTCGCCCGGGTCACGCCCTGCACCCGCAGGAACCGCGTGTCCGGCGCGTCGAACCGCACCGTCTCCACCCCGCCCGCGCCGTCCTCCACGGTCGCCACCGTCGTCCAGTGCACCCCGTCCGCCGAGGTCTGCACCTTGTACGCGGCCGCGTGCGCGTCCTGCCAGTGCAGCACCGCCGAGCCCAGCCGCGCCGCCTGCGGCAGCTCCAGCTGCACCCAGGCGCCGTCCGTCGCCGGCGAGGACCAGCGGCTCCGCGGGTCGCCGTCGTTGATGTTCGCCGCCGGGAAGGCCGGCGTCTCGTCCGCCGAGGAACTGGCGGTCGCCGCGCGCGCCAGGTCCGGCCCGCCGGCCGGCGGCACCACGTGCACCAGCAGGTCCTGCCGGACGGTCAGCGTGCCCGCGGTGAACGTCACCGGCAGCCGGTAGGTGCCCGACGGCGTCCCGGCCGCCGCCACCACCTGCAACGGCACCCCCACCCGGCCGCCGCGCGGCACCGCCACCGCGGTGCCCTGGGTGACGGTCAGCCCCTTGGCGACCGCCGGCACCTCCACCTTCAGCTCGCCGCTGGTGCCCTCCGGGCGGCCCGTCTCCAGCACCGCCTTCGTCACCTGCGGTACGGCCTGACCGGTCACCACGTCCAGCGTCGCGTCCGACAGGCTGAGGCGCGCCGCCGGGGTGTCCGCGTACCAGGGCACGATCTGGTTGACCACCGGCGGCTGCCAGCCCGGCGCCCAGACCAGCCGGATCGCGTCGGCCGGCCGGCCGCCCGCCGGCAGCTCGTTGTAGCCCGGGTGCAGCGTGCCGATCGCCGTCCACAGGCCGTCCGTGCCGCGCACCGCGACCGTCGCCACCGCCTGCACCGTCGGGTCGGTCAGCACCGTCACCCGGTCCAGCGGCCGGGCCGTGCCCAGCTCCACCGTGAGCGGCGCCGAGGCCGACGTCGGCGCGTCCGCGGCCCGGAACGCGGTGTCCGGGTCGCCGTCCAGCACCGCGTCCGGCGAGGAGCCCGGCGCCGCGGCCGGGCCGGTCACCACCGCGGGCGTGTCGTCCGGCGCCGCCACCGAGAACTCCCGGACGGCCACCGCGGTCTTCTGCCCCGTCCGGGCGCGCAGGCGTACCGCCTTCGCCACCACACCCGCCGGAGCGGTCACCGAGACGCTCTTCTGGCCGTGCACCACCGCCAGCTGCCGCCAGCCGCTGCCCGTCGAGTACTCCAGCACCCCGTCGCGCAGGTAGTCGTCGGCGGCGGTCGCCGCGTCCGGGCCGTCGCCCCAGGAACCCATCAGCACGGTGACCCGGCCCAGCGGCCGGCCGTTGCCGAGATCCAGCCCGATCGCGTCCCCGGCCTGCGGCGGGGCGGAGCTCCAGTAGAACGTGTCCGCGGCGCCGTCCGTCATCAGCGCCGGGCCGTGGTCGTTCGCCGTGCCGAGCGTCGTGGTCGGCGTGCCCGCGGCGGCGTCCACACCGGCCCAGGTGTCGGCGTCCTTCAGCGCCCGCTCCAGGAACGGGTCCAGCACCCCGGCGCCGACCGTCACCGAGCCCTGCGCCAGCCGCTCCCGCAGCTGCCGCAGATCCACCCGGGCCTGCCAGGCCGCGCTGCCGTCGCCGCCGCGCTGCGCCAGCAGCATCGCGACCGCCGCCTGCCCGGCCTGCCCGTAGGTGGCCAGCCGCACCAGCCACGGCCCGGCGTCCTGCGCCACCGCCTCGCCGGCCAGCGATTGCGGCGCCCCCGCCATGGTGGTGAAGGCCGCCTGCAGCGGCGCGGCCGCCGCCTGCAGCGCCGCCGGGTCCGAGGCACCGCCCGAGGACGGCTCCAGCGCCGCCCAGAAACGCTCCATCAGCGGCGCCAGATAGCCGGACTCCTGGTTGTCCAGCGGCGAGGAGGCGCTGTTCGCGGCCAGCGCCGTCAGCGCCGACTCGGCCGGGGCGCCGCCGCCGGTCATCGCGTGCACCGCGGCCTTCAGCGAGTCCGCGGCCCGGTAGCCCTCGGGCTTCCAGCCGAAGTCGGCGGCGGTCGCCAGCGGCAGCCGGGAGGCCACCGGCTGCGCCATCGCCGCCGTCAGCAGCGCCGCCGAACGGGTCGCCACCGCCGGGTCGCGGTTGGTGTAGCCGCCCAGGAACAGCCGGTCCGGCGTGGAGTCGTTCACCGGGTAGTTGTCCATGGTGACGAGCGGGCGGTCGAACAGCGCCGCCGTCTCGGCGAGCTGGTCGCCGGTCACCTTCGGCGCGATCACCGCGCCGCCGCTCCACACCACCTGGACGCCTGCCGGCAGCGCCGCCGCCAGCGCCTTCCGGTACGGCGTCGCGCTCTGCTTCTGGTACTCCGTCGGCACCACCGTCAGCGGCGCCAGCTCCGGGTGGGCGGCGATCAGCCGCCGCTGCACCTGGGCGACCAGCTCCGCCTGCGCCTTCGCGGCCGCCGCCGGACCGGTGCCGTAGCTGCGGCGGTCGCCCGGGCAGTGCCACTCGTCGTAGCTGACGTCCAGGAACTGCAGCTGGAATGCGCCGAAGCCGAGCCGGCGCAGCCCGTCCAGCTTGGCGACCAGCGCGTCCACGTCCTTGCCCGAGCTGTAGCAGAAGGACTGCCCGGGGTCGATCGAGTAGCCGAGCACCACGTGGTTGTCCCGGGCCCGCTCGGCCAGCCTGCGCAGCGACTCCTGCTGTGCCTGCGGGTACGCCTCGCGCCAGCGGGAGGTCCGGTACGGGTCGGCGCCGGGCGCGTACAGGAAGAAGTTCTGCTTGGTGCGGCCGAGGAAGTCCAGCTGCTCCAGGCGCTCGGCGGTGGTCCACGGGGTGCCGTAGAAGGACTCGGCGGTGCCGCGGACGGGCGAGCCGGTCGGCCAGTCCCGCAGGACGATCCCGGGGAAGCCCCGGCCGGCCTCGGCCGGGCCCTGGCCCTGGCCGGCCTCGATCGGGGCGAGCAGCTGCCGCAGGCTCTGCGCGGCGTAGAAGGTGCCGGTCGCGTCGGCACCCGCCAGCACCACCGCACCGTACGTGCCGCCGCCCGCCGCGGGCAGCTGCCCGGCCGCGAGCACGTACCCGCCGGCCGGCAGCCCGGCGACGGACACGTCGGAGGCGGCCCGCCCGGCGGCCGCGGCCAGCCGGCGCAGCACCTGGTCGGCGTCGCCGCCGGCGCCCTCCTGCGGGCCGCCCACGTACACCACCAGCGAGCCGGCGGCGGGGGAGGCGGCCGGGTCGGCCTCCACGATGTCGGCGGCGCCGGCGGCGCCCAGCACCTGCCGGACGGCGGCCAGCGCGGGGCCGTCGGCGTGGCGCGGCGCGACCAGGCCCACGGTGTCCGGCACCGACACCGCGCTGCCGCCGGCCTGCAGCTGCTGCGGGCGCGGGTAGACCTGCGGTTCGGTGATCGAGCCGAGCGGGGTGACCGGGGCGCTGGTGACCGTGCGGTCGCCGATCGTCGGGGCGGCGACCGCGGCCGGCCCGGCCAGCAGGCCGCCGACCACGGCGGCGGCCGACAGCGTCGCGGCCAGCTGCAGGGCGCTGCGGCGGCGGCCGGCGGGGGTGCGCCGCTCGGCGCGGACGGAGGCGAGCAGCGGCTCGGTGCCCTTGATGTCGGCGATGAAGCGGTCCGCGGCGCGGGGCGCCAGCTGGCGGGCCGTGCGGGCGGCCGTCCGGCGCGCCGTCAGCGCGGCCGGGTGGTACAGGAGTTCGCGCAGCGCAGCGCTGTGATCCAGCTGCTGCCTCAGCCGCCGCCCGGCGGCCACCGACACCCGTGCCTGCACCGGACCTCCTCCACGCCCCGAACATCCAGCTCACCGGGCCCGCCACCCGGAGCGCCGCACCAACCCGCCTCAGCGGGCCAGCCCACCAGCTGACCGGCCGGGTGTCAACGCCGCTGGCAGGTATGCCCGATTTGCGAAGTCGGTCGGGTCGGTGGCCCGACCGCCCGGGGTCGAGCGGACGGTGAACAGCGCCCGTACACGAATCTGCACCGTCCCGCCGCCCCGGCGCCGTGTCGGTCGGGGTCGCACGGGGTCGCGGCGGGTAGGACTGTGCCTGTTCGCGTTCGGTGATGTCCCGACTGCAGGGAGCCGCGAGTGGCCGCATACCTTGACCGTGACCAGGCTGCCGGGGAGCAGGTCCCCGCCGAGGACGCGCCGCCCCCGCCGCCGGAACTGGTGGCGCTGGCGCACGCGTACGGGGTGGACAGCACGTACAACCCGGGCGGGGGCTCGGTCCCGGTCGGCTCGGACACCCTGATCGCCGTGCTGGCCGCGCTCGGGGTGGACGCGTCGACGCCGGAGGCCGCCCGGGCGGAGCTGCACCGGCACCGGGTGGAGACCGCCGCCCGGCTGCTGCCGCCGACGGTGGTGGTCCGTCAGGGCCGCCGCACCGCGCTGGACGTCCCGGCCGAGGCCGAGCTCGCCGTCGAGCTGGAGGACGGCGGCCGCTGGGACCTGCCGAAGGGGCATTCGCACTGGCTGCCCGCCGACCTCCCGCTCGGCCGGCACCGCCTCACCGCCAAGGCCGGCCCCCGCGAGGCCTCGGCGGCGCTGATCGTCGCCCCGGAGCGGCTGCCCGAGCCGCCCGGCCGCAGCTGGGGCTTCCTCGCCCAGCTGTACTCGGTGCTCTCCGACCGCTCCTGGGGCATGGGCGACCTCGGCGACCTGGCCGACCTCGCCCGGTGGGCCGGGCACGTGCACGGCGCCGGCTTCCTGCAGATCAACCCGCTGCACGCGGGGATGCCCGGCGCCCCCTCCGACCCGTCCCCGTACCGTCCCTCCTCGCGCCGCTTCGCCGACCCGGTGCACCTGCGGATCGAGGCCGTCCCGGAGTTCGCCTACGCGGGCCTCGACGGGTACGCCGAGCGGGCGGCCCGGCTGCGGGCCGAGGTCCTCGACCACGACGGCCTGATCGACCGGGACGCGGTCTGGGCGCTCAAGCGCGAGACCCTGGAGGCGCTGTACGCGGTGCCCCGCACCGCAGGGCGGGAGGCCGCCCTGCGGGCCTTCACCGAACGCGAGGGCGAGTGGCTGGAGCGGTACGCCACCTGGTGCGCGCTGGCCGAGGAGCACGGCCCGAACCGGCACACCTGGCCCAAGGGCCTGCGCCGCCCGGACAGCCCGCACGTCACCGCCGCGAAGGCGGAGCTCGCCGACCGGATCGGCTTCCACCGCTGGCTGGCCTGGCTGGTCGACGAGCAGCTCGGACAGGCCCAGCGGGCCGCCGAGGAGGCCGGCATGCCGGTCGGCCTGATCCACGACCTCGCGGTCGGCGTGCACCCGGACGGCGCCGACGCCTGGGCGCTGCAGGACGTCCTCGCGGACGGCATCTCGGTCGGTGCCCCGCCGGACGCCTTCAACGCCCACGGCCAGGACTGGGGCCTGCCGCCGTGGCGCCCGGACGCGCTCGCCGCCGCCGGCTACGAGCCGTTCGGCGAGCTGCTGCGGGCCGCCGCCCGGCACGCCGGGGCGCTGCGGATCGACCACGTGATGGGCCTGTTCCGGCTCTGGTGGGTGCCGGCCGGGCACCCGCCCACCCGGGGCGCGTACATCCGGTACGACGCGGAGGCGATGCTCGGCGTGCTGGCGCTGGAGGCGCACCGGGCCGGCGCGTACGTCATCGGCGAGGACCTGGGCACCGTCGAGCCGGGCGTCCGCGAGGAGTTGACCGCCCGCGGCATCCTCGGCACCTCGGTGCTCTGGTTCGAGCGGGACTGGCAGGACAAGGGGGAGATCCTCGCCCCGGAGCGCTGGCGGGCCGGCTGCCTCGCCACCCTGACCACCCACGACCTGCCGCCCACCGCCGCCCGGCTCAGCGGCGAGCACGTGGAGCTCCGGCACCGGCTCGGCCTGCTCGCCCGGCCGCTCGGCGAGGAGCAGGACGCGGCCCGCGCCGAACTGGCCGAGTGGGCCGCCGACCTCGCCGCCCGCGGCCTGCTCCCGGAGGACGCCGGGCCGACCCCGGAGGCGCTCTACGCCTTCCTGCTCGCCACCCCGGCGGCGCTGGTCGGCGTCTGGCTGCCGGACGCGGTCGGCGACCCGCGCCCGCAGAACCTCCCCGGCACCTGGGACCAGTACCCGAACTGGCGCCTCCCGGTGGCCGACCGGGACGGCCACCCGGTCACCCTCGACGCACTGGCGCAGGCCCCCTCCACCACCCGCCTGGTGGGCGGCCTCGCGGCCGGTCTCGCGGCCGGGCCCGGAAGGCCCACCCCGCCGCGCGGCGCCGTGTGAGCGGCCGGTACGGTGACAGCGTGGACAAGAGGAACGCTATGCGCGCCGGTGCGGTCACCGCGGCGGCCACGCTGATGATGCTGATGACGTCGCCCGCGATGGCGCTGACCCACGACGACGGTGACCAGCCGGGCTCCGGGATCAGCACCGCCGAGGTCGTCGGCATCTACGTGCTGCTGCCGATCGCGCTCTTCCTGCTGATCGCCGGCCTGGTCTGCCTGCCCTCGCTGAAGAACAAGGGCAAGAACAAGTAGGTCCGTCCGTCCGAGCGCCGTCCGAGCGCCGTCGGGGCACCGGCCCCGGCGGCGCTCCGGCGTGTCCGGGGGTGCTGCGGCAGCGGCCGCGCTCGTCAGGGGGCGGCGAGGGCGGTGGGGTGCCAGTCGGCGGGGCCGGCGGGCGGGAGGTGCCGGGGGAGGCCGTCCGTCCAGCGCTTGGTGCCGTCGGGGAGGACGGCGAGTGCCTCGACGCCGGGTCGGCGGGCGGCCCAGGCGAGGGCGCGCGCAGGGCCCATCGCGAAGGCGGCGGTCGCCCAGGCGTCGGTGCGGGCGATGCCGGTGCCCGGGGCGCCGACCAGGGTGAGCGAGGCCAGGCCGGTCGCCGGGCGGCCGGTGTGCGGGTCGACGATGTGCGTCCCGCGTTCGGCGGTTCCGGAGGTCGCCACGGCCAGGTCGTGCCCGCCCAGGACGGCGGCCAGCCGGCCGGGCCGCAGCGGGTGGGCGACGCCGATCCGCCACGGTCCGCCCGCGGTCTGCACGTCCCCGCCGCCGCTGACGCAGTGCTGTCGGGAGCCGGCGGCGCGCAGCATCCGGGCGGCCTCCTCGACCGCCCAGCCCTTCACCCAGCCGCTGGGGTCGAGCCGGCCGCCGGGCCGCTCGGTGAAGTGTCCGCCGGTCTCCGCGGCCACCTCCCGGCAGGCCGCCAGCACCGCGGGCACCTCCGGGTCGCAGTCGGCGAGGGCGAGTTCGCCGCGGTCGAGGCGGCTGATGTCGCTGTCCCGCCGGTAGGTCGAGAAGACGGCGTCGATCCGGTGCAGACGGTCGGCGATCCGGTCGAGCACGGCAGGGGTGTCCGGGCCGGGGTCGCGGACGGCGATCGAGAAGACGGTGCCCATGACGGGCTCGGCGCGGCGGAGCACGGCCTCACCGCCCGGCCTTGTCGAGGGCGCTCTGCAGCGACTGCGTGTAGCCGTCACTGGTGAAGGTCGCGCCGCTGACCACGTCGATCTGGGCGCTCTGCGCGGCGATCGCCTCCTGGTTGAGCAGCGGCAGCGCGTAGCTGTTGATCTCCTGGTCGCGGTGGTCGTTCGAGGGGTACTGGATCACGTCGATGTTGGTGATCCTGCTCCCGTCGAGGGTGACCTTGACCTGGACGGGGCCGTAGCGGGTGTTGGCGGCGTCGCCGGTGACCGTTCTGGTCGAGGTCGACGAGGAACCCGAGGAACCCGAGGAACCCGAGGACCCAGAGGACCCAGAGGAGCCGCTCGACCCCGACGGGCTGCCCGACGAGGTGTCGGTGGCGCCACCGGTCCCGCCGGAGCTGATGACCGGGGCGGCCCCGGCCCCGTCGTGCGGCTTCAGGGAGAGCAGCAGCACGATTCCGGCCGCGGTGGCGGCGCTGCTGACGACGGCTCGGCGCATGGGGTCCTCCTGGAGGGACGGGGGATCAGAGGGCGAAGGACTCGCGGTGGATGCGGTTCGGCCGGACACCGGCGGCCCGCAGGGAGCGGACGGCATCCTCGGCCATCGCCTCCGGCCCGCACAGGTAGACCTCGTGCTCGGCGAGGTCGGGGACGAGCCGGGCGAGTGCGGTGCCGAGGTCGCCGACCTCGGAGCGCGGGCCGACCAGCTCGTGCACCCGGCCGCCGCGCCGCCGGGCGACCTCCGCCAGCTCCTCCCGGAACATCAGGTCCTCGGGCCGGCTGGCCCGCTGCACCAGCGTCACCCGCCCCGGCAGCGTCTCGAACAGCGCCCGCAGCGGGGTGATCCCGACACCGGCGCCGAGCAGCAGCACCCGGTACTCGCGCTGCAGCCGGCCGGTGAACGCGCCGTACGGGCCCTCGGCGCGCACCCGGGTGCCGGGGCGGAGAGCCGCGACGGCGGCGCTGTGCCCGCCGAGGTCCTTGACGGTGAACCGGAGGAAGCTCGGGTGCGGCGGCGCGGACAGCGAGTACGGGTTGGCGGCCCAGCGCAGCCCGGGCGCGTGGAACTGCAGCCGGAAGAACTGCCCGGGCTCGGCACGCAGTTCGTCCAGCCGGTGGCCGGTCAGGAAGAGCGACACCACGCCGGGGGCCTCCGGCCGGACCTCGGCGACCCGCAGCCGGTGCCGGCGGTCGAGCAGCCACGGCCGCGCCAGCCGGTACCAGCCGACGAGGACGGCGGTGCCCAGGTACAGCGCGTACCAGAGGGCCTTGGCCTTGGGGTCGCCGAAGTCGGCTCCGGTCGCGAGCTGGTGGCCGAACGTGAGCGCCACGGCCACGTAGGTGGCCAGGTGCAGGTAGTACCAGGTCTCGTAGGACAGCCGGCGGCGGGCCGCCCGGGCCGAGACGGCGCCGGTGCCCAGCAGCAGGAGCGTGCCCAGCGTCGCCTTGATCATGTCGGGGTAGTGGAAGACGATGTCGACGCCCTCGGCGACCACCCCCCGGTCGTTGGTGAGCGCGTACCCCCAGACGATCGTCAGCACATGGACGGTCACCATGGTCACCATCCAGCGCCCGCCGAACGCGTGCCAGCGGGCCAGCCGGTCTGCGCCGACCTCCCGTTCGAGCGGGGGCAGCCGGGCCATCAGCAGGATCAGCACGGGTGCGGCGTAGCCGGCGAGCAGTCCGGCGAGCCGGCCCGCGTTGGTGAGCCAGCCGGCCGCGCCGACGACCGAGGCGGTGTCCTTCCACCAGAGCGCGGTGACGCCGAGCGCTCCCGCCGCGATCAGCGCGAGCACGGCGACGGGCGCGGCGGCGACCGGACGGCGCGGGGCCGCCCGGTGTGTCCGGGCGGCGGTCCGCGGTGGGGCTGCGGTGGCCATCGGGAACCTCCTTCGAACCCGGCGGTGAGAGCCGCCGAGGTGGCCCACGATGGCACCGCAAGCTCTCAGTTGCCTCTGAGTGCGGGGCGCCCCGACAGCTGCCGAACGGCATGTTTTCGCAGGTCGGAGCAGGCGGGAAGGGTTCGGGCGGCGCCACGGGATCTCAGCGCTTTCTCATCGCGGCGGGCCAGAATGAGAGCCACCGCAGCGCACCGAGGGAGCACCATGGACGACTTCGCCGACCGGCAGGCCTGGCGCGTCCTCGTCGTCGACGACGAGCCCGACCTGGTCGAGGTGGTGTGCGGGGCGCTCCGCTACGAGGGCTGGCAGGCCGTCGGCGAGACCACCGGCGAGGCCGCCGTCCGCACCGCGACCGCCTGGCGGCCGCACGCCGTGGTGCTCGACATGATGCTCCCGGACCTCGACGGCATGGAGGTGCTGCGCCGCATCCACGCCGCACAGCCGGAGGTCCGGGTGCTCTTCCTGACCGCCCGGGACGCCGTCGAGGACCGGATCGCCGGGATCGCGGCGGGCGGCGACGACTACGTCACCAAGCCGTTCAGCCTGGCCGAGGTCGTCGTCCGGCTGCGCGGGCTGCTGCGGCGGGCGGCGCCGCCCGCACCCGCCGGGCGGCCGCCCGCCCACGCCCTGGTGCTCGGCGACCTCGTTCTCGACGAACCGGCCCGCGAGGTCACCCGCGGCGGCGAGCCGATCGACCTCAGCCCCACCGAGTACGCGCTGCTGGCCTACCTGATGCACCACCCCCGGCAGGTGCTGAGCAAGGCGCAGATCCTGGACGCCGTCTGGAGTTACGACTTCGGCGGGCAGGCGCACGTCGTCGAGCTGTACATCAGCTACCTGCGCAAGAAGATCGACGCCGGCCGGACACCGATGATCCACACCGTGCGCGGCGCCGGCTACCTGATCAAGGCGACCCCGTGACGGCCGCCCGGACCCGGGCCGCCCGCCTGCGCGCACGGGCGGAGCGGCTCGTGCCGCGGACCCTGCGGGCCCGGCTGATCGCCGGGCTGCTGGTGCTGCTGGTCGTCACCTGCGCCGCGGTCGGCCTCGCCACCACCGCGGCCCTGCGGCACTTCCTGGTGGACCGGCTGGACCAGCAGCTCGCCGACACCGGAGGCCGGTACGCGGCCAGCCTGGAGCACGCCGGGCAGGGCGGCGGTGCCGACACCCGGGCGCAGACCCCCGGTACCTTCGGCGCCCGGCTGCTGGACGGCCGGGCCACCGCGGCCGGGGTGGTGGACGGGGACGCCGACGACGCCGACCGCCCCAACGCCGACGACCGGGTCGACCTCTCCGCGGCCGATCAGCGCGCCTTGGTCGCGCTGCCCGTCGGCGGCCCGGCGCGCACCGTCCGGCTGCCAGGCCTCGAAGGCCCGTACCGGATGCAGGCGGTCGCCGGCCGGGACGGCGACGTGCTGGTCAGCGGCCTGCCGCTGCGTCAGGCCGAGGACACCGTGGAGCGTCTGACGACCCTGGAGCTGACGGTCTTCGCGATCGCCGTCACCGCGGCGGGCGTCGCGGGCGCGCTCTGGGTCCGTTGGTCGCTGCGCCCGCTGGACCGGGTGGCGGCCACCGCCGAGCGGGTGAGCACCCTGCCGCTCGCCAGCGGCGCCGTCGACCTCTCCGAGCGGGTCCCCGACGACGATCCGGGCACCGAGGTCGGCCGGGTGGGCGCGGCGCTCAACCGGATGCTCGGCCACGTCGGTGCCGCCCTGGCGCGCCGGCACGCGGTGGAGGAGCGGCTGCGGACCTTCGCCGCCGACGCCAGCCACGAACTGCGCACACCGGTGGCCGCCGTCCGCGGCCACGCCGAGCTGGCGCTGCGCCACCCCGGGCCGGTGCCCGAGCCGGTCGTGCACTCGCTGGAGCGGATCGGCGCCGAGGCAGGGCGGATGGGGGCGATCGTCGAGGACCTGCTGCTGCTCGCCCGGCTGGACGCGGGCCGCCCGCTCGCCGACCAGGAGGTCGACCTGACCCGGATCGCCCTGGACGGGGTGGCCGACGCGCGGGCCGCCGGGCCGGAGCACCGCTGGCGGCTGGTGCTGCCGGAGGAGCCGGTCCTCGTCCGGGGCGACGCCGACCGGCTGCGCCAGGTGGCCGCCAACCTGCTGGCGAACGGCCGGACCCACACCCCGGCGGGCACCGAGGTCGAGCTGGCCCTGGAGCAGGCCGGGGACGAGGTCCGCCTCGTGGTGACCGACACCGGCCCGGGCGTTCCGCGGGAACTCGCCGACCGGGTGTTCGAGCGCTTCGTCCGCGGCGACCGGGCGCGGTCGCGCTCGACCGGATCGACCGGGCTCGGCCTGTCGATCGTGCAGGCGGTGGTGCAGGCGCACGGCGGCACGGTCGACGTGTCGAGCCGGCCGGGCCGCACGGTGTTCACCGTCCGGCTGCCGGCCGCACCGACCGCCTGACCGGCCCGGTCGGGGGCCTTGTCGCCCCACATCGCGGCGACCGGGTCGCCCGGCAGGACGTGCACCATGAAGAAGATCAGGGTGACCGTTCCCAG
>NZ_JBFBJZ010000075.1:0-35234 GCF_040686255.1 Kitasatospora sp. NPDC085879 | reverse complement strand
CGGACCGGGCTCGCACGGCCCGACCACGGCCGTGTCCAACGTCCGAGCAGCCGTGTAACGAACAGCAAGCGTCATCGTGATTCCCGAGTCTCTTCAGCGCGGACGCCGATGGTCAGCAGCAGGTTGGCGTAGGTGCGGATGTCGGCCGTGACGACGGTGAGGGCCAGGTCGGGTGACCGGGCGGCGTCGTAGAACTCGAAACGGCCGAGCGTCCCGACGGGGACGGGCGCCAGCATCGAGCGGTACTCGGCGATGGCCGGCGGCTCCGGCTCGCCCTCGGGCGGCACCATCACGTGCGCCGCCTCGACGGGCAGAGCCCGCAGCAGGACGTCGAGCACGGTGGTGACATCCAGCAGACCCGGCGCCAGGTTGAGCTGGACGGTCCTGGTTCGCGGGCCGGTGGCCGTGCTCGCCGGATAGTGGCCGTCGGCGAGCAGGACCCGGGCTCCGTGCCCGGCGCCCGCCAGGGCTTCGAGGATGCCCGGGTGCAGCAGTTCGGTCAGCAGCACGAGGTGCCTTCCTCGAGGATCCGGGCGTCAGACACGGGCGGTCCAGACCGGGCCGTCGGGGTAGGTGTACTCCTTGAGCGAGGCCGGGTGCATCTGTGCGCTCAGCCCGGGCAGGGTCGGTGCCAGGTAGTGGCCGTCGGTGATGCGGACCGGGTCGACGAAGTGCTCGTGCAGGTGGTCGACGTACTCGATGACCCGGTCCTCGGTGGTGCCGGAGACGGCGACGTAGTCGAACATCGACAGGTGCTGGACCATCTCGCACAGCCCCACTCCGCCGGCGTGCGGGCAGACCGGAACCCCGAACTTCGCGGCGAGCAGGAGGATTGCGAGGTTCTCGTTGACGCCGCCGACGCGTGCGGAGTCGATCTGCACGATGTCCACCGCGCCGGCCTGCAGCAGCTGCTTGAAGACGACCCGGTTGGCGATGTGCTCGCCGGTGGCGACCTTGATGGGGCCGATCGCCTTGCGGACGGCGGCGTGGCCGAGGATGTCGTCGGGGGAGGTGGGCTCCTCGATCCAGTACGGGTCGTAGGGGGCGAGGGTACGCATCCAGTCGATCGCGGGTGCCACGTCCCACCTCTGGTTGGCGTCGACGGCGATGCGGACGTCCGGGCCGACCGCCTCGCGGGCGACCCGCATGCGCCGTACGTCGTCCTCCAGGTCCGCGCCGACCTTCAGCTTGATCTGGGTGAAGCCGTCGGCGACGGCCTCGCCGGCCAGGCGGGCCAGCTTCTCGTCGGAGTAACCCAGCCAGCCGGGCGTGGTGGTGTAGGCGGGGTAGCCGCGCTCCAGAAGACGGGCGATGCGTTCCTGACGGCCCGGTTCGGCGCGGCGCAGGATGTCCAGCGCCTCCTCGGAGGTGAGCGCGTCGCTGAGCCAGCGGAAGTCGACCTGGGAGACCAGCTCCTCGGGGGACATCTCGCCGAGGAACTGCCAGACGGGCCTGCCCGCGCGCTTGGCGGCGAGGTCCCAGGCGGCGTTGACGACGGCTCCGGTGGCCATGTGGATGGCACCCTTCTCCGGGCCCAGCCAGCGCAGTTGCGGATCGTGCACGAGCGAGCGGGAGAAGGACCCCAGGTCGCCGCAGACGTCCTCGACGGACCGGCCGACCACGTACGGGGCGAGGGCCGCGATGGCCGCGGCCTGCACGTCGTTGCCGCGTCCGGTGGTGAAGGCGAGAGCGTGGCCCTCCAGTCCGTCCCCGGCGTCGGTGCGCAGCACCACGTAGGCGGCGGAGTAGTCGGGCTCGGGGTTCATGGCGTCCGAGCCGTCGAGGTGTTCGGAGGTGGGGAACCGCACGTCCAGGACGTCCAGGGCGGTGATGCGGGCGGATGCGGGCACGGGCGAGGACATGCGGCAACTCCTGTGAGGAACACGGGGGCGATCCCCTCGTGGCGAGACGTGAACGCGGCGGAGGACGGGCGGCGACGGCAGCCGCCCGGGTCACTCCTGGACCTTGCCCCCGGTGATGCGGGAGATGGCGAGCGCGATCAGGATGATCAGGCCGTTGAGAGCACCGATCCACTGGGCGGGGACGCCCGCCAGCGTGAGCACGTTCTGGATCATGAAGAGCAGGAGGATGCCGCAGAACGCGCCGAACATGGTCCCCCTGCCGCCGTTCAGGCTGATCCCGCCGATGACGGCGGCGGCGAAGACGGTGAAGATGTAGCCGTTGCCCTGCGCGGAGGCGACCGAGGCCAGGCGCCCGGACAGCATCAGGCCGGCGAGGGCGGCGAGCACGCTGCCCGTCACGATGACGATCCACAGCACCCGGTCGGTACGGATGCCGCCCGCCTTCGCCGCGTCGACGTTGCCGCCGATGGCGTACAGCGAGCGGCCGAAGCTGGTCCAGCCGAGCACCACGATGGCGATGGCGAACAGGGCCAGGCAGATCCAGATGGAGGCCGGCATGCCGAACCACTGGGCGGTGCCGAGGTAGAGCATCGAGTCCGGCAGCTGGAAGAAGGTCTGGCCGCCGGAGATGCCGGTGAGGATGCCGCGCAGCACGATCAGCATGCCGAGGGTGACGATGAAGCCGTTGAGGCCGAAGCGGATGATCAGCAGCGAGTTGATCACGCCGACGAGCGCGCCCACGGCCAGGGTGACAGGGATTGCCCAGGCGCCGGAGAGCAGACCGAGTCCGTGTCCGGCGCCGACCGGGACGACCAGCCAGGCCGCGACACCGGGCGCCAGGCCCATCGTGGACTCCAGCGACAGGTCCATCTTCTTGACGATCAGGATCATCGTCTGGGCGAGGACCAGCAGGGCCATCTCGGACATGGTCTGCAGGACGTTGATGAGGTTGTCGGCCTGCAGGAAGACCGGATTGACGATCTGGCCGACGATCGCGATGACGACGATCGCGGGGACGAGGGCGAGGTCGCGCAGACGGGCCAGGGGGATCCGGCCGCCGAGCAGCGCGGTGCGCCTGGGCTTGGGTCCGACGGCCCGGGCGGCTGTGTCCGCGAGGACGGTTTCAGGCATTGAGGTCCACTCCTTCCATCGCGGCCACGAGTTCGTGGTCGTGCCAGCCGCGGGCCATCTCCGAGGTCACCCGGCCCTGGAACATCACCAGGACCCGGTCGCACATGCGCAGGTCGTCGAGTTCGTCGGAGGCGATGAGCACTCCGGTGCCGGACTCCGCGGTCTCCTCGACCTTGCCGAGGAGGAACTCCTTCGAGCGCACGTCCACCCCGGCGGTCGGGTTGATCAGCACCAGCAGACGCGGATCGTCCGCCAGAGCGCGGGCCATGACGACCTTCTGCTGGTTGCCGCCCGAGAGCGCGGAGACGGGCAGCTCGGGTCCCGGCGTCTTGATCGCCAGCTTCTCGATCATGTTGTCGGCGAGCCGGTCCCGTCGGTCACGGCTGAGGAAGCCGTTCTTGCCGAGCCGGTGAGGAACGGACAGCGTGGCGTTGTCCGCGATCGACATGTCGGGTACGAAGCCCTGATGGTGCCGGTCCTGCGGGACGAACCCGGCGCCTGCGGCGAGCGCGGCGGGGACGCTGCCCGGCCGGGGCCGCCGCCCGGCGATCTCCACCTCGCCCGCCTGGGCCGCCCGCAGCCCCACGACGGTCTCGGCGACCTCAGTGCGACCGCTGCCGGCGGCGCCCGCGAGTCCGACGATCTCCCCGGAGCCCACCTGGAAGGTGACGTCATGGTAAGAGCCGTCACTGCCCAGCGCCTGCACGGACAGCGCAGGCGGGGTGGTGCGGTCGAGGCTGCTCGACCGCACCTGCAGCCGGTCGACCGCAGCCTCACCGGTCATCGCGGCGACCAGCTTGGCGCGGGGGAGCTCCGCGACCGGCGCGGTCACGATGTGCGCCGCGTCGCGGAACACCGTCACCATGTCGCAGATGTCGTAGACCTCCTGGAGATGGTGGCTGATGAAGAGGAAGGTCACGCCCTGGCGCTGCAGCTCGCGGATGCGCTCGAAGAGGCGGGTGATGGCCGCCCCGTCGAGCTGGGCGGTGGGCTCGTCCAGGATGATGAACCGTGCCCCGAAGGACAGCGCCCGGGCGATCTCCACGAACTGTCGCTGCTCCACGCTCAGTTCGCCGGCCGCGGTCTGCGGGTCGACGTCCACCGACCACGTCGACAGCAGCTCCTGCGCCCGCCGGCGCACACCCTGCCAGCTGATGAGCCGGCTGCGGCCGTGGTCGTGCCGGTTCAGGAAGAGGTTCTCGGCGACGGTCAGGGTGGGGATGATCGTCGACTTCTGGTAGACGCAGGCCACGCGCTGTCGCCAGGCGTCGCGGTCCGCGAGGCGTGGTGCGGGGCGGCCGCCGAAAGTGACCGTTCCCTCGTCGGGGGCCTGCAGGCCGGTGAGGACCGACACCAGGGTCGACTTGCCCGCTCCGTTGCGGCCGACGAGCGCGTGGGTCTCGCCGGGCCTGATGGTGATCCGGGCGCCGCTGAGGGCCACCGTCGGACCGAATCGTTTGACTATGCCCGTCGCCTCGACGACGGGCGGGGCTGCGGGGACCTGCCCGTCGTCCGCCGGGGCGGGCGCGGGGGTGACTGCTCGCTCCCCGTCGCTCATCTCAACCGCCTTGTGCTCGTGAGCCGTTGGTTCCGTAGGAAGAATCAGCCGAGGTTGTTGCCCCACAGCGACCTGTCGTCGCTCTTGACGCTGGCCTCGCCGCCGTAGGTGCCGCCGTCGACGGTGACCAGGGGAGCGGAGAGCTGGTCCTCCAGCAGACCCTCGCGGACCTGGATGATCGTGCTGTCGTGGTCGGTCTTGCCGGGCTCGAACGTCTTCCCGTCGATCGCCGCCTTCAGGTAGTACAGGGCGTACTTGGCGTACAGGTCGGCAGGCTGGGAGACGGTGGCGTCGATCTTGCCCTCGCCGATGGACTTCAGCTCCTCCGGGATGCCGTCGTTGGACACGACGAACACGTGCTTGGGGTCCTTCGGGTCGACCAGCAGCCCCTTCTGCTTGAGGACCTGGAGCGTGCCGGACAGGGCGAAGCTGGACTCCATGTAGACGCCCTTGATGTCCGGGTTGGCAGTCAGGTCGGTCTGCAGCTTCTGTGCAGCGACCGCGCCGTCCCAGTTGGTGGCCTCGCCGAACACCTTGATGCCGGGGTAGTTCTTCTTCATGCAGTCGTTGAACGCCTCTGTACGGTCACGGCCGTTGATGGAGTCCAGGCCGCCCTCCAGCATGACGACCTTGCCCTGGCCGTTGAGCTTCGTGCCGAGGAACTGACAGGCCTTCTCGCCGTAGGCGCGGTTGTCGGCGCGCACGACCATGAACACCTTGCCGGTGTCCGGGCGGGTGTCGACGGTGACGACCGGGATCTTCTTCGCCTCCAACTGCGCCAGCGTCGGCGCGATGGCGGCGGTGTCCTGCGGAGCCATCGCGAGGCCCTTGACGCCCTGGCTGATGAACGTCTGCGCGTTGGCGGTCAGCTTGGCGACGTCGTTCTGCGAGTTGGTGGTCTTCAGGTCCAGTCCCAGCTCCTTGGCGTACTGGGGCGTGTACTTGATGTACGAGTTCCAGAAGTCGGTGTCGGAACGCGGGTAGTCCACGCCGACCAGCGGCGCGCCACCCGACGCCGCGGTGCCGGAGCCGCCGCTGCAGGCGCTGAGCAGTGCAAGGGCGGACATGGCTGAGGTGATGGAGCAGAGTGCGGTCCTGAGTCTCATCGGTACTTCCTCGCGCTGGTCCCTTGAGCGGGAGAGAGAGCTGTGCCGGGCGACGGCTGCCGTGCGCCGCCGCATCGGAGAGATGGGATGTATATATAGGTGCCGACCCGCACTGCTGTCTAGGCGGCGGACAAAATTGCTGGAAGCTCGGCTTGTTGAATGGCCGCAAGGTGGCCGGCGGTGCAAATCAATCCCATCAATGACATCGCATGCGCCAAACATTCCATGTCTGGCGCATGGCAAATGGGACATATGTCTCGATAGAAGGGCAAAGCAGCGGGCTGGTGGCCGTTTTCATCCCTGCACGCCCGTTGACATCGGGGCGTTACATGGACGAACTTCGTGCGTAACCTCCGGCGCTCCAGGGACGTGCGCGTCACATGTCCCTCGGTCCAGCCCGTCTCCGCTTCCCCCAGCCAAGGGATGTCCTCATGGCAAGCTCTCTGAACCGACGTCAGTTCCTGTCCGCAGCCGCAGGTGTGGCTGCGGCAGCGATCGCCGGCGGCGGCCTCGCGGCCGGCGTCGCACAGGCGGCACCGAGCACCTACACTCCCGACTGGAACTCGGTCGACCAGCACCCGGCAGCCCCGGAGTGGTTCCAGGACGCCAAGTTCGGGATCTACTTCCACTGGGGGGTCTTCAGCGTTCCCGCGTACCAGAGCGAGTGGTACCCGCGGAACATGTACAAGTCCGGCAGCGCGGCCAACCAGCACCACATCGCCACCTACGGCCAGCCGTCGGCCTGGCCCTACCACAACTTCATCAACGGAGCGCAGGACCTCGCGGGCAACACCGTGCAGTTCGCGCCGAAGCTGAAGTCGGCCGGCGGGAACTTCGACCCCGACGAGTGGGCGCAGCTGTTCGTCGACGCCGGCGCCAAGTACGCCGGACCGGTCGCCGAGCACCACGACGGCTTCTCCATGTGGGACAGCCAGGTCAACGAGTGGAACTCGGCCGCCAAGGGCCCGAAGCTGAACCTGCTGCAGCTGTTCTCCACGGCGATCCGTGCCAAGAACCTCAAGCTGCTGGTGGCCATGCACCACGCTTTCAACTTCAACGGCTTCTACGAGAGCGCCCCTGCACAGTCGGACCCGAGCCTGAAGAAGCTCTACGGGCAGCTGGACAGGGCACAGGAGATTCAGCTCTGGTACGACAAGCTGAAGGAGGTCATCGACCGCGCCCAGCCGGACATCCTCTGGCAGGACTTCGACCTGAACAGGGTCGACGAGACGCAGCGCCTCAACTTCCTGTCCTACTACTACAACCAGGCCAATTCCTGGGGCCGCGAGGTCGTCGCCACCTACAAGGACGGCCTCGACAACAAGGGCGAGGTCTTCGACTACGAGCGCGGCGGCCCGGCGGACCTCACCAGCCCGTACTGGCTGACCGACGACAGCATCTCCAGCAGCAGCTGGTGCTACACGCAGGGCATCGGCTACTACAGCATCCAGCAGATGCTGCACTCGTTGATCGACCGGGTGAGCAAGAACGGCAACGTCCTGCTGAACATCGCGCCGATGGCCGACGGCACCATCCCCCAGGGGCAGAAGGACGTCCTGCTCGGCATCGGCGACCACCTGAAGCGCTTCGGCGAGTCGATCTACTCGACCCGCGCCTGGACGGTGTACGGCGAGGGCCCGACGAAGATGGGCGGCGGCTCCTTCACCAACCCGACGGCGGGCACGCCGCAGGACATCCGCTTCACCCGCAACAAGGCCGGGAACGTCCTGTACGCCACCATCCTTGGCTGGCCCGGCAGTTCACTCACGATCAGGACCCTCAGCTCGGACCGGATCAACCTCTCGTCGCTGACCGCGGTGAAGCTGCTCGGCTCCACCGCCGGAACCGCCATCGACCTGGCCGCACAGGTGCAGAGCGCCTCCGGCCTCACGGTCACGCTGCCCTCCTCCGCGCCGTACAGCGCCAACGCGTACGTCCTGAAGCTCTCCTTCTCGGGCACCATCCCGGACCTGCTGCCGCCCCCCGGCGCCGTCGCCTTCAAGGACGTCAACTACACCGGCGCCTCCGCCGCGCTGGCCGTGGGCGAGTACACCGCGGCCGACCTCGCTGCGGCCGGTGTGGGCGCGGCCACCATCTCCTCCATCCGTACCTCCCCCGGCTTCCAGGTCATCGGCTACTCGGCGGACAACTTCACCGGCACCGCCTGGACCTTCACCGCCGACAACCCCGACCTCAGGGCCACCGGCAACAACGACCAGATCACCTCGCTGAAGGTCCAGTTCAACCCGTCGACGTACTTCCGGCTCACCAACGTCACCGACGGCCTCGCCCTGGACAGCGGTGGCAACGTCGCCTCCGGGTCCAACCTCAAGCAGTGGACCTGGAACGGCAGCACCAACCTCCAGTGGCAGGCGGTCGACGTGGGCGGCGGCTACTACAAGCTGGTCAACCGCACCAACGGCATGGTCGCCGACGGCTGGGGCGCCACCACGGCCGGCTCCGCGGCCCGGCAGGCCGAGTGGAACGGCAGCACCAACCAGCAGTGGAAGATCACCCTCCGGAGCGGTTACGGCTACTCGATCGCCAACCGCGCCACCGGTCTGGTCCTCGACGGCGGCGGCAGCGTGGCGTCGGGCTCCGTGACCAAGCAGTGGACCTACAACAGCAGCTCCAACCTGCTGTGGACCATCACGGCGGTGTAGCCACCGGACACCGCCGGTACGGGGTCGCAGGCGCAACGGCCTGCGGCCCCGTACGTTCGAGTCTGTGACCTGGACGTTCTCCTGACGCAGCAGCCCCGGCGGCTCCGGCCGCTGTTCATGCCGGACGTCTTGACGGAGGCCGGGAGTTCGTCAAAAGTGGTGGCCTGATCCGAACGGCCCCCTGGCGGTCGTCTCGGCACCCGAATTGTGAGCGTTAACATCAGTGCGCGATCCGGGGGACCCGGCGTGGGGTCGGAGGGCCGTTTCCCTCCAACGGTTCGAAGCGGCCTCTGCCCGACTGCCCGGGCCACTCACATCATGCCTCGCTCGAAGAAGCCGCCAATGCCTCTGATGCCTGGCGGGCTTCCCTTGACCAAGGACGGGACTGTGGACATCACCAGACGTCAGCTCGGCCGGCTCGCGGCGGTCGGCACGGGGGCGCTCCTACTGCCGGGCCTGCTGCCACCGGGCCGGGCGGCGGCAGCCGTGCCTCCGGCCGGGATGTGGGGCGACCAGGGCGACGGCACCTACGTCAACCCCGTCCTCCCGGGCGACTTCAGCGACTGGGACTGCATCCGGGTCGGCGCCGACTACTACGGCATCACCAGCACCTTCGGGTACTCGCCCGGCGTGGCAGTCCTGCACTCGACGGACCTGGTCAACTGGCGGACGCTCGGCGGCGTGGTCGACGACGTCACCGCCATCGGTCCGCTGCTGAACTGGGACCGGATGGGACGCTTCGGCCGCGGCGTGTGGGCCGGGTCCATCCGCTACCACGCGGGGCGGTACTGGGTGTACTTCAACACCCCCGACGAGGGCTTCTTCATGTCCTCGGCCCCCTCGCCGGCCGGGCCGTGGGATCCGCTGACAGCGCTGTGGCGGACCTCCGGCTGGGACGACCCGTGCCCGTTCTGGGACGACGACGGGCAGGGCTACCTGGTCACCACGCACTACTCGGACGGCTACAAGATCCACCTGTTCAAGCTGTCCGAGGACGGCAAGTCGCTGGTCGGCCCGTCCACGGTGATCCACCAGTCGCCGGGCAGCGAGGCCAACAAGCTCTACAAGATCAACGGGCTCTACTACCACCTGTACAGCGAGGTGAAGCCCGAGGGCCGGGTCCTCATGATGAACCGCGGCTCCAGCCTCTACGGCCCCTTCGAGACCCGGCAGCTGGAGCACGTCAACTCCTCGGTGGACCGCGAGCCCAACCAGGGCGGGCTGGTACAGGCTCCGGACGGCACCTGGTACTTCGTGACGCACCACGGCCACGGCGACTGGGAGGGGCGGCCGCTGTCCCTGCTGCCGGTGACCTGGGTGGACGGCTGGCCGATCCTGGGCCAGGTCGGTGCGGACGGCATCGGCAGCATGGTGTGGACGGGCCAGGTGCCCGCCGGCGGCACGCCCGGTCTACCGGTCGACGCGCTGCCCCCCGTGGTCACCAGCGACCTGTTCACCGACACCCGGCTCAAGCCGCAGTGGGAGTGGTACTACCAGCCGCGCGCCGACCACTGGTCCCTGACCGAACGCCCCGGCTACCTTCGGCTGAAGGCGTTCGCACCGCTGGCGGCCAACAACCTGACCAAGGTGGGCAACACCCTCACGCAACGCGTGCTGCGCACGGCCGGCGGCGCGACGGTGACCGTCCGCATCGAACTGGCCGGCCTCGCCGACGGGCAGTTCGCCGGGCTGTGCCACTACGCGTCCACCTACGCGGGGTTGGGCGTCCGGTGCTCCGGGACCACCACCACGATCTCGCAGAACGTCAACGGCACCCTCACCGACGGTCCGGTGATCACCCAGAACGCCGTGTGGCTGCGCACCTCGTGGGACGTGAGCGGAGTCAGCCGGTTCTCCTACAGCCTCGACGGGAACACCTTCACCTCGTTCGGCGGCACCTACCAGCTCACCTGGGGCGGTTACCGAGGCGACCGGGTCGGCCTCTACACCTACAACCCGAACGGCACCGGCTACGTCGACGTGGACTCGGTGCAGTACACCGTCGGGCCCACCAGAGCGTACAAGATCGTCAGTGTGCGCAGCGGCAAGGTCGCCGACGTGGGCGGCGCCTCGAAGGCGGACGGCGCGGGCCTGGTCCAGTGGACCGACAAGGGCGTGCCGAACCAGCAGTGGACCTTCCAGTCCACGGCGGACGGCTACCACACCATCACGTGCGTCAACAGTGGCAAGGTCCTCGACGTGGCGGCCTCCTCGACGGCGGACGGCGCACGGGTCGTGCAGGCCACCGCCGACGGCCGGGCGAGCCAGCAGTGGCAGCTGCGCCCGCAGGCCGGCGGCCAGTTCGCCCTGGTCAACCGCAACAGCGGCAAGGTGCTCGATGTCAGCGGGGGCGGTACGGCCGACGGCGCCGCACTGATCCAGTACTCCGACAGGGGCAGCACCAACCAGCGGTGGACCTTCCAGCGCGTCACCGGCTAGGGGGTGGTTCGACGCTCCCGCACCGGCCCCGCCGCCCGATGGGCAGCGGGGCTGGCTCGTTCGCACTTCGGAAATGAGTAGTACTCATTTGCCGGTGAGATTGCGTGTCAACGACACCGAGGAGAGAAGGGGCCTATAGGCAGTTACCGGACATAATCCCACCCCGGAGAGTATCGATGCACTGTGCTATCGAAATGAAGCGTGCGTAAACCCTTGACGTGGCTGGCGATAGGGCGGCTAATTTCACCCAGAACTCGCCGAGTCGCGATGAGCGTCTGCTCGACCGTCCGACCCACCAGGATGGATCAGGATGAAACCCCTCACCTCCGTCGTCCGCAAGGCGCCAGTGGCGCTTGTGGCGGCCGTCTCCGCCACGTTGCTGGCCTCCCTCGCCGTGCCGCCCCCGGCCGCGGCCGCGACCCAGGCGACGTACTACGTCGCCCCCGGCGGTGACGACGCCAACCCCGGCACCATCACGGCGCCGTTCAAGACCCTCCAGCACGCGCGGGACGTCGTGCGCACGGTCGACAGCAACATGACCGGGGACATCAACGTCCTTCTCCGGGGCGGCACTTACCCGGTGAGCAGCACCGTCGACTTCACCTCGGCCGACTCCGGCACGAACGGGCACCGTGTCGTCTACGCCGCCTTCCCGGGCGAGAAGCCGGTCCTGGACGGAGGCGTTCAGGTGACCGGCTGGACGCAGCACAGCGGGAACATCTGGAAGGCCACCCTCAACCGGGACGACAAGCTCCGCGCGCTCTACGTCAACGACAAGCGCGCTCAGATGGCGTCGAAGACGATCAACTCGGCCGGATGCTACGGGACCTACAGCGTCACGGCAGGCCAGGCTCCCTGGGCCTGGGAGCCAGGTTCGCAGTGCGACGGAGCCAAGTACAGCCTCTCCGATCTGCCCGCCATCGCCTCCAACCAGGACGACGTCGAGATCAAGTCGATGAGCACCTGGAACACGGCCATCGTCGGAGTCCGCCAGATCACCACGAGCTCGGACGGCGCCAATCGGGTGGCTCTGTTCCAGCAACCTGGCGCGGCCATGGCCCAGGGATCGGCGTACGCCGGCTTCGTCGCCGGCAGCGGCAGCCACACGATCACGAACGCGTTCGAGTTCCTGGACCAGCCGGGCGAGTTCTACTTCGACAAGAGCACGCACACGGTCTACTACTACAAGTCCAGCTCCGATGACATGACGACGGCGCAGGTCTTCGCGCCGAACAACCTCTCCACCCTCATCCACGTCACCGGCACGTCCACGACCGACCACGCGCGGAACATCACGTTCTCCGGGCTCACGATCGAGCACTCCGACTGGAACCTGGTCAACGTCGCGGGCTCCGTCTTCCGGCAGGGCCAGCAGGGCAACGCCAGCACCAACGTGTACGCCAGGAAGAACTTCCACGCGTACACCTACCGCAACGTCGACCTGCCGCCCGCGGCCGTCCAGATCGAGAACGCCGACGGGATCGTCCTGCAGGGCAACACGGTGCAGCACACCGGCGCCGACGGGATCACCCTGGCCAACGACGTGACGGACACGCAGTTGACCGGCAACGTCACGAACGACATCGCCGGGTCCGCCATCACCGTGGGACACCCCCAGCACGTGTACATCGGGGACTACACCTCGACCAACCACGAGAAGTACCCGGTGAACGCCGAGGGACTCTGCAAGAACATCTCGATCACGGACAACTACCTCTACGACAGCGCGGTGCTGTTCCAGGGCTCCAGCCCCGTGTCGGCGTACTTCGTCGATTCCCTGTCCGTGCAGCACAACCGGATCGAGAAGTCCCCGTGGGCGGGCATCACGCTCGGCTGGGGGTGGTGGAACTTCGACGGCTCGACGAACTCCGTCAATCCCGGGAACCCGACCACCACGGCCAAGAACAACACCATCAAGTACAACGAGATCTTCGACACGATGTTGGTGCTCGGCGACTCCGCTCCCATCTACACGCTGGGCAGCCAGCCGGGAACGGAGATCAGCAACAACTACATCAAGGGCGTCCCTGCCGGCCACAAGTACGGCCTGCACCCCGATGAAGGCTCCGCCTTCATCAACGAGCACGACAACGTGCTCGACGTCGACCCGGGCGTGTTTTTCGCCATCAACTCCGGCACCTGGGGCCGGCAGCACGACCTGAGCCTCACCAACAACTACGGCACCGTCAACAAGATCGCCGGCAGGAGCGTCCCGAACAGCACGATCACGGACGTGCGGGGCTACGGGGACAACGTGTGGCCGTCGCAGGCGTACAGCATCGCCCTGAACGCGGGTCTGGAGGAGGCCTACAAGAACCTCCTGCCCGCCGCGGTCACGGCTGCGCAGGACTACGCGCTGCCCGCGAGCACGTTCGCCGGCACGGGCGTGATGACCGTTGCGGTGCGCAGCCCCAAGGACGCGACGAAGACGCTGTGGCTGGCTCCCGCCGGGACGACGACGTTCGCCGCCGGTCCCACCATGACCAGCGCGAGCGGCACCGCGACGAGCATCCGTGTCCCGCAGACGGCGGGTGACTACCGGCTCTACGTCGTGGACGCCCAGGGGAACGCGTCCGCCGCGTCGAAGGCCCTCGTGCGGCAGCGCTGGAGCCACGTCGACGACAAGGCCGCGGGCGTGACGTACTCCGGGTCCTGGTCGAACTGGAACGACTCGAAGGACGTGAACGGGTCCGAGAAGGTCACGAGCACCGCGGGCAACTACGCCGAGTTCTCGTTCACCGGCACGGGCGTGCGGTACCTCAGCATGACGCAGCCGAACATGGGCAAGGTGGACGTCTACATCGACGGCACCCTGACCCAGGCGGGTATCGACGCCTACGCCCCGACGGTGACGAAGCAGGTGCCGCTGTTCGAGAAGACGAACCTGGCCGCGGGCCCGCACACGATCAGGGTGGTGTGCACCGGGACGAAGAACACCGCCGCCTCCTCCACCGTCTGCGCGGTGGACGCCTTCGCCTCCATCCAGTTCCCCGCGACGAACGCCAACTACAAGCTGGTCAACAAGGGCAGCAACAAGGCGGTCGACGTGTCAGGCGGATCGTTGTCCGCCGGAGCCAACGTCATCCAGTGGACCGACTCCGGAGCCGGGAACCAGAACTGGCGCTTCGTCCCGGTGGGTGACGGCAGTTACAAGGTCGTCAGCCGCAACAGCGCCCTGGTCATGGACGTCAGCGGTGCTTCCACCGCGGACGGTGCGTTCATCATCCAGTCGGCCGACACCAACGCCGCGAACCAGCACTGGACACTGGTCGCCACCGGAAACGGCGACTACAAGATCAAGAACGTGAACAGCGGCAAGGTGCTCGACGTGTCCTCGGGAGGCACTCAGCTCGCCCAGGCGACGGACACGAACGGCGACAGCCAGGTGTGGAAGGTGGTCAACGTGGACTGACCCGGTCCGCGAAGGAAGCAGCCCCGGCGCAGCTCCGGCGGGCCGCCTCCACCCGGGCCGACCGCAGGGCTCCTCGCTTCCTCGGCGAAGCGGGGAACCCCGCGGCGCGCGGGGGATCACGATGGCCTGCGCGGCCGGGGGGTCGTGCCGGGCGGGGGAGGCCGGCCGCTGCGCCCAGGCGGGCCAGGCCTGCGCGGATACGAAGAACTCATGTCGGCCACAGCGGCGTTCGCGGCCGAGAACGGCTACAGCAAGCCGGGGCTGCGCCAGCCCCGGCAGATGATCCGGCCAATCTTCGCGGTCTGCGACGCCGAAGGCTGCGACCTGGCCCTGCAGGAGGCGCCCGCTCGTCCGGAGGTACGAGGCGTGCGTACGGCTGTGCCGCAGGGCGGGCGAGGATCGGTGCTGCGGCGCCGGGCGCAGGGCCGGCCGCACGGGTCACAGGTTCTCGACGGTCTTCACCACCTCCTCCATCTCGTGTTCCAACTGCTTGTTCCTCTCCATCACCTTGTCATGCTTACCCATCCGGTCGCCCCGGTCCTGTTCGAGCCGGCGGACCTTCCGTTTCGAGGTGTTCCCCATCAGGCTGCTCGCCTCGGGGAATTTCGCAGGAGGTGATCGGTTCGGCGGCCGCCGACCATGAAGATCCTGACCGCGCGGACGGCGGTTGAGGCGTCCTGCCCTCAACAGCGCCTGCTGCGGCGGCGGTTGAGCAGGGCCAGCAGATCAAGATTGGGTAACTGCGAGCGCTTCCTCTTGTCGCGCCAATTGTTAGCGCTAACAATCTCATTCGAGCGAAACAGCGGCGTCACCTCCGGTTCACACGAGTGACCTGGGAGCGGCGCCGCCCGACCACTCGCGAAACCGGGCTGTGTACCCCCGCCGTCACGTGCCGCACTCGGAAAGAGACAGTCAGTCGGACGGCCTTGCCCCGCTGCGTCGTGCGGCACTGACCGTGTCCCGCCCCACCGAGACCGAGCCCGCCCGCCACCCCAGTTCCTCCCTTCGCCCTGGTGCATGTACAGAACGATCAGGAGATGTCCATGTTCGCGCTTCGCGTCCGGCTGTCGGTGATGCTGCTCGCCGTCGGCCTCCTCTTCACAGGCCAAGCCCTGTCCACAGCCCAGCGGGCGGCCGCTGCTGATCCCGGCTACCTGATGGTCCACTTCACCGGCGATTCCGCGACCGGTCAGATGCTGTACCTCGCGCACAGCACGGACGGCCTGCACTGGAACGACCTCAACGGCGGGGCGCCGGTCCTGAACTCCGTGATCGGCACGAAGGGGGTGCGCGACCCCGCACTGGTGCGCTCTCCCGACGGCAGCCGGTACTGGATCATCGCGACCGACCTGTGCGTCCGCTGCGGCTCGACCTACCAGAACGGCAGCCCCAACTTCGTGGTGTGGGAGTCGACGGACCTGGTGACGTGGTCGAATCCGTGGCTGCTCGGCGCCGCCGGACTGATTCCCGGCGGGAAGAACGCCTGGGCGCCGGAGGCGATCTGGAACCCCGAGACCAACGACTACGTCCTGTACTGGGCGACGAACGCCACCGTGAACGGGATCTTCAAGTACCGCATCTACTCCGCCCGCACCACGGACTTCCGCACCATCACCACCCCGCAGATCTGGATCGACCCGCCCGGCACCACGCCGGTCGTCGACACCCAGATGACCGAGGTGCCCGCGGGTACCAGCCCCTACCGTTACCTGAGGGTGTCCGGCGACGGCCAGAACAACGTCGAGGGCAGCAACTCGATCCTGGGGACGTGGACCAACCTCGGCAACCTCTCCAGCATCGGCCTCACCGGCAACGTGGTCGAAGGCCCGGTCTGGATGAAGTTCAGGGACCGTGCCGAGTGGGCCCTCTACATCGACTACAACAACCCGCAGGGCGTACGCGAGTACAGGCCGATCCTGACGACCAACCCGTTCGACGTCAGCACCTACCGGCTCCAGCCGACGACCAGCTACGACATGGGCGGCACCGCGAAGCGCCACGGCGCCATCACGACCCTGACGGCAGCCGAGGAGAGCCGCGTGCTCTCCCGCTGGCCCAACACCCCCGCCCAGCGGCTCCAGTCCTTCAACTTCCAGGACCGGTACGTCCGCCAGAGCAACTTCGACGTGCGGATCGACGCGAATGTCAGCCCGCTGGACGACTCCCGGTTCCGGCTGCGGCCGGGTCTTGCGGGCACCGGAACGGTCTCCTTCGAGTCGGTGAACTTCCCCGGCTACTTCCTGCGCCACGCGAACTACGACTTCCAGCTCGTCCGCAACGACGGCACCATCCGGTTCGCCGAGGACGCGACGTTCCGTCAGGTCGCCGGCCTCGCCGACCCGACCTGGTCGTCGTTCCAGTCCTACAACTTCCCTGACCGCTACATCCGCCACTACGCCTACGAGTTGAAGCTCGACCCGATCACCACCGCGACCGGCCGCAGCGACGCCACCTTCCGCGTGACGAGCTGAACCGGCCCGGCAGCCAGAAGTGCCGGCGCCTCCAGGCGGCGCCGGCACGGATGCGTCACCCCAACTCCCCGGGTCCGCACGGCCCTCATGACGGCACCAAGGCCTGGGACAACACCAGCGCGCGGGCCCGGGACACGGCTCACCGCGGCTCCCTGCATCCGACGTGGGCGGCTCGGGGTCCGTGCCGCCCACGGGTCTGGATCCGCCCGCACCTTCCTACGCCCCGGAGGCACCAGATGAGCGCAACACCCCTACCGTCGCGCCGGCTCTTCCTCGGCATGGCCGCGGCCGTGCCGCTGTCCACCACCGGCGTGCTGACCCTCGGCAGCCGGTCCGCGAGCGCCGCGGCGACCTCCCCGTTCGTCATGGCCTACTTCACCCAGTCACCGAGAAACCTTGGCACGGACTACGGCCTGCACCTCGCGGTCAGCACCGACGCGCTGCAGTGGATGCCTCTGAACCAGAACAACCCCGTCGTGACCCCGACCGCGGGCGACGGCGGTCTGCGCGACCCCGTCATCCTGCCCAAGCAGGACGGTACCTATGTCGTCATGGCGACCAACCTGAAGGGCACCGACTGGACCAAGAAGAGCCCGTACATCCACGTCTGGGACTCCGCCGACCTGCGTTCCTTCGACAACTACCGCCTGCTGAAACTGCACGACATGGCCACCCACACCTGGGCGCCCGACGCCTTCTGGGACGCCTCCCGCGGCCAGTACGCCATCATCTACTCGGCCGTGAACAGCAGCGGCCACAACGTGATCATGGTCAACTACACCACGGACTTCCAGACCGTGACGTCGCCGCAGGTCTTCTTCGACCCCGGCTACGACATCATCGACGGCACCCTGGCCAAGGACGTGAACGGCGTCAACTACCTGTACTACAAAGGCCACAACAGCCTCACGGGTGCGAAGTCCACCTCCCTCGCCCCTGGCAGCTTCACCCAGTTCACCTCGGGCCTGGCACCCCAGGGAGGCGTCGAGGGCCCGATCCTCGCCCAAGCCGCTGGTACCTGGTACCTGTGGGGCGACGCCAACGCGCTCTTCTACACCTGGCAGACCAGCGACCTCGCCACCGGCACCTGGACCGCCACCGACCGGCGCGTCTACACCCAGCCGCTGAACTCCAAGCACGCCGACATCAAGCCGATCCCCCAGACGGTGTACGACAACATGGTCGCCACATGGGGAAAACCTGCCTGGAACCGGCTGAAGTCCTACAACTTCCCGGACAGATACTGGCGGCAGCTCGATTCTCTCGCCCGCATCGACCCGTACCCGTTCGACCCCTACACCGACTCGCAGTGGAAGCTGGTGCCTGGGCTGGCCGACTCCTCCGGCGTTTCCTTCCAATCCGTCACGCAGCCGACCCGCTATCTGCGGCATTCCTACTACCAACTGCGGCTGGACGCCAACGACGGCACCACGAGGTTCGCCCAGGACGCCACATTCCACAGGACCGCCGGGCTCGCCGACCCGTCCTGGTCGTCGTTCCAGTCATACAACTTCCCTGACCGCTACATCCGCCACTTCAACTACGGGCTGCGCATCGACCCGATCTCCACCGCCACCGGCAGAGCCGACGCCACGTTCTCCGTCTGGTACTGAGGCCACGCGCCCGCTCCGACTCCAGGGTCGGAGTAGTACTCGCGCAGCAGCGAGCGGACCGGGCCTGGTCGGAGCCGGCGGGCCCCAGCCGGTCTCGATCGTCTCCAGATCCTCCGCCTCATCCAGAACGTTGCGTACGAGCTCTCTGTGGGACTCCTCCAGGATTCCGCGAACCCGCCGACCAGCGCCGTGCCGGGCTGCCACAGGTTCCACAACCGGGCGAGCACGTCCTGGTCACGTCCTCAGGTCGGGCGAGCGCTTCTTCTTCGGAGGGCGAGCAACTCATTGTGGCAGGCGGCCGAGGACGAGCAGAGTGACAGGTAGGAGAGCGACATGTGCCCCGCCACCACGCGCTCTCCCGTTGCCTTCAGGGTCAGTGGAGTGCGACTGCGGTCCAGGACACCGGCGGCAGTTCGATGGTGAGCACGCCGTCGGTCATGGTGGCGTTCGGGTTGGTGTGGGGGACCACGCGGTTGGGTTCGGCGAGGGTGTTCTTCGCGTACACGTCCTGGTCGGCGAGCGTGAGCGCCTCGAGGATGCGTGAGGAGCCCAGGCTGCGGACGTCGACGGTGACCTGGGCGGGTTGCGAGAGGCCGCGGTTGACGAGGAAGAGCGCGGACCGGTCCTCCTCGACGGTGGCGACGGCGTCGATGACGGAGGCCTCGCCGTAGCGTGCCGTGGTGTACGTCGGCGACTCGATCGCGGGGCGGATCACCTCGCCGGCGGCGAGGCGGCTGGTGATCGAGAACGGGTAGAAGGAGGTCTGCCGCCAGGCCGGGCCGCCGGGCTCGGTCATGATCGGCGCGATGACGTTGACGAGTTGCGCGAGCGACGCCGAGGTGACGCGGTCGCTGCGCTTGAGGAGGGTCATCAGCAGGTTGCCCACGACCACGGCGTCGGCTGCGCTGTAGACGTCCTCGAGCTGCCGGGGGGCCTGGCGCCACTCGTCGTTGACCTCGTCGGACTCCTGGTGTTCCTTCTGATACCAGACGTTCCACTCGTCGAAGGAGATGCCGATCTTCTTGGACGAGTGTTTCTTGGCGGCCACGTGGTCGACGGTCGCGGCGACGCCGTCGATGAAGAAGTCCATGTCGAGGGCCGAGGCGAGGAAGGAGCCCAGGTCGCCGTCGTGCTCCTGGTAGTACGCGTGGCAGGAGATGTAGTCGACGTGCTCGAAGCTGTGCTCCAGGACGGTGCGTTCCCAGTCGCCGAAGGTCGGCATGCCGGCCGAGGAGGATCCGCAGACGACCAGTTCGAGGTCCTTGTCGGCCATCTTCATGGCGGAGGCGGTGCGGGCGGCGAGCTTGCCGTAGTCCTCGGCGTTCAGGAAGCCGGTCTGCCAGGGCCCGTCCATCTCGTTGCCGAGGCACCACATGCGGATGTTGTGCGGCTCCGGCGTGCCGTTGGCGATGCGCAGGTCCGAGAGCGCGGTGCCGGACGGGTGGTTGGCATACTCCAGCAGGTCGAGGGCGGGCAGGATGCCACGGGTGCCGAGGTTGACCGCCAGCATCAGCTCCGAGCCGGTGAGCTTGAGCCATGCCGCGAACTCGTCCAGGCCGACCTGGTTCGACTCCAGCGAGTGCCACGCCAGATCGCGGCGCACCGGGCGCTTGTCGCGCGGGCCGATCGAGTCCTCCCAGCGGAAGCCGGAGACGAAGTTGCCGCCCGGGTAGCGGATCGTCGTGCTGCCGAGCTCACGGACGAGGTCGACGACGTCCATGCGGAAGCCGTCCTTGTTCGCGCTCGGGTGCTCCGGTTCGTAGATCCCGGTGTACACGCAGCGGCCGAGGTGCTCGACGAAGGAGCCGAAGGTACGGCGCCGGACCGGAGCGACGACGGCCTGCCGGTCCAGAACGATGTGAGCGCGGTGCAATGCGGTGGTCCTTTGCTGTGAGGTGCGGAGTCGGGTGGCGGATGTACTACTTGACGGCGCCGGCGGTCAGGCCCTTGCGCCAGTACCGCTGGAGGCTGACGAAGGCGACGAGCAGGGGGATCAGTGACAGGAACGCCCCGGTGATCGGCACCAGCGGCGGCACGCCGTTGGCGAACTCCGAGCGCCACTGCACCAGTCCTACCGTGACGGGCTGTAGTGAGGAGGAGTTGAGCATGAGCGAGGGCAGCAGGTAGTTGTTCCAGATGCCGACGAACTGGAACAGGAAGACGGTCACCAGGGCCGGGGCCATCAGCGGCAGGGCGATCCCGAAGAAGGTGCGCCTCTCGCCCGCCCCGTCGAGCCGCGCTGCTTCCAGCAGTTCGTCCGGGACGGACGCCGCGGCGAAGATCCGGCACAGGTAGACGCCGAACGGGCTGACGCAGCTGGGCAGCAGCACCGACCAGTAGGAGTCGGTCAGGTCGAGCTTCGCCATGAGCAGGAACAGCGGCAGGGCGAACATCGGCGCCGGAATGAGGACCGAGGCGAGGATGACGTTGAAGACGCTCTCCCGACCACGGAAGTGGAACTTGGTCAGTGCGTAGCCGGCCATCGCGGACAGCAGGGTGCCGAAGGTCGCGCCGACGAGGCTGTACAGCGCGCTGTTGGCGAGCCAGGTGGAGAAGACTCCGCCCTCGAAGCCCAGCACGGTTCTGACGTTGCCGATCAGGTCGAAGTGGGAGAACCACAGCGGCGTACCGGTGTAGAGGTAACCCGACTTCTTGGTCGCGGAGACGAACAGCCACCACAGCGGGATCAGCGTGTACAGGGCCATCAGGCCCAGTACCCCGTTGACGGCGACCTTGCTCGCGATCTCGGTGCCGCGGGGGGCCGGTCGGGTCGGTCGGCCGGCGTGAATCACGCTCATGCCATCGCTCCCTTGCGCTGGGTGTACTTGAGGAATCCGAACGAGAGCACGAGGGTGAGCAGCGCGAGCACGACGGACTGGGCGGCGGCCAGGTTCTGGTTGCCCAGGTCCATGCCCAGGGTCGTGTTCATGATCGGGGAGAACTTCGGCGAGACGCCCGGGACGCGCGCGCCGACCAGCACCGCCGGCTCGGTGTACAGCTGCGCCGTGCCGATGATGGAGAAGACCGTGGTCAGCACCAGCGCGGGACGCACCAGCGGGATCTTCACCGCCCACGCCAGGCGCCATCCGGTGCAGCCGTCGAGCGCGGCGGCCTCCATCACCTCGGCGGGGATCGTCTGCAGCGCGGAGTAGATGATCAGCATGTTGTAGCCGGTCCAGCCCCACGTGATCATGTTCCCGATCGAGACCGGGACCCACGGCGACGACAGGAAGTCGGCGTCGATCCCGATGTGGGACAGCGGTCCGGTGAACGGCGACAGGCTCTTCGCCAGGAGGAAGGACCACATCACCGCGGCGATCGCACCCGGCAGCGCGTAGGGCAGGAAGAATGCGAGCCGGAAGGTCTTCCGCAGCCGGGCCGAGCGGGAGTCCAGCAGGAGCGCGAGCAGGAGGGCCAGGCCGAGCATGACCGGGACCTGGACGCAGCCCAGCAGCACGACCCGGATGATCGACGCGGTGAAGTCGTGGTCGCCGAAGGCGGCGGCGTAGTTGGACAGTCCCGCGAACTCTGTGGACTGCGTACCGCCGAACAGCCCGGCGCGGTGGACGGTGAAGAAGCTCTGGTAGATCGCGTAGCCGATCGGCGCGATCATCATGGTCAGGAAGAGCACCGCGAACGGCGCCAGGAAACCCGACGCGGTCAACGCGGTACGGCGGCCGGCGCGCCGAGGCCGTCCGGCAGGGGAGACGCGGGGGGTGACCGTGGGCACCGACCGCGGCGGCGACGCGGTGCGGGCGCTGCTGGGACTGCTCATGGAAACCTCGCTGGGCGGTTCGTCGTCAGGGAGCGGGCCCCCGCGGCGCCGGGTACGGGCGGCCGCGGGAACCCTTCGGGGCGGCTCGAGTCCCGCCGCCTCAGCCGTTGGTCACCGACAGTCCGAGCTGCTTGATCGCGGCGACCGTCGAGGCCTGGACCTTGGCGACCGCGTCCGGGTAGGTGCCGGAGCCGATGGCAGTGGTGAAGTCCGTCTCGACCTGCTGATAGGTCGGGCCGTTGGTCCAGGTGGTGGGGACCTGCGCGGCGGAGACCTTGTACAGGTCGCCGACCTTCTGGCCGCCGAAGAACGGGTCACCCTCCGCGAGCAACGGGTCGTCCTGTCCGGCCTTCGACGCCGGGTACAGCCCGGCGTCGATGCCCGTCTTCACGGCCTGCGGGTCGCTGGACAGGAACGCGGCGAACTGCGCGGCTTCGCGGGGCGTCTTGCACCCGGTCATCACCGAGGTGGCCGAGCCGCCGTTGAAGGAGCTTTTGCCGTCCCCGGCCTCCCAGGTCGGCATCGGGGCGACCGCCCACTTGCCGGCCTGGTCCTTCAGGTCCGACTTCAGGCCGCCGGAGGACCAGGACGCGCCGACGAACGTCAGCACCTTGTCCTCTTCGGAGGCCTTGTCGAACTGCGGGTCCCAGGCGTTGCCGGTCTTCGTCACCAGCTCCTTGTCCTTCATCTCCTGCCAGTAGGCGGCGACCTTCCGGGTGCCGGGGTTGTCGATGCTGACGGTCCAGCTGTTCCCCTGGGTCGAGTACCAGGACTGGCCGGTCTGCAGGCTCAAGGCCGCCATATCGTTGCCGTCGCCGGGCCCGCTGGTGCCGAACTTCACGCTCGGATCGGCGGCGGTGACCTTCTCTGCGTCGGCCTTGTACTCCGCCCAGGTGGCCGGCGGCGTGGTGATGCCGTACTGGGCGAACAGGTCGCTGCGGTAGAAGAGGACCATCGGGCCGACGTCCACCGGGACGCCGTAGATCTTGCCGCCGATGCTGGTGGCCGAGACGGCGGACGGGAGGTACTTGGCCATGTCGGCGCTCGCGTACTTCGTGATGTCCATGACCGTGTTCTTCACGAGCATCGACGGGATGGTCTGGTACTCGATCTGGGCCAGGCACGGGCCCTTGCCGGCGGTGATCGCGTTGCTGATCTGGTTGTAGCCGCCCTTGCCGCCCGACGGGATCTTCTTGAAGGTGACCTTGCTGTCCGGGTGGGCCGCGTTCCACTGGTCGACGATCTTCTCGTAGGGAGCCCAGCCCCAGAACTCCATGGTCACCGGCCCGGCCTGGGTCTTCTCCGCGGTGTCGGAGGTGCTCGTGGTGCTGCTGCACGCGCTGACTCCGGCCGCGAGGACCGCCACGGTGGCGAACGCCAGGAATCTGCGGGTGGGTACGATGGTGCGGTCCATAGGAGGAACCCTTCGTAGGTGGGGGAAGCTGCTGGACGGCCGGTGGGCGGGCGGGCGAGGCCCGGCTACCGGGTGGTGCTGAACTCCACGGCGAACGCGGCGGTGACCGCGGCCAGTACGTCCGGTGCCGACGGGCCCGGTCCGCAGGCCGCACTGCCCAGGCCGTGGTGTGCGTGGTCCAGGTGGAGGTGGAGCCTGCCGTCAGGGGCAAGGTCGTGCTGGTGGGCCGCTGCGGCGAGGGCTCGGGTGCTCCACGGACGTACGGTCAGGTCGATGACCGGCGCGCCGGTGATGAGCAGGGTGCCGCCCGGGGCTGTGATCCTGGCGCTGCGGACGCGGTGGCGGTTGCCGTTCTCCTGCGGGCGGACGTAGGGGGTCTGCATCGCCGCGACGGTCGACCGGTAGCGGCCGACCCGCGCCGCGGTGCGGGAGTCGCGGTAGGCCTCGCCGGGACCGGGGCCGAACCACTCGACCTCGGCGTCGGTGCCGGGCAGCGACATCGCGACTCCCAGGCGGGGCAGCGGCACCGGCCAGGCACCGTCAGGGGTGACGGTCGTCTCGAGCCGCAGTCGGGCCTGGCCCGCGTCCGGTCCGTCGCAGGCCGTCCAGCGGTAGACCACGTGGAGCCCGGAGGAGGAACCGGCGGCGGCGAGCCGGGCGGTGACCGTGAGCCCCGATTCGTCGGGGGCGACGCGCAGGACCTCATGGTGCATCCGGTCCAGTCCGGCGGTGCGCCATGCGGTGATCTGCGGCTCGGCGAACGCGCTGAGCAGGTCGTTGTCGGTCGGGGCACGCCAGACGTCCAACTGCGGGCCGTCGAGCTCCAGGTCGCCGAGGCGGACCAGCAGACCGCTGCGGGTGTCGAACCGTGCGGAGCCGAGGGCGACGTATCCGTCGTGGGCGATTGCCGCAGCGGGCGGGAAGGGGCTGGACGCGGCAGCCGGAACCACCAGCCCCTGGCCCCAGGCGACCTCGTGGCCGGCCGCGGCCCAGGTCTCGTCCGCGGCGAGCACCGCGGTGACGGTCAGCCACACCTCGTGACCCGAACCGTCCTTGCGTGCGGCATCGAGCGCGGCGGTGAGGTCGGCGGGCCACTCGACGGTGCTCGTCGCGCCCGGTGCGGTCGCGGGGACGGCCACGCTGCCGGAGCCGACCGGCTCGCCGCCGTCCTCGACGGTCCATCGGAAGTCCAGGTAGCCGCTGTGGCGGACGTGGTACAGGTTGAGCACGGTGATCCGACACGCCGCCGGGTCGATGCGGATGCGGACCGGTTCGATGACCTTCCTGTACTCGAGCAGGCCCGGCGACGGCGTGCGGTCGGGGAACAGCAGCCCGTCGGCGACGAAGTTGCCGTCGTGGACCTCCTCCCCGAAGTCGCCGCCGTAGGCGTAGAACGACCGGTGGTCGTCCTGCCCGGCGTGCCGGAGGATTCCGTGGTCGATCCACTCCCAGATGAATCCGCCGGCCAGGCGCCGGTGCGCCTCGATGACCTGCTGGTAGTCCGACAGGCCGCCGGGGCCGTTTCCCATGGCGTGCCCGTACTCGCACAGCACGGCGGGCAGCGAGCGGCGGTGGGCGTCGTCGGCCGGGTCGGCGGTCGGGGGCTCCTGGCGACGCCCCGCGGCGGCCAACTCGTCCAGGCCGATGTACATGCGGGAGTACAGGTCGACGTAGGAGCAGCTCGCCCAGTCGCCTTCGTAGTGGATCAGCCGGCTGTCGTCGCGCTGCCTGATCCATGCCGCCGCGGCGGCGAGGTTGGCTCCGGTGCCGGACTCGTTGCCCAGCGACCAGACGATGACCGAGGGGTGGTTCTTGTCGCGCTCCACGAGCCGGACGGCCCGGTCCAGGTAGGCCTCACGCCACGCGGGGTCGTCGCTCGGGTTGCGGTGCCAGCCGCCGGGTTCGAAGCCGTGCGTCTCGAGGTCGCCCTCGCAGAACACCCACAGCCCGTGCTCGTCGCACAGGTCCAGGAAGCGGTGGTCGGGCGGGTAGTGGCTGGTGCGCACCGCGTTGACGTTGTGCCGCTTCATGAGCAGCACGTCGGCCAGCATGGTGTCCCCGGTCAGGGTGCGCCCCGTCAGCGGGTGCCATTCGTGGCGGTTGACGCCCCGCAGGGAGATCGGCCGGCCGTTGACGGTCAGCACCCCGTCCACCACGGCCACGGTGCGGAACCCGATCCGCAGCGGTATCCGCTCCCCGGCCTCCGAGACCAGTTCGCCGGAGTACAGGCGCGGGTTCTCGTCCGACCAGGGCTCGATACCGTCGACCGTGTGCGGTCCGGCCGGGTCGGCGGCGGTGATGCCGAGTTCGGGCACCGTCAGTGACACCCGGACGGGGCCGGTGACGTCGACGGCCAGGGTTCCCCGACCGGACTCGTGGTCGTAGGCGGCGTGGACGAAGAAGTCCTCGACACCGCGGGCGGCCACGCTGACCGACCGGAAGATCCCGGACAACCACCACATGTCCTGGTCCTCCAGGTAGCTACCGGAGGACCACTGGTGGACGCGGACCGCGAGCACGTTGCGGCCCGGCCGCAGGGCACCGGCCGCGTCGAACTCGGTGGTCAGCCGGCTGCCCTTGCCGTCGCCGAGCCGGATTCCGTTGAGCCACACCGCGAAGGCGGAGTCAACGCCCTCGAACCGGAGCACCGCGGCGGCGGCCGGGAACGCGTCCGGGACGTGGAACTCGCGGCGGTACTCCCCGGTCGGGTTGTGCCTGGGCACCCGCGGCGGGTCGACGGGAAACGGGTACAGGATGTTGGTGTAGGCGGGGGCGCCGTAGCGCGGCTCACCGGGCAGGCCGGTCATCTGCCAGCAGGACGGCACGGCGAGCAGGTCCCAGTCGCTGTCGTCGAAGTCCGGCGCGGCGAGGTCCCCGGTGAGGTCGTCCAGCCCTGACGCCAGCCGGAATCTCCAGGCGCCGTCGAGCCCGATCACGGGCAGGTCGGAGGTGAACGCGGCACGCGGCCGTAACCGTCCGGTGCCCGGCGACGGGTCTTCGACGTAGGCGTGGGGGTCGAGGTCGTTCATCGGAGGGGGCGCTACCTTTCGGGGCTCGTCGAGGTGGCAGGAGGCGGCATGGCAGGAATGCCGCCGCTCACGGGGCCGCGTGCCGGACACGGCCTAGGCGGTCGCTCGGGGCGGGGCGCTGCTCGCCCGGACGGTCAGGGTCGGGCGCAGCAGTGAGATGACGTTGGTCGGGGGCCGGCCGGAGTCGACGGCGCGCAGCAGCAGTTCGACGGCCTGCTGAGCCATTTCGCGCTTCGGGAAGGTGACCGTGGTCAGGGCCGGTTCGATCCGTCCGACCTGGGCGATGTCGTCGAAGCCGACGACACTGACGTCCGCGGGGACCCGTCGGCCGGACCGGACCACCGCCTCGATGGCGCCGAGGGCCAGCACATCGTGGGTGGCGAAGATCGCCGTCAGCTCCGGATCGGCGTCCAGCGCCGCGCGGGCCGCGGCGAACCCGCCGGCGGCGTCGTCGCTGGTACGGGTGAACACCATGCGGTCGTCGATGGCCAGCCCGTCGGCGGCGAACGCCCGGCGCAGCCCGGCGACGCGCAGCGTGTGCGCGGGGAGGTCGGCGATCACCGCGACGTTCCGGTGGCCGAGTTCGCGCAGGTGGCGCCCGGCCAGGAAGCCGGCGTGCTCGTAGTCGATGGACACCACCGGGAGTGTCGTCGGCGGATCGCCCTCCCAGGCGAACAGCGCGACCGGGAAGGCGGCCGCTGTGAGCATCGGCAGTTGCTGCCCGACGCCCTTGTCGCCGGCGACCAGCAGCGCGTCCACCGAGCGAGCGGCGAGGTTCTCCAGGTGGGCCCGGGTGTAGTCGGGGTCGTCGCGCGTGGTGGCCAGCAGCAGGTTGTACCCGTGGCCGACCAGGACGTTCTCGACCTCCTCGACCACCTCCGAGTAGAACGGGTTGGCGACCGACGGCACGAACAGCCCCACGGTCGAGGTGCTGCCGGTGCGCAGCGAGCGCGCCACCAGGTTCGGCTTGTAGCCGAGTTCGGCGATCGCCGTGTTCACCTTCGCAAGGGTCTCCGGCCGCACCTTCTTGCCGGACACCACGTTGGAGACGGTCTGCTTGGTGACTCCCGCCCGAGCTGCCACCTCCGCCATTGTCACCACGTACGCTCCCCGAAACATTTATCGATCCACGAAAGTGGCGTCAGCGTAGGGCAACTGTCGCAGCAGGGCAAGGCTTCGCACGGCGGATCGTCATTCAGCAGTCACAGAAGCGCAGTTGGGCTTCACGGGCAGGTCGCGGCTGTTCCCGCGGCGTGAAGCGCGCGGAGCATTGACGGCTGCGGAAACACGGCAGTAATCTCCCCGCCACGTCAATCCCGTGGATCGGTCAACGAGCTGAGGAGAGACCAGGCATGATCAGACCCGCCGGCGGCGACGCCGACCCGAACCCCGCCCCGGCGCGATGCGGCTCCCGCGTGCGCCGCCTCATCGCGGCCGCCGCCGGCGCTGCCGTCACGGCGGCGAGCCTCATGCTCGCCGGCGCCGTCCCCGCATACGCCGCCACCACCGTCCACACCTACGCACCGACGGGAGTGGGAGGCGGTACGACGACGTCCCCGGACGTGGCGTCCAGCAAGTACCAGGTGCAAGTCGCCGGCACGCCCGTCCAGGCTGTCCAGTACACCGAGAACGGCCACAACTTCGACATCGCGCGCTTCGCGTCGGACTCCCGGACACCGACGATCACGGTCACGCTGCCCAGCACCACGATCGACACGGTGAACATCTACCCGGCGCGCTACTACCCGTCCGGCAGCGCTTCGGTGAGCACGGACAAGCACACCCTGACGTTCCGGATGTCAGCCGCCGCCGGGTTGAACCAGGCGATCGTGATGGTCAACGGCGACTCGACCAACGCCACGGGACAGCCCTACCTGGCGGTCGTCAACGACCCGCTTGAGGATCCGGCGCAGCGTCCGGACACCACGCGCGCACCGGACGGTTCCGGCGTCAACGTGCAGACCGGTGTCCTGGACTTCCAGGAGTTCGCCGTGAACTACCTCGCGGCGCACCCGAACAGCGCGGCTCAGCAGGCTCCCGCCGCGACCACGAGCTCCATGGCCGGCAAGACCGTCAACGGCACCGCCGTCCCCGCGGGCCAGCAGACCTCGGCCGGCAGCCTGGTGAGCGCGAGCAGCGTCAACGTGCGCTACCCGAAGGTGCGGGTGATGGCCGCCGACGACGTCACGTACGCCCTGCAGGCCGCCATCGACACCATCAAAGCCAACCCCACGGCGCTCAACACGCTCTACTTCCCGAACGGCACGTACGTCTGGTCCGGTCTCCTGGTCAACGGTCTGGACGGCAGCAGGCTCAAGGGCGGCAAGCTGAAGATCTACACCGACGAAGGGGCCCTGCTGAAGAACCGCGTCCAGGCGTACATGGAGGCGTTCGAGCCGGCGATCGGGATCATCAACTCGAACAACATCGAAATCGACGGCCGCGGCGTCTTCGACGGCAACGGCGTGGCGAACTACAACGCCTTCGGCAGCGGTGACTCGCACGACGCCTACCGCAGCCAGCACCAGGGCGGCGTCATGGTCATGCACTCGTCGGACATCACGTTCAACGACACCTACGAGCGCAACGCGAAGCAGTGGAACTACGAGACCCACAGCGCCAACAGGGTGACGTTCAACAACATCAAGGCCCTCACCCCGTACCGCCAGCCGTGGATCGACGGGACGGACTTCGCGAGCGGCCAGGACATCACCGCCAACGGCGTCTTCACCCTCGGCAACGACGACGCGTTCGCCTCCGGCCACTACAACCCCAGCGACGGATTCACCCCGCTGGCCTCCGGCGTGTGGAACAACTTCCAGCTCGGCACCTCCAGCGCCGACGTCCAGGGCTATGTCAACGCGGTAGCCGCCCATGACACCGTCGCCGGCGATCTCGGGTTCAACTCCTACCACTGGGACAACGAGGACTCGAAGAACATCTCGGTCAGCAACACGCTGAACTGGTCCGTCGCCGCCGGCAACGCGATCCGCATCGGATGGAGTTCGTACGGATACCGGCTCACCAACTACACGTTCGACAACTTCAACTCCGTGTCGCCGTTGGCCGGCGGCATCTTCACGCACAACACCCCCAACCCGTACCCGCGCATCCAGAGCATCGTGGTGAAGAACAGCTCGATCGACACCTCCCGGTTCACACAGGGACCGATCGGGCTCAACGGCGGCAACGGATCCACCCAGACCATCACCGCCGACCAGCAGGCGACCTACGGGTACGCCCCCAACCCCGACGGGTCGGGCACCGCGTACACGTACACCAGGGCCCCGATCGGCACCTTCAACCTCGACAACGTGTGGTTCTCGCGGCAGAACACGAGCAGCACGCTGAACGGCGCCACGAACGTGACGCTGAACAACCTCCGCGTCGCCGGCCAACTCGTCGAATACACCAGTCAGCTTCCGCTGACGACGAGCGGGATCGGCACGCTGACCACCAGCTACACCGACGCGAACGGCCAGACCCGGAACGTCAAGCCCGGCGCCCTCGCCAACGGCGACACCTGGGTCGGCGCGTGGACCGGCGACCAGACCAGGAACAACTCCTCGGACCTGACCCTCATCACCCGCAACACCGGGGTCGGCCTGATGGGCGAGCAGTACACCACAGGATCCGGAGACGGAAAGCTCTCCTACATCCAGTTCCCCCTCAGCAGCCTCACCAGGGCGCCCAGCCAGGCGACGCTCCATCTCACCTACGTCGGCCACCGGTATTCGTCGGTGCCGTCGACCGACACCGACCAGCTGCTCGTCCAGCCCGTCAGCGACACCACCTGCAGCGGCGGCGGCACGTCCTGCCCAGTCTCCACGACGACCTGGCAGAACCGGCCGAGCTTCACCGCCACGACCTCCTCCGTCGCCAGGTCGGCCACCTTCACCCTCGGTTCGACCCTCATCCCCGAGGGCGGCGGGACCCACCAGGGCAACGCCGTCGACGGCCGCGACATCACCGTCGACATCACCTCCTTCGTCCAGAACGCCTACGCGGCCGAGCAGTCCACGCTCCTGCTCGCCGTCTGCAACGCGGGGGGCACCAACCACGAACTGCGCTTCGTCAGCTCCGAAGGTGCCACCGGCTCCGGAAAGCTCACCAATGGGACCGCCGAGATGGCGCCCGGGGTGACCGTGACCCCGTAGACGCTCGAGGCCGGTCCGTCCCCACGGTGCCCAGTTGTGCTCACCGTCCGACAACGGAGTCCACCCATGCCACTGCCCGACCTTCCGCTCAACCGTCGGCGTTTCCTCACCGCGGCCGCCCTCGCCGCCGGCGCCGCGACCCTGCCCGGCTTCGTCTTCGCCGCCCGGGCCTCCGCGGCCGTACCGCCCGAGGTCACGCTCCCGGACCGCGGCATCTGGGACAACGCCACCGCTTCGGCCTGGACCGACGGGTTCCTGAGCGGCAACGGCGAGTACGGGGCCGTCTACTACGGGGCGCCCACGCTCGAGAAGATGATCTTCAATCATCACCGGTTCGTGCTGCCCAACGGCAGCCGGAGCGTCATGCCCCCCGTGATCTCGCCGTATCTCGAGACCGCCCGGGACCAGGCGCTGGCCGGCGACTACTCCGGTGCCTCCTCCACCTTCGCCCACGGCTGGGGCCTGCGCTGGACCCAGACCTTCCACCCCGGCTACGAACTCCAGCTCAGCACCCCGGGCATGACCACCGTCAACGACTTCGCCCGCATCACCGACTTCCGCACCGGAGAGGTCACCCACACCTGGACCGACCAGTACGGCACCTGGCAGCGCCACGTCTTCGTCTCCCGCGTCGACCAGGTCATCGTCCACGAGCTGCTGCCCGCCACCGGCCGCACCGTGGACACCACCATCAGCGTCAACACCGCTCTCACGGGCGTGCCGACCAAAGTGTCCTTCTCCACCACCGCCACCGTCACCAGCGGCGACGGTTACCTGAACCTGCGCGGCACCTACCCCTCCGGCGGTGCCTACGGCTACGAGGGCGTCACCCGCGTCGTGGTCTCCGGCAGCGGCTCCTCCGTCACCGCCGACGGGCAGACCCTGGTGGTCGCCAAGGCCACCAAGGTGCTGCTGCTGACCAAACTCGGCCGGTACGAGACCTCCACCGGCTGGAACAGCCAGCCCCTGCAGACCGCCCTCGCCGCGCTGACGGCCGACTACGCCACCCTCCTGGGCCGACACGCCCCGAAGCACCAGGCCATGTACGACCGCTCCAGCATCGACCTGAACGTCTCCGCCGCCGACCGCCGGCTGGCCACCAGCGACCTCTTAGCCCGCCAGAACAGCAACGCGTCCGCCATCGACGTCGCACTGCTGGAGCGGATGTACGACTCCGGCCGCTATCTCTTCATCAGTTCCAGTGGTGTTCTGCCACCACGCCTGTCCGGCATCTGGACGGGCACCTGGAACGGCTCCTGGGCCGACGACTTCACCACCGACGCCAACATCAACCTGCAGGTCGCCGGCGGCAACATCCTCGACCTCACCGACGCCATGCAGGGCTACTTCGACCTCATCCTCGGCCAGCTCGCCCACTGGCGCGACAACGCCAGCAACCTCTACGGCGCCCGCGGCTTCCTCGCCCCGACCCGGACCGACGGCGAGTACGGGCACATGCTGCACTTCAACAACACCAGCTTCCCCGGCGAGGCCTGGACCGGCGGCGCCGACTGGCTGCTCTACCCGCTTCTGGAGTACTACCAGGTCACCGGTGACAGCGCCTTCCTCAAGAACAAGCTGGGCCCGGCCCTGATGGAACTGGCGCTGTTCTACGAGGACTTCCTCACCCGCACCGACTCCAGCGGCAAGGCCGTCTTCGTCCCCTCCTACTCCATGGAGAACAGCCCGGCCAACACCCGCCAGGCATTCTCCATCAACGCCACCGGCGACATCATGGCCGGCCGGCACGCGCTCCAGGCCGCGATCGACGCGGCCAACACCCTCGGCCTGGAGCAGGGCAGCGGCCAGGGGGTGCAACGCTGGACCGCCCTGCTCGCCAAGCTGCCCGACTACACCGTCAACAGCGACGGGGCGCTCGCCGAGTGGTCCTGGCCCGGCCTGACCGACAACTACAACCACCGGCACGTCCAGCACATGTACGGCGCCTGGCCGCTGCACGAGATCAACCCCGAGGAGAAGCCCGACCTGGTCAAGTACGCCCGCACGGCCCTGGACAAGCGAGGCGACCAGAATTTCTCCGCCCACGGCAGCCTCCACCGGGCGCTGGCCCGCGCCCGTCTGAAGGACGGCCCCGGCGTCTACGGCAACCTGCTGAAGATCTACGGCAAGAACATGGTGTGGCGGTCCCTGATGACCTCCCACAACCCGGACCTGACCACCTACAACTGCGACGCCGCCAACACCATCCCCGCCGTCCTCGGCGAAGCACTCGTCTACACCCGCCCAGGCGTCCTGGAGATCCTCCCCGCCCTCCCCGACCAGCTCACGAAGGGCGCCATCAACGGCGTCCGCGGCCGCAACCGCATCGCCATCCAGTCGCTGTCCTGGGACACGGCGGCCCGCACGGCCACCGTCACGCTCACCTCCGACATCGACCAGAAGATCACCTTCATCTGCCGGCGCGGCATCGCATCCATCACCACCGGCGCGACGGTCACCACGTCGTCGCTGGGCACCCACGCCCGCACCGTGTCGCTGACCGCAGGAACGAGCACCACGATCACGATCGGCCTGCTGACCGGCCCCTTCAAGCTGGTCAACCGCAAGAGCGGCAAGGTCCTGGACGTCTCCGGCGCCTCCACCGCCGACGGCGGGCCCGTCATCCAGAACACGTGGTCCGACAGCGCCAACCAGCAGTGGAAGCTGCTCCCCGACTACGACGGGTCCTACCGCCTGTCCAACGTCAACAGCGGCAAGGTGCTCGACGTGCCGGGCGGCTCCACCAGCGCCGGCACAGCCCTGGACCAGTGGTCGGACACCAACGGCACCATCCAGTGGTGGAAGCTCGTTCCGGCAGCCACCAGCGGCTACTACCGCCTCGTCAACATCAAGAGCGGACTGTGCGCAGACGTGCAGAGCGGATCCACCGCCGACGGCGCCAAGGTCATCCAGTGGCCCGCCAACGGTGGCTCCAACCAGGAATGGCAGCCAGTGGGGCTGTGACGGCCCTGGACGCTCGGGTTCGACCCTCATCCCCGGGGGCGGCGGGACCCGCCAGGGCAGCGCCATCGACGGCCGCGACATCACCGCCGACACGGCGCCCGCGCTGACCGTGACCCCGTAGACCACCGCAGCCCCACCGAAAACACGACGACCGCGGCACGCGGCGAGGCCGGTTCCCCCGGATGCCCTCCGGGGGAACCGGCCCCTCGCTGCGGCCACCCTCCCTCAGGAGCACCACCATGTCCGTCCTGCAGATCGAGGGCGACGACTTCACCCTCGACGGCGAGCCGTTCCGGATCATCTCCGGCGGCCTGCACTACTTCCGCGTCCACCCGCAGCAGTGGGCCGACCGCCTGCGCAAGGCCCGACAGATGGGCCTGAACACCGTCGAGACGTACGTCCCCTGGAACCTCCACCAGCCCCGACCGGACGTCTTCCGGCTCGACGCCGGGCTGGACCTCCCGGCCTTCCTCGACCTGGCCGCCGCCGAGAACCTCCACGTCCTGCTGCGCCCCGGCCCGTACATCTGCGCCGAGTGGGAGGGCGGCGGCCTGCCGTCCTGGCTCCTCGCCGAACCCGACATCCGGCTGCGAAGCCAGGACCCGGTGTACCTCGCCGCCGTGGAAACCTACTTCCAGCAGTTGCTCCCGCCGCTGCTGGACCGGCTGGCCACTCGCGGCGGGCCGGTCCTCGCGGTGCAGGTGGAGAACGAGTTCGGCGCCTACAGTGACGACACCGCCCACCTCGCCCACCTCGCCGACCTGCTGCGCAGCCTTGGCGTCGACGTTCCGCTGTTCACCTGCGACCAGCCCGCCGACCTCGCCCGCGGCAGCCTGCCCGGTGTCCTGGCCACCGCCAACTTCGGCAGCCGCGCCCGCCAGGGCCTGGCCGCGCTGCGCGCCCACCAGCCCAGCGGCCCGCTCATGTGCACCGAATTCTGGATCGGCTGGTTCGACCGCTGGGGCGGCCACCACGTCGTCCGCGACCGGGCTCAGGTCTTCGTCGACGGACAGCCCATCGGCGTGCTCGAACGGGAGAACCACGAGCGGGCCATCGTGTTCACCGCCCCCGCGGCCGGCAGCGTGCTGCGCGTCCTGGTGGAGAACCAGGGCCGCGTGAACTACGGCCAAGGAATGCACGACCGCAAGGGCCTGCTCGGCCCCGTCCGGCTCAACGGCGCCGAACTGACGGGCTGGGCCAACCGCCCGCTGCCCCTGACCGACCTCAGCGGCCTCGCCTTCGCACCCGCCGAGGGGCCCGCCGTCGGGCCGGTCTTCCACCGGGGCACCTTCGACATCGAGGAACCGGCCGACACCTTCGTCCACCTGCCCGGTTGGTCCAAGGGCAACGTCTGGATCAACGGCTTCCACCTCGGCCGCCACTGGTCCCGTGGCCCTCAGCGCTCCCTGTACGTACCCGGCCCCGTCCTGCGCCCGGGGCCGAACGAGATCACCGTGCTCGAACTGCACACCACGAGCCTCGACCGCACAGTAGAGCTGCGCAAGCAGCCCGACCTCGGCCCCACCGAGGAATGACCGACCATCCGTGAACAGCCGGGGGGGGGGGGGGGGGGGACCCCCCCCCCGGCCGGCCCCCCCCCCCCCCCGCAGGGCGCCCGGCGGCCAAGCCCCCGCACCCCC
>NZ_JBFBJZ010000074.1:0-35816 GCF_040686255.1 Kitasatospora sp. NPDC085879 | reverse complement strand
CCCTCGGCATGCCCACCGTCCGACGGCAACCCCACGACCTTCAACCTGGAGATCACCCCAGATCAGCCGACGCGAAGCGAAACACGGAGGCTAGGGGCCTGTCGCCACGTCAACCGGTCGCGTGTCTGCCTGGTTGCGGACTTCGTGCGCTCCTTCTCGGCGGCAGCCTCCTTCGCGGCGTCTGCCTTCGTGAGTTGCTCGGCAGCTGTGAGTTTGCCGGCCCTGGCTTCGGCGCCGATCTTGCGTGCATCTTCGATGGCCGGCTCGCCGGTGCTGGCCTGCTCCTGGAGTTCTGGCGCCAAGTGGAGCAGGGCGAGGCGCTGGCCGACCCAGGCCCGGGATTTGCCGAGGCTCCTGGCGACCGCAGCTTGGTTGCCGTCGTACTCGGTGGTGAGGAGCTGCTGGACGGCTTGGGGTTCCTCGAGCGGAGATACGTCTTCGCGGTGGGCGTTGGCGATGAGGGCGGCCTCCACAATGTTGGCAGCGCTGTCGACCAGGTCGTCGTTGAGGTCGACCCGGAGGGTCTTCGGACCTGTCAGTCGGGCTGCCATGAGGCGAAGGTTGCCGTCGAGCGCGACGAAGTCTGTGTCGCCGATCGATGACCCGCTGTTCGGCCATGTCCCCGCCGACCGCCGCCTGGCCGCCGTGCTGGACCGGCTCGCCCTGGCCGAGCGCGCCTTCGTCCTCGCCCTCGGCCACCCCTGATGAGGATCCGGGAAGACGGCCCGGCCCGCTCTCGGTTCCCCACTTGGTTGCGCGTGCATCGAAGACCGGAGCCCCCGTCTCCGTAGGGTCCGGGCCGGCCCGGACGGTCAAGGGCGCCTGCGGCGTCGCTACGCAATAGGCGCCGCCCGCCCTGGACCGCCCGATCCGCCCCGAAGTTCAGCCGGCTGATGGGCGACTCCAGAGCCCTGACGCTCCGCCCCAGCTCGGCGCCCCTGGGGTGGGGTCAACCGACACAATTCGTTGGCCTGCGCTAACGCAGAACTGCCAAGGGGTTGGTTCCCGCCCGAAACAAGATCGCTTCCCTGTTTGCCGGGCATGCGCGGATTACGCCGCCGAGGGCACCGCGGCTGTCAGCGCCGCGGCCCCCGGCGGGACTTGCGATTAGCTGTCGACGGCGTCGGTCACACGGTTCCAGTTGTCCAGGTCTGCGATGCGTGCCTCCAATGCGGCGCGCATGCCCGTGGCGCCGGAGGTTCCGAGGGCCAGGCGCAGCGGAGGATTGTGGCTGTCGACCGCGGTCCGGATGCCTGCGGCGATCCGCGCCGCGGAGGAGAACGCGGATGCCGGCAACTCTCCGATGGCTTTCTGAACCTCGCGGACGGTCTGGTCGTAGTCGGCCAGGCCGGCCGCGACATCGAGGTTGGCCAGGAAGGGGGTCGCGGTCAGCCCGGGCTGGATGAGCGTGACCTTGATGCCGAGCGGTGCGACCTCGGCCGCCAGTGCGTCCGACAGCCCCTCGACCGCGTGCTTGGTCGCGGCCAGCAGTCCCACGCCGGGATGGGCGGACTGCCCGTAGACGGACGAGCCCTGGAGGATGTGCCCGGATCGCTGGGCGCGGAGCACCGGCAGCGTCGCGCGGAGCACGTTGAGCACTCCGAAGACGTTGGTGTCGAACACGGCGCGAATCTGCGCGTCGGAGGCCTCCTCGACAGCTCCGAACAGTCCGTAGCCGGCGTTGTTGGCCACCACGTCGATGCGGCCGAACCGTGTGAGCGTGCGCTCCACCGCTTCCCGGACGGCCTGCTCGTCACGGACGTCCGCCTGGATGAGGAGTAGGCGCTCGCCGTGCACTTCGGTCAGTTCGTCCAGGGAAGCGGTGTCGCGGGCGAGCACCGAGACGACGTCGCCGCTCTCGAGCGCCTGGAGCGTCAGTTCGCGGCCGATGCCGGACGTCGCGCCGGTGATCAGCCATGTGCGGGGGTGGGTCTGCTGGTTGGATGTTCCATTCATGTTGCGACCGTAATGAGTTAGATCGCAACGAGTCAAGCCGGATGGCGTTCTAGGTTGCCCGTTAGACGGATTAGTGCCTCTTCCTGCTGATGTAGGGTGAGGGCATGAGCAGTGCGGCAGCCGGACCTCCCAAACTCAGCCCGCGCACCGTCACACCGGCGGTGGAGACCGTGCTCGCGTTCGTGAACACGCGCGCGGACGGGTCCGGTCGGCGGGAGTTGTTCGGGGACGGGGACTCGTTCGCGGCGTGGCTGGCGGAGTACGACGAGTTCGGCGGCGAAACCGTGGCGACCGATGCTGATGCCGCGGCCGCGCGCGAGCTGCGCGATGCCCTGGTGACCGTGCTGCTCGCGCACTCGGGCGACGAGGAGAGCCTGGGTGAGCCGCTGCAGCGTGCCGAGCGGCACCTGCGACGCGCGGGTTCGCTCTACCCGCTGGCGACGGTGATTACGGCCGGCGGTGTCGAGCTGGCGTCGCCGCAGGCGGGCGTGGAGCGTGTGTTCGGAACCGTACTGGCTGCGGTGACGACCTTCGCCCAGAGCAGCGACTGGGGGCGCATCAAGGCGTGCCGGAACCCCCCATGCCATTTCGGCTTCTTCGACCGCACCCGCAATGGGGGAGGGCTGTACTGCAGTCCCGGCTGCGGCTCACAGGTGTCCATGCGCAACTACCGCCAGCGGCAGCGCCAAGGGAATCAGGCGCCGCCCCAGGCGTGAGGACGCGCCGCCATCGCCGAGCCTTCCGCGGCGGCAGGACCGAGGACGACGTCGACGAGCCCCGGAGGCCCGACACGATGGTGAGCGATCCGGGATCCCACCGCGCCGCGGCGGCCTTCCTGCTGATCCACCCCACCCTCGACACCCCACCCGGCCTCATTCGGTCGAATGACCGGTGGGGAGATCAGGTGAGCAGGTCCGTCCCCAGGGCGGTGTCGTTCAGACGTTCTGTCCGGCCGGATGCCGGTTCAGATGGCTTGCGTGGCAGCGTAGTTACTCAGGTTGAACCCGGGAGGGCGCGCCTGTGCCGAGGCAATCGCCGCCGTACCCGGCGTGGCCGCCCAGCAGGAGGAGAAGCGACGCGAGCAGGCGTACTGGGACGAGCTCAAGAAGGCCGCCGGCGACGGGGGGTGCACCGAGGAGCCGCCCTTCTGATGGCCTGCATATCGGATCTTGGTGGTAGGCGTCGGCGCCTGGTCTGGTGGTCGTGGCTGACAGCCCGGTAGCAAGTGCCGGGTGTGCAGCGAATGGGCACCTGTGCTGCCGGGTGTGCGGCCATGTGGTGGTGCGGGCAGTATCGGGACGGCGGCTCGGCCAGTGCCGTGTCACGGGTCGCACGCTCCACGGCGGCTTCCGTGGGCCTGGCGTCGGCGTCGGCCTGTCCGAGGAGCCAGGCGGTGCCGCTCCAGTCGGATGAGGTGATGGCTCGCCTGACCGACGGGCAGGCGGCACCGGATTCCCAGGCCCGATACGTTGCCGCCGACACCTGCAAAGGCGGGCCACCTCAGCGGCGGAGATGCCAGCCGGCGGCGGTATCGCCGGAACACCGTTCCGGGCGGCTCGGCGCGCAGGCTTCGGGATGCGGTCCGCAGCTGCTGCTACTTGAACGCCCCGTCGAACAGGGCCGTGACCGCCTCTGCCGCTGCTGGACGCCGGCCTGCCGGACGCGGAACCGGCGGTCGAGGTCGACGGCATCGAGGCCGCGGCGGGCGGCCCACGCGAGGATCTCCGCGGGGATCACGGGCGTGCGCCCCTGCTCGGCGTCCCGGACCTGGGCGGGAGCGATACCTGCGTGCCGCGTGAGCAGAGCTCGGCCCATCCCCGGCTCCTGCCGCAGCTCCCCCAGGAGGTTGCTCCCGCCCACCACCACTCCCCCGTTCCGGTAGTCAGGCCTTCTCGGCCGTGGTGTAGGTGCCACGAGCGACCCTGCGCGCCAGGCCCCTCTTGGCCAGCCGTTCGAGCGTGGTGCGCATCGCGTCTGTGGCCCCCGCTTCCAGACCCAGAACATCGACGACGTCCCGGGCACGCAGCGGTCCGGCCGCCGCCGCGAGTGCTTCCAGCACGCTGTCGGAACTGGTCCGGCTCCGGCGCGACCGTGTGGGCGCGGTGTCGGGCGCCGCACCCCGGGTCCGCGCCGCCGTGGCGGACTTCCTCGCCGGACGGGTCGGCTTCGCCGTCGTCGGCGCGACTGGCGCCGGTCCGGCAGCCTCGGCCGCACCCCGGGCGGCACTTCGCCCGCCCGTGCCCTGCTTCACGCCGTGGGCCGGCTTGCCGGCCGCAGCCTTCGCCTGGGACTTCCGAACGGTGGTCTTCCCGGCGGCGCTCTTCTTGGCCGGAGCCTTCCTGGCCGCTGTGCGCTTCGCGGGCCTCGACGCTGTGCCGTCGCGCTGCTCCCCTGCGGGGACCGTCACGGGCTCGTCCTCCCCGGCGGCGGGAGCCGGTTGGCCGAGTTCGGCTTCGGTGGTCGCCGGGGCCAGCCGTTCCTCAGCGGTGTCATCGCGCGCGGCAGCGTCCGGCGCAGGGGCGACCGTAGCGGGATCGTCAGGCTGGGGCCCGGCGGCCGGCGGCACAGTCCGAGGTGCAACGCCCAGGTCCCCCGCCGATTCGCCGCTCCAGGCGGTGGTCAGTGCGCGCAGGCCGTCCAGCGCGCCATGGAGGGCCTGCTCCTCGCGGACAGCTTCGGCGAGTTCGCGCTCCAGATCCTCGCGACGTGTCCGGACTCCGGGGAGCCTGCGCTCCAGCCACGCGATTGCCGCCTCCACCGTGCCGTGCTCGTCCTCGACGGTTCCCACAGACACCATCCCCTCACTGGGCCGAGTTGCCCATATGCGAATGTAGATCGCCAACTGCCGCCGGAAGCCGGGTTTCCGGAAATTCTGCACCCACACCCCCGCCCGCGCGTCTCGGCTCGGCGCGCCGCAAAGCGGCCCGGTAGAGGAGCCCACGCCCGAACCGGGGCTCCGAAGCAAGGCGCGCGTTCCGTGCCCGAAGGTCCGGGCAGACGACGTGGGAGAGGGGACGGATCGCCGCGGCCGGCAATGCGTCAACTCCGGTCGACACAGCGGGAGATCGTCCGGTGGACAGCCCCCAGGCTGCCTGCAGTACGGGGCTCGCGCCACAGCCCGTCCTCGCGCAGGGCCCCTCCGTCGCGCTGCATCCGCAACCCTGCCAGGGCGAAGCAACACTGCCCTGCGCGAGTGCCAACAGCGGTGCCCGTCCGCCCCCGCGGACACCAAGCGGGAATCGGGACCGCTCGCAGAGCGCGGCCGAGGTGAACACTCGTCAGCGCAGCGGCGGACCGGCGAGGACGCAGACGGCCGCGCGCGGGGGGCTGGGCAGGCCCTGGGACCCGCCTGCCGGGACTCGGGCACGGCATTGCGTCCGGGCGGGGTGAGGAGCGGCACAGGGGCGGCCCGCAGTGCAGGTGGGCGCCGCCCTCCGCGGCGCCGCCCCGCGGCGGGGCGGATGACCGGCGATGATGGTGAGATGTCGTACCAGCGTGCCCGGCCGACATGCGGGTGGTGTGCCCCTCGACCCGGGCACTGCAGTGCGGGCCGGGAGCCGCCACGATCGGCAGGGATCGCGTTCGGACGGCGCCGCCGGGCCGGGGCAGCCCAGCGCGACCGGTCTGCGTGCGGTGATGGCCTGGAGGGAAGGCATCTCGCCGGGTGCAGCGGGAGAGGGCGGGGAAATGGCGGAAGAACAGCAGCTGGAGACGGTGGACGGCATCGTCGAGCGGATCCTCTACATCGGGAGCGGCGGCTTCACCGCGCTGCGCCTGGGCCTGGAGGACGGCGGGAGTCTGACCGCCAGGGGTGAGGCACTGCTCGGGGTGCAGCCCGGGGAGACACTGCAGGTGACCGGCCGCCGTGGGCGGCACCAGGTATACGGCGAGGAGTTCCACGCCACCGAGTGCCGCTACATCGAGCCGGCCACCCTGCACGCGATCCGCAAGTACCTGGCCTCCGGACTCGTGCGGGGCATCGGCCCGAAGCTCGCGGACGCGATCGTGGACACCTTCAAGCTGGACACCCTGCAGGTCATCGACACCACGCCGGAGCGACTGCACGAGGTGCACCTGATCGGCCCGGCCCGCCACGCGGAGATCGTCGCCGCGTGGCAGGTCCACCAGGAGATCCGGCAGCTGATGGTGCTGCTGCAGGGCGCCGCCGTCTCCCCCACCCACGCGCCGCGGATCGCCCACCACTTCCGCACCGTCCGGCGGGAGGCCCACGACGTCGCGGACGTCCTGGACATCGTGCAGGAGCACCCCTACCGGCTCACCGAGGTCTACGGGATCGGCTTCACCACCGCCGACAAGCTGGCCCTGTGGCTCGGCCTGCCGGAGCGCAGCCCGGAGCGGCTGCGAGCGGCTCTGCTGCACGCGTTGGAGACGGCGGCGGTCCGCGACGGCCAGTGCTTCCTGTTCGAGCGCCAGCTGCTCCACCGCACGCTGCAGAACCTCCGGGACGAGACGCTCGCCGAGCTGCTGCCCGACGAGCTCGGCGCGCTGGTCGCCTCCGGCGGCGTCGTGGTGCAGGACGTCCCCCGGGACGGACGGCTCCAGGCCGCGGTGTTCACACCCCGCATGCATGCCGCGGAGGCCTCCGTCGCCGCCCGGATCGCCCGCCTGCGCAGCACGAAGACCCGGCTGGCGTCGCTGGGTCCGTGGCGCGGCGGCGGGCCGCTGCCCGTGTTCGACAGCGCCGTGCAACTCGCCCCGGCACAGGAGGCGGCGGCTCGGATGGCCCTCACCGAGCCGGTGTCGGTGCTGACCGGCGGGCCTGGCTGCGGCAAGTCGTTCACCGTGAAGTCGATCGTCGACCTCGTGGAGACGGCCGGCGGCCGGGTGGGCCTCGCGGCGCCGACCGGCCGCGCGGCCAAGCGCCTGCAGGAGCTGACCGGCCGGACGGCCACCACCGTGCACCGCATGATCGGCAAGCCCTGCGACGACGCCGGGCTGCTGAACCTCTTCGACGCCTGGGACCCGCTGGAGGCGGATCTGATCGTCGTCGACGAGGCATCCATGCTCGACCTGCCCCTGCTCGACCGTCTCCTCGGCAAACTCACACCGGGCGTGCACCTGCTGCTGGTCGGAGACGTCCACCAGCTCCCCAGCGTCGGCCCCGGCCAGGTCCTGCGCGACCTCCTCACCGTCGAAGCCGTCCCCCGCACCGAACTCGGCGAAGTCTTCCGCCAGAGCGCGGACAGCGCCATCACCACCAACGCCGCCCAGATCCGGCACGGTCGGCCCGTGCGCAGCGGCGGCGACTTCTGGTTCCTCCCCGTTCCCGACGCGCAGATCCCTGCCACCGTCGTGGACCTCGTCACCCGCCGCCTGCCCGCCAAGTACGGCATCACCGCGGACGACGTGCAGGTCCTCGCCCCGAGCACCAAGGGCCCGGCCGGCACCCAGGAGCTCGCCGCGGCCATCCAGGCCGAAGTCAACCCGCACCGCGACGGCCAGGCGCAGCACTGGGGCGACGGCCGGCCGTTCCGCCTGAACGACCGCGTCATCGCCGTCCGCAACGACATTCGCAAGGGCGTCCTCAACGGCTCCACCGGCCGCGTCAGCGCCATCGACGACAAAGAACGCCACATCCACGTCACCCTCGACGACGACGGCAGCAAGGTCCTGTACGCCTTCGAAGAGCTCGACGAACTCCTCCACGCCTACGCCATCACCGTCCACCGCGCCCAAGGCAGCGAATACCCGCACGTCGTCGTCCCCCTCACCAAAACCGGCCCCTCATACCTGCTGCTGCGCCGCAATCTCCTCTACACCGCCGTCACCCGGGCCCGGCAGATGCTCGTCCTGGTCGGTGACCCCGAAGCCCTCGAGATGGCGATCAAGCAGCCCGCAACGGCCCGGAACTCCTCGCTCGCCGTCCGGCTGCACGAAGCCCTCACCGGCACAGTCGTTCTGCCTGAACCGGCCCGTACCTACAGCACCCAGGCGACCCTGTGCTGAGTCGACCGGTTCGCCCGTGGGTCTGGAGAGTCCGAGCAGTGCCGGGCCCGGGACGTCCACGGTGAACGCCTGGGGTGCCGCCCCCCGGTCCCAGGTGAGTGGAGCAGACCGAGGCGTAGCGGAGGCGTCGTCAGCCGGCGAGGTCGAAGACGGTTTCCGTCTTGGTGGTGGAGGTTCGAGCCCTGAGGTAGGCGTTCAGGTTGGCATCGTTGCCGAGGTCGGACGGGATGACGACTTCGAGGGAGAACACGCCTTGGGCGTCGGCACCGTGTCCCGGAGATCGCGCGCCCTGTAGTCCTCGCCGACGTCTCCCTTGATGATGAAGGAGACCCGGACAATCTCCTTCGGGGGAAGCCCTGGCCTGTGAGGACGGTCTTCGTGCCGCTGCGGCCGCCGTCAGGCGAAGCAAGGAGCAGCCAGGCGAGTGTCGGTGAGGTGCCGTTGTCCGCCGCTCCGCTGGGCACAGCGTTGACGGACGGCCCACCGGCCTGGCCGGTCCGTGCGGCTGCCGCGGGGCCTGGGACCGTCACCGTCGGCCCCGGGACGGTGACCGTGACGGTCGGCTGGGGCCGGCTTTCCGCACCTCCGACCTTGGACTGGGTGAGGAAGCCTCCGGCGAAGCCCGCGCCGAGGGTGGCCACGCCGACCAGCGCCGTGATCATCGTTCCCCAGCGAACTCGCTACCTCGGTGTACGGTCGCCGGTGCCGTGTCGCTTCCGGCCACCGCGAAGCCGAGCGTGCGGTGAGCTGCCAGCGGGAGGGGTCACCCGTGCGGCACAGATCGGCGGCCGCGGCGCGCTGAACGCCGTTTCCCCCAGGCCTCCGTGAGCCGAGGACACGGATCAGAGGCGGCGTAGGACGGCGACGACCTTGCCGAGGATGGTGGCGTTGTCGCCCGGGATCGGGGCGTACGCCGGGTTGTGCGGCATCAGCCAGATCTTGCCGTCCTCGCGCTTGAGGCGCTTGACGGTGGCCTCGCCGTCGATCATGGCGGCGACGATGTCGCTGTCGCCGTTCTCGGCGGCCGGCTGCCGCCGGACGGTGACCCAGTCGCCGTCACGGATGGCCGCCTCGATCATCGAGTCGCCGCGGACGGTGAGCGCGAAGGGCTCGCCCTCGCCGACCAGCTGACGCGGCAGCGGGAAGACGTCCTCCACCGTCTGCTCGGCGAGGATCGGGCCGCCGGCGGCGATCCGGCCGACCAGCGGCACGTACGACCCAAGGCCTCCGCCCACCCCGGGCGGAGGCCTTTCGCACTGGCCAAGAGAACACCGCACACACCGGCTACCAGACAACCCCGGCACGCTGCTTAGTCGCTCTCGGCCCGGACGCGCTCGAGGCGCGGCTGCCCGGTCCGACCCGAGCGCGTCCGGCGGGCTCGGGTCGGACCGGGACAGGGTCAGCTCAGCGACTTCCACAGGGTGACGCCGCGGTCCGGCACGACGATCCGGTCCTGGTGCTCGCTGCCGTCAGCGATGCTGACGATCCGGTACTGGTCGCGGTGGAAGACCCAGTATGTGGAGATGCCGTTGATCCGCTGCATGTCCGGCACCGGCAGGATCGTGGTGATCCGGGAGATGTTGGCGAAGCAGTCCCACTCGGAGATCCGCTGGTCGGCCAGGACCAGCGCGTCCTCGTGCTTCTCGCCGTCCGCGATCGAGATCACCCGGTAGAGCTGCTGCCCGGCCGTGGTGTGGAAGACCCAGTACAGGCTCTTGCCGTTGACCCGCTGCCGGTCCGGCACCGGCAGCACGAAGTCGACCTTGGCGACGCCTTCAAGTGACTTCCAGTCGGCGAGCAGGGAATCCGCCCGCTCCTTCACATCCTCGTGGTCACGGCCGTCGGCGATCGAGATCACCCGGTACTGCTGGGTGCCGGACAGCGGCGTGTGGAACAACCAGTACCAGGTCTTGCCGTTGACCCGCTGCCGGTCCGGGAAGGGCAGCAGGAAGTCCACCTGCCGGAGGCAATCGAAGGAGTCCCACTCGGAGATCGGCTGGTCCGGCGCCTCCTTGACGTCGGTGTGCTCATCTCCGTCGGCGATCGAGACCAGCCGGTAGACCTGCTTGCCGCCGACCGTACGGAAGACCCAGTACCAGCTCTTGCCCTTGTCCCGCTGCATGTCCGGCACCGGCCAGAAGGTGTCCACCGGCTGGCCGAGCTCCGGCTGGTCCTTGCCCGGCAGCCGGCCGTCGCCGAGCGCCTTGAGCACGGTGATCGAGGGCGCGAACGCGTACACCGTGCCCTCGGTCTTCACGAAGCGCTGGAAGCCGAGCTCGACCGGCTCCCCGTCGGCGTGCTCCCAGTAGACGGTGCCGTCCACGCCGACCATCGCGTCGGGGCCGGGGTTCGGCGACTTGCCCGTCGGCGCCTTCCGGTTCGGCGGGAAGTTCGGGGCGTCGATCCACATGTTCTGGATGAACTCGAACTGGGTGACCAGGTCGGCCTGGTAGGAGACGAACAGCAGCCCGCGCGGATCGTCGGGGCCGCCCGGCCCCTCGGCGGCCGGGTCGAAGGGCTGGCCGTACGGGCTGCCGCGCCGCATGATCCGGCGACGGTCGATCCACGGCTCCTCGGGCAGCGGCTGCTCACCGGGCCTCTCCTGGAGGGCGTCGCGCGGATTGGTCTTGCGCAGGTGGGAGAAGAGCGGGGTGGTGTGCCCCTCGAGGTCGTCCAGATAGCTGATCTCGTTGTCGTTCGACGCCACGGTGTTGAACGGCGTGTCCGCGTGCGGGCACTTGGCGACCGGCGTCCCCGAGCGCCACCGGCCCACCACCCGCGCGGCCAGCCACTCGACCGTGGCGTCCTGCGGCACGGCCTTCTTCTCCCGCAGGACCGGCAGCAGCCGGGCCAGCTGCGCCCACCAGCCGGGCACGTCCTGGGCGAGCCGCCGCACCACGTGGAAGGAGCCGTTGTGGGCCCAGGCCGCCTCGGTCTTCGGCAGCACGCCGGGCTCGACCCGGGGCTGGCCGATGACGAACTCGCCGGCCGGGATCAGCCGGGTGCCCGGATGGTCCTTGACCCATTCCTTGCGCAGCGGATCGGGTTCGTCGAAGCCCTGCACGCCCGGCTCGCTGACGCCGTCCTTGAAGCCGAAGTGCTCCTTGCCCCGGCGGCTGCCGGGCAGCGTGGCCCCGTTCTGCTGGAAGACGATGGAGACCCTGGTCTGGGCCGCCGCCTCGCGCTGTGCGATCACCTCGGCCTGGAGGTCCTCGACGGTGTCGGAGGCGATGGTGAGGATCGCGTGGATCGACTCCTCGGTGCGGTTGTTACCGAAGACCCACGTGCTGGGGTGGCTGTCCCCCTCGTCCTTGAGAATCTTGAACCGGTCCACCGGGCCCTGCTGGAAGGCGCGAAGGGTGTTGTCGTCCTCCTTCGGGATCGGCGCGTAGGGCTCCTTGCCGATCAGCGTCTCGAGGCCCTTGTAGGTGAAGCTGACGCCCAGCCAGGTGGCCTTGAGCCCGGTGGGTTCGCCGCCCGAGCGCTTGCGCGCCTCGCTGTACGCCTTGTTGAAGGCGGCCACCTGCCTGGTGGTGGCGATTCTGGGGGTCAGCTTCCGCAGCCAGCTGCGTGCCTTGATCCCGTCCTCGAACGTGAGGAAGAGCAGGACCATCTGGTCCTTCTTGAAGCCGGCGAGAATGTCGCCCTGGATGTCCTCGTTCTCCCGCAACGGCAGATCGGTCGGCATGCGCCCTCCTGAATGGTCACCGATGGTGACGGTCAACCACATGCTACGTACCCGAACTTCATGATCACGCCAGGCTCGCCCGACCATCCCGTCCGCGTGTCTGACGCGACAGCAGCTCTCCCGCAACGTCAGACTGTCGCTCGTCCGTCGACGAACGACTTGCGTCGCGCCCGCTTCCCCCTCGACTGCCTCCAACGGACCGTCCCCGTCGGCGCCGGTCACTCTCCGCTTTCGAAGGAAGGCCATGTCCCGTACCGCACCACCCTCCCGCTCCCGGCTGGCCGCCGCGGCGGCGGCCTGCGTCCTCGCCTCCAGCCTCACCGCGTCCCTGCTGTCCACCGCCCCCGCGACGGCCGCCGGCCCGGACGCGGTGGCCGGCTTCACCGCCGAGCAGGTGAACGCCGCCATCGATCCGGCGGAACTCACCGCGCTCGGCCACGACGAGGCCGCCTACCGGGCCTGGATCCGGCTGGAGAGCCGGGCCGCCGGGGGCTCCCGGCGGGCCGAGGGCGGCCCGGACAACGGGTATCCCAACCCGATGCGGATCAACCGCCTCAAGGCGCTGACGGACAGCCAGAAGGCGACCAACGGCGCGTTCGACCCGATGGTCTTCGGGAAGTTCACCGACTACTTCCCCTCGCCCGACTACGGCGACCACATCGCCCTGCTGCCCACCGGTAAGGTGCTGATCTTCTCCTTCGAGGCGGTCGAGACCGACCCGACCAAGGAGCCCGCGCCCACCAACGTCATCGGCATGGCCAACGCCGGCCGGGCCTACCTGTGGGATCCGGCGAAGGGCACCGGCGCCGACGCGTTCAAGGCCGTGCCCCCGCCCAATGTGGTGCTGGACGACGGCACCGGCGCCAACCGCCCGGCGCCGTTCTTCTGCGCGGGCCACTCGTACCTGCCCAACGGCATGGTCGGTGTGTTCGGCGGCAACCTGGGCGGCAACGGCGGCGCCGGCGCCAAGCTGTCGCTGGTATTCGACCCGTGGAAGGAAGCCTGGACCCAGAACCCGGACATGCAGGTGGGCCGCTGGTACCCGTCGGTGGTGACCGGCGCGGACGGCAGGCAGCTGATCATGTCCGGACAGTCCGAACTCGGCTGGGGCACGCCGACGCCGATCGTCGAGCGCTTCCCCGCAAAGTCCGTCACCCCCGAGAAGGACCCGGGCAAAGTGCCGACCGCCCCGGTGGACCGCTTCGGCGCGGACGCGCCGTTCACCCAGGACTACCCGCAGCTGTTCTCGCTCAACGACGGCAAGATCTACGGCCTCGGCCGCACCCCGAACGAGCAGTGGGTGTTCGACCCCAAGGCCGAGACCCGCGCCGACCTGCCCGCACGCCCGGACCTCGACAAGCTGCCCGCCGACATGCCCTGGCGCAACTACGGCTCCGCCGTCGCCCTCCCCGGCGGTGTGAACGGCCCGGACTCCGTGCTCGTCCTCGGCGGCAACCGCAAGGACCCGAACACCTACCAGCTCGCCGGCGGCCAGTGGAGCGTGGCCAAGCCGCGCGCCTTCGGCCGCACCCAGGACGACACCCTGATCTTCCCGGACGGCAAGCTGTTCACCGTCAACGGCGCCTTCGACATCCGCGACTACGGCAACGGGCCATACAACCCCAACGCCGACCTGAAGTACCGCCAGACCGAGTTCCGCGACGACCAGGGCAACTGGAAGCTCGGCCCGGTCCAGCGGCTGCCGCGCGGCTACCACTCCAACGCGGTGATCCTCCCCGACGGGCGCGTCATGATCACTGGCGACGAACTGCAGCAGATCGCCAACAACCCGGACATCAAGTCCGGCATGAACGGCACCATCGAGATCTACGAGCCGCCCTACCTGCAGACAGGCAACCGGCCCGCGCTGGACACCGCACCCACCGACCCGGTCCGGTTCAACGCCGAGTTCCCGGTCTCCACCTCGACGCCGGACAAGGTCAGCCGCGCCGTCCTGCTCGCGCCGATCACCTCCACCCACTCGGTGGACACCAGCCAGCGCCACCTGGAACTGCGGATCAACGCCCGCAACGGCGGCCAACTCACCCTCCAGGCACCCCCGCTGGCCGCGGCCGCGCCGCCCGGCTACTACATGCTCTTCCTGCTCGACCCGTCCGGCGTCCCCAGCGCCGCCAAGTGGATCAAGCTGGAGGCCAAGACCTCCGGCGGCCAGATCCCCTGAGTCCCCCGCCGCCCGAGAGCGAGGGCTCCCGGGCGGCCCTCCCCAGTCCCAGGAGGACGCCATGACCCGCCCCAGTCTGCTCACCGCAGCGCTGGCCGTCAGCGCGCTCAGCGCCGTGGCCCTGTTCGCCCCGGCTGCCGAGTCCGCCACCCGCGCCGTGCCCACCACCCCGGTCCAGGGCACCGGCACCCCGGCCGTCGCCACCCTCTGAAACGCCGACCGCTTCGAAACCACCGCGCAGAACTGGACCGACCTGCCCGGAGCCGTGATCACCGACTCCACCGGCCGCGGCGCCGGTTTCGACGGCGTCTTCGTCGTCCACTTCGACGCCGACGCCATCTGCTCGTCTCCGGTCAACAACGCGGTCTGCTCGGTCCGTGTCCTGGTCGGCGGCCAGGTTGCCGCCCCTGGCGACACCAATGCCCGCTTCGTCACCGCCCGCGGAGGACCCGAGTGGAGCGCCCACGGCTACACCCGGACCGCCTGCTTCGCCCCCCAGTTCGAGAGCCGCGACGCCACCACCCGGATCCAGGTACAGGCCAGCAGCAACGCCACCTTCGGCCTGCAGAACTGGCACCTCACCGTCGAGCGCTTCCCCCTGCGGGCCGGCGCCTCCTGCCCGGCCGCCCCCTGAACGATCGGCACCTACACGACGTATCCGGGCAATCCCAGACACTGTGGGTGCCCATCGGCTCCGCGGACAGCACTTCCAGGACCGCACCCGGCCTTGCCTGCACAAGAGACTGATCACGCCGGACAGCCCAGAATGGTTGGGCCCCGCTCTCCACCCGACAAGGCCGAGGCCGCCGTGGGCGGGCGCAGGAGCCGGAGCGGCACCCGTGGTGTCCAGCCCAACAGCAACGGCGCTCTGCCCCGAACGCATGCTGCGGGGCGGGGCGGCGAGAAGTCGCCTACGACAAGACTTGACATTCGCCGCCTGCGGACTGGCCGTTCTGGATCTCGAACTCGACCCGGGCGCTCTCCTCCAGGCTCCTGAAACCAGTCCCCTGGATCGCGGAGAACGTGGAGAAACGGTGCGACGACAGCCGGGCCCTGCCGTCGGCATCGACGTCGGCGAACAGGTGATCATCGCGGAGGCGTGGCTTCCCACGATCACCGCCCGAGCCTGACCTGTACAACGGCAGGTGTCGGTGTTGCGCCGCCGCGGTGCGGGGGACGCGTTCCGCGTCGCCGGCGCGCGCCGCACGTCCGGTGGCCGACGACGACTTGACGTCAGCCACCGGGAATGCGGTCCGGCCGTGATCGCTACACGGCCAGCAGGTCCGTCAGGTCGTCGGCGTGCTCTTCCTCCTCCTCGAGGATCGACTCGATCAGGCGCCGGGTGGTGTAGTCGGTGTGGGCGCGCCGGGCGAGCGTCGCCGGGTCGAAGTCGGGCTCGCCGCCGAGCTGGGAGAGGCGTTCGGCGGCGCGCAGCGCGTGCTGCATCTCCTCGGCGGCGTGCTCGGTGAACTCCGCGGCCACCTGGGCCCGGTCGATGCCGGTGGCGGAGATGGCGTGCCGGGTGTAGCGCAGCCAGCACACCACCTCGGTCGCCACGACGTCGTTGAGCACCGCGATCACCCTGCCGGTGTCCAGCCCGTACGTCTCGGTGACGGGCCCGTCGGCCATCTTCTTGCGGGCCTCGTCCCGACGTCGTAGGCGGCGAGATAGGCCAGGGCCCCGCCGCGGCCGTAGGTGTGGTTCACCCGCATCGTCCTGGCCTGCCCGGGGGCCAGGGTGGGGTGACGGCGGCAGCGGGCCTGGACTGAGGTTTTCTCGTCGGCACTGATCACGTACTCGTCCGCACTGAGCGCCTCGCCCTGCCAGGTGCGGGCGTACAGGTCAAGGAGGCGCTCGGCCTTGGGGCGGAAGGCGGGGTCGGTGATGAAGATCCAGGACTGATACTGCCAGGGCTTGAGCGCGTCCTGCTTGAGGAAGCGCCGCACGGTGGAGGCGGAGATTTGTGCCGACGATGGTCCGGGCGACCGCCTTGCGCGCCAGTTCCGGGGCCGACCAGCGTGCGAGCGGTGTGCCGCTCTCGGCGGGCAACTGGCAGGCGAGGGCCTTGACCTGAGCTGCCTGCAGCGGCGTGAAGGAGGACGGCCGGACCGCTTGAGGTCGCCGAGGGCGGGCAGCCGGGATGCGGCGAAGCGGCCGCGCCACGTACGGACGGTGTCCAGGTGCAGCCCGGTCTCACGGGCGATGCGGGCGTTGGACCGGCCCCGGGCCGCGTGCAGCACGACGTGGGCGCGCTGCCGGATCCGGTGCTCGGTCCTGTGGCCGTAGGCCACTTTCTTCAACCGCTCCCGCTCGGAGGCGGTCAGGGTTGTCGGGCAGGCCGAGGGAACGGGCAAGGCAGGCAGGCCGATCACGAGAAGAGGATGACGGTAGGTCGACGACACGCGCCCTTCCTGCGCGGTGCCGCCCTGTACCGCGTCTTTGGTCAGTTGGTGGCCGTCAGTGCCTCGCGTGCGGTGGTGAGGATCTTCTCGGAGAGCGGGGAGCCCTTGGTGGCGCGGGACAGGATGAGTGCGCCGAGCATGGTGCAGAGCCGGGTGATGCCGTCCTGGTCCTCGGTGGCGAGCCAGTCGGCGAAGTCGCCGACTCCCTGGGTGTAGACGCGGCGGGCCTCGCCGTCTGCGCCGTCGCGGGCCATGTCGCCGGCGAGTGCGGCGGCGGGGCAGCCGTCCGCGGCGCTGTCGCGGTGCTCGGTGGAGAGGTAGGCGTCGATCAGCGCCCGCTGGGCGGCGTCGCGCTGTCCGGCGTACTGGTCGAGCCCGTCCTTGTGGTGGCGGGCGAGTTCGGCGAAGGCGTGGGCGGTGGCTTCGTCGACGAGTGCCTCCTTGGAGGCGAACTGCTTGTAGAAGCCGCCGTGGGTCAGGCCGGAGGCCTTCATGAGGTCGGCGACGCTGACGTGCGTGCCCTGTTCCCGAAAGAGCCGGGAGGCGGTCTCCACGACCCGTCGGCGGTTGTCCCGTGCCTGTGCCTGCGATACGCGGCCCATTGGTCACCCTCCCAGTTGGATGTCGAGTCGAATCTATTCTAGACTCCATTTTAGATGTTGGATGAAATCTATTGTGGCGGTCGGCTGCCGCCCACTACGTCGGGAGTGCTCATGGAACTGAAGGACGCGGTCGCGGTGGTCACTGGCGCCAACCGGGGGCTCGGGCGGCATCTTGCCGCCCAGCTCGTGGAGCGCGGGGCCAAGGTGTACGCGGCGGCCCGCCGCCCCGAGACGGTGGACCTTCCGGGCGTCGTCCCGCTGCGGCTGGACGTGACCGACGCGGAGTCGATCCGGGCGGCGGCCCGCATCGCCGCCGACGCGACGCTGCTGGTCAACAACGCGGGCATCTCCACCGGAACGTCGCTGATCGCGGGCAGCCCGGACGCAGTGCGCTTGGAAATGGAGGTGAACTTCTTCGGCCCTCTCACCGTGACGCGGGCTTTCGCCCCGGTCATCGAGTCCAACGGGGGCGGCGGCGTGCTCAACGTGCTGTCGGTCCTGTCCTGGATGCACCCGGCCGGCCTCGGCGCATACGCTGCGGCGAAGGCGGCGGCATGGGCGCTGACCGGCGCGGTCCGAGAAGAACTGGCGCCCCGCGGCATCACGGTGACGGCGCTGCACGTCGGGTACATGGACACCGACATGGCCGCCGGCGTTCCCGCCGACCAGAAGGCAAACCCCGCCGAGGTCGCCGCCCAGGCCCTGTCCGCCGTGGAGGCGGGCATGCCCGAGGTCCTCGCCGACGAGACCACCCGGTACGTCAAGCAGAGCCTGGCCACGTCGCCGAACGCGGCGTGAGAAGCACTCCGCCGCATCGGCGTGGGGCGCCGTGAACCAGCAGTGACTAGCAGAAAGTGGCTCGTACCGGGGCAGGCCCGGAAGCGAGCGGAGATCGCGTTCGGGTACGGACGGGACACGGAGACGGAGAGATGAAGACCTACCTGATCGAGAAGTACGGCGACCAGTCGGCGCTGCACGCCGCCGAGCTGCCCGATCCGCAGCCGGGTCCCGAGGATGTCCTGGTCGAGATCCACGCGGCGAGCGTCAACCCGCTGGACTTCAAGATCCGCGACGGCGCCTTCAAGAGGATCCTGCCGTACCGCCTTCCGCTCGTCCTGGGCAACGACCTCGCCGGAGTGGTGGTCCGGGTCGGCTCGTCGGTCACCCGCTTCGCGGTGGGCGACGAGGTCTACGCCCGGCCCGACAAGGACCGCATCGGCACCTTCGCCGAACTCATCGCCGTCCACCAGGACGACCTGGCCCCCAAACCCGCCGCCCTCACCATGGCGCAGGCCGCCTCCCTCCCGCTGGTCGCCCTCACCTCCTGGCAGGCGCTGGTAGAGAAGGCGCAGGTCCGGCCGGGCCAGAAAGTCCTGATCCACGCGGGCTCCGGCGGAGTGGGCACCATCGCCCTCCAGCTGGCCAGGCACCTGGGCGCACATGTGGCCACCACCGCGAGCGCGGCCAACGCCGGCCTGGTCAAGGAACTCGGCGCGGACGTGGTCATCGACTACCGCGCCCAGGACTTCGAGCAGCTCCTGGAGGGCTACGACGTCGTCCTGGACACCCTCGGCGGCGAGACCCTGGAGAAGTCGCTGCGGGTCCTCAAGCCGGGCGGGAAGGTCATCAGCATCGCCGGGCCGCCCGACGCGGACTTCGCCCGCGAGCTCGGCGCAAACCCGGTCCTGCGGCAGGCGATGAACGCGCTGAGCTTCAGGACCCGGCGCCGTGCCAAGCGCCACGGCGTCACCTACTCGTTCCTGTTCATGAAGGCCGACGGCGGCCAGCTGCGCGAACTCACCCGGCTCGTCGACGCCGGGCAGATCCACCCCGTCGTCGACCGGGTCTTCCCCTTCGACCTGACCCGCGACGCCATGGAGTACGCCGAGAAGGGCCGCGCGAAGGCCGGCAAAGTCGTCATCGCGATGGAGTGAGGTCTGCCGGCCGGTCCCCGCCTCCACCTGACCGGCCGGCCTCGGCAGACGAGTGGATCCCCCCTCCCCGCAGGAATCGACCAGAGGTGCACCGCGCGCCCCTCCCACTCATCCGGCCGCCGGCCCCGCGCCCGCAGTCGGAAGACCGGGAAGCCGTCCTGCGCACACCCGCGAGGACGAAGCGGCCGGAGCGAGGCCGTGGTAGATCCGAGACCGAAGGGCACACCCATGAACGACACACATGAAGGTAGCGGCGGCACGGTGATGTCCTACCGGGACGCACCGACCCGCACCGTCACCGCCGACCAAGTGACCTTCGCCTACCGCGACCTCGGCCCCCGGTCCGGCATCCCGGTGATCTTCCTCACCCATCTTGCCGCGGCACTCGACAACTGGGATCCCCGTGTCGTCGACGGCATCGCCGCCAGGCACCGGGTGATCACGTTCGACAACAGGGGCGTCGGCGCGTCCACCGGCTCGACACCCAAGACCATCGAGAAAATGGCCGACGACGCCGTCACCTTCATCCGGGCACTCGAGCTCGACCAGGTGGACATCCTCGGCTTCTCGATGGGCGGGATGATCGCCCAGGTGATCGCACAGAACGAACCGCAACTCGTTCGCAGGCTGATCCTCGCGGGCACAGGACCCGCCGGTGGCAAGGGTATGAAGAACGTGAGCCGGATCTCCCACCTCGACACCCTCCGAGCACTGCTCACCCTCCAAGATCCGAAGCAGTACCTCTTCTTCACCCGTACCGCGAACGGACGCCGGGCCGGCAAGGAGTTCCTGGCCCGGCTGAAGGAGCGAACGCAACACCGGGACAAGGCGATCTCCCCCATCTCCTATCTCTCCCAGCTCAAGGCCATCCACCGATGGGGCCTGCAGGCGCCGGCCGACATGTCCCGCATCCACCAGCCGGTCCTGGTGGCCAACGGCGAGAGCGACCGAATGGTGCCGAGCGAGAACACCCTCGACCTCGCCGCACGACTGCCCCGGGGCGAACTCGTCCCCCTCTACCCGGACGCCGGACACGGGGGGATCTTCCAGTTCCACGACGCGTTCGTGGTGAGCGCCCTCGCATTCCTCGAGGCACGCCCCGACGCCTGACCGCCGATGCCACACCCCCGCAGTCCCACGCTGAGCGCACCCGCGACGAGGCGAGCCAGCCTCCGATCAGACACCCTCCCGCCCACCTGCAGTGCCACCACCCCCCGAGAACTCCCTCGATACCACATGTCGGCCACCCACCACGAGAACGCCGATGCCCAGTCTCGAAGTCAACCCCCGAAGGACTTACGACGCAGACCACTAAGGCCATGCGATCCGGGGTTCAGGGCAAGATCGCGCTCCTGCGAGCACCGGGTACGGCTGCCTCCGACGACGTGCTCGCCTCCCGGCTGCGGCGGCTGGCCGCACGGGCCGACCGCCATGCAGAGATCCTCGACAACCGGCAGGCCGACGCCGCCGAGGTACTGCGGCGCGCCCTCGCCCGAGGCCGGCGCGCGGCGCAACACCAGAACCCGGTGCACGGCAGGGTGCCGGCGGCCCCGAAGCAGGCCTGACCGGCACGGCCCGGTGCCGGCTCTGCGTGGCGACGGCCTGTGCCGGGCACGGCCGTGCCCATGCCGAGCCAGACGGGCCGACGCTGAGGTGATGACAGGCGGCGAGGGACCGGGCGCCGGCTGTCCTCCGCGGCGCACAGCGCCCGCGACGAGCCTGCTCGGAGCAGACCGAGGCCGGGTGCAGCCCCCAGCCGGAGGTGCTCAGTGCCTGCTCCGGCTTGTGGATCTCCCGAACGGTGGCCGGTGGCGCCTTGCCGTGGTGCTACCGCTCCGGGAGTTCGAGCAGGGTGTTCTCCACGACCTCGGTCAGGGCCGGATGGATCCACATGGGCCGCCGGGCTGCCTCGCGCGCGGTCATCCCGGAAGCCATGGCCAGGACCAAGGGCTGGATCAGCGCGGCTGCCTGCGGGCCGATCAGGTGGGCACCGAGGATCAGTCCGGTGGTGCGGTCGGCGAGGACCTTGCAGAATCCCTCGGTGTTCTCCAGCGCCCATCCGTAGGCGACGTCCTCGTAGCGGTGGGCCGCCACGTCGTAGTCGATCCCCCGCTCCCGGACTGCCTGCTCGGTGAGACCGATCCGCGCGATCTGCGGCCGGGTGAAGACAGCGGACGGCACCGCGTCGTAGGACATCGTGCGGGGATCATCGGGGTGCAACAGGTTGTGGGCGACCACCTCCGCCTCCCGATTGGCCACGTGCTTGAGCGGCACGCCCGTCACGATGTCGCCGATCGCCCAGACGCCGTCGGCGCTGGTGCGCAGCTGTTCGTCGACGCTGACGTGGCCGTCGTCGGTGCAGGCGACGCCAGCCGTTTCCAGGTCGAGGCGGTCGCTGTTGGGCTGGCGGCCGATCGCCACCAGCAGCGTGTCGGCCAGGACGGCCGTGCCGTCGTCCAGGACGAGGCGAAGGCCGCCCGGTCTGCCTTCCAGCCGGGTGAGCTCACGCCCCAGACGCAGGTCGTAGCGGTCCCGCACGGCATGGGTGAAGGCGGCGGAGACGGCTTCGTCCTGGTCGGCGAGGAGACTGTCGCGCTGCTCGACGATGGTGATCCGGCTGCCTGCGGCATGGAACACGTGGGCGAGCTCGGCCGCGATGTAGCCTCCGCCGAGCACCGCAAGGTGCTTCGGAGGCTGCGGGATCCGCATGATGCTGTCGGACGTGTCGTACGGCAGTCCCGAGGCTGCGACGACCGGCGGGACGGTGGGTCGGCCACCGGCGGCGACAACGATCCGCTCACCCTCCACGTCGCGCGGTCCGTCCGCCGTGTCGATGCGCAGCCTCCGCTCGCCCGTGAAGCGGGCCGTGCCCCGGTAGACGGCGACGAACGAGGAGTCCCGGCGGCTCTGCTCGCTCTGCCGCGAGTCGGCGTCGAGTCGGCCGAAGACGCGCCGTTGAACGTCCGACCAGCGCACCTGGTGAAGGGCTGCGTCCACGTCGTGCCGTCCGGCGTCGCGGACGGCATCGGCGACATCCGCCGTCGCGGCAAGCATCTTGCTGGGGATGCAGCCGGCGTTCAGGCACGTGCCGCCGAATGGGCCCTGTGAGACCACCGCGACATCGAGATGCGCGAAGCGGTCGTCGATCAGCGCGTTTCCCGTACCCCCACCGATGACGACGAGATCGTGGCGACGCATGCTCGGAGCCTATCCGCGATCAGAACAATCACGCCCTCGGCCACGCGACGGCTTCGGGCTGCAGGCCGGCACTGCTCCCGGTGACCGCCGCGCGTCGAGGACGAACCCGGGTGGGCCGAGATCCACGAGGTCGAGGCGGTGTGGCGGCAACCGACGGGGGAAGCCGCCTGGTACCTGTTGCGTGTTGTGCAGGTCTGCATCCCGGACGGAGGACGGCTCAATGACCACATCCGACGACGACACCGTCGAGCCCGGCGAGGAAACGCGGAAGCGGTCCGCGGAGGAGCGGTCGATCACAGCTCCCACACCGGCTGACGTCAGGGCCAAAGCTGACGACGAAGAGGAACCCGAGCCCCCGGCGGCGGACACCGAGGCGCCGTGACCGGTGCGGCCCGGTCGGCCGCTGCCTGGCACAACCCGGACCTCGCCCTCGCGGGACAGATCCTCCGCCTTCCGCAGCCGGGCACGGCCGGATGGACCGTGCCCGGCACAGTGCATCGGGGGCTTGCACGGGGTATCCGCCCGCGCAGGCCTGGGCCGTATTACGCCGGAACCCGGCGTTGCGGAGGGCCTCGTGATTGGTCGCTGCTCAATCCGCGCCCTTACGCACTGCTCGAGCAGTGGTACTCGGTTTGCCGTGAACGACGACCTGGGGTGCGCTGGGACTGTTGTGCCAGCACCAGGGTGCGGGGCAGGAGGATGCCGTGAGCAGCAAGAAGATCATCACAGTGTTCGGGGCGACCGGACAGCAGGGCGGCGGGTTCGCCCGGGCGGTCCTCGCGGACGAGGCCGGCGGGTTCACCGTCCGAGCCGTCACCCGCCATCCCGACTCCGACGGCGCACGGGAACTGGAGCGGCTCGGCGCCCAGGTGGTCCGGGCCGACATGGACGAACCCGGCACTCTCGGAGCGGCCTTCGAGGGTGCGTACGGCGCCTACCTGGTGACCAACTTCTGGGAGCACATGTCCGCCGAGCGGGAACAGGCCCAGGCCCGGGCGTTGGCGGACGCCGCCGGGCACGCCGGGGTGCAGCACGCCGTCTGGTCCACGCTGGAGGACACGCGCGAGTGCATCCCGCTCGACGACCCGCGCATGCCGGTCCTGCAGGGTTCGTACAACGTGCCGCACTTCGACGCGAAGGCCGAGGCCGACCGCTACTTCACCGACGCCGGCGTGCCCACCACGTTCCTGCGCACCACGTTCTACTGGGAGAACCTGTACGGCGCCTTCAGCCCCCACCGAGAGGACGACGGCTCGCTCCGACTCGTCTTCCCGATGGGCGGCAGCCGCCTGTCCGGCATCGCAGTCGACGACATCGGCAAGACGGCGCTCGCCGTCCTGAAGCGCGGCAGCGACCTCATCGGTGCCACCGTCAGCATCGCCGGCGAGCACGTCCCACTCGCCGACATGGCCGCGAAGCTCACCGAGGCCGTCGGCGTGCCGGTGCGGTACGTGTCGCTGAGCCCGGACGAGTTCCGCGCGCTCGGCTTTCCCGGCGCGGACGAGGCCGGAAACATGTTCCAGTACTACGCGGACTGCGAGCAGCGCTTCACCTCGGCCCGCGACCTCGACGCGGTGCGCGAACTCAACCCCGACTTCCAGTCTTTCGCCACCTGGCTCACCGCCCACACCGACCGGCTCCGTGCCGCCTGGACGTGATCGGGCACCCTCGACCGCCGAACGGGCCCGGCGGGCTTCCCGTTCCGCACGGTCCGCCTCCGGCGGCCACCGCCGTCGGTGATCGTCACCATCAGTGCCTGGTCCGTACAGGCCTTCGACGGCCAACAGGACCGGGGTGTCACAGGCCGTCGGCGGCCGCTGCCAGCCCACCCCGCCAGCACATCGCGACGGTCCCGACCGCCTGTGGAGCAGCGGCCGGCCGTTCGGCGAAGCGGCAGCCACGCAGAGGAACCGCGAATGTGTTGCAGGACCGGGGTGTCAGCCGTGGGGCTGCGGGGCCCACGACTGCAGTGACGTCGCCGGAACCGCCTTCCGCCATGCGCCCGCACGAGGAGATCAGTGCTGTGCTCGCGCCAGCCGCCTCAGGCATCCGCGGGTAGGTACGGTCCTACGGGAGCAGCGACAGGGCGGGCGGGTTGTTCGCTGCGGCGGGCCGATCGCGCCGGACCGGGCGGAGCGTGCCGGTCGGGCTACTCGGCGTCTTTCAGCCGATCCTCCGGCCAGACCTCGAACGTCTGTGACACGCCTGCCGGCGGCCCGGACCGAAAGCACCCCCGGATGAGCGCCATGACCCTGCGAACCGCATCAGGCCGCCCACCGAGCTCCACCCGCACCGAGCCGACTCCCGCAGCCGCGCGAGCAACCGGCTGCGCGGCAGCGTCCTGGGCGGAAATCGACCCGGCAGTCGAGGAGCGCGCCGCCATCCAGCAGGCCCGGGACGAACAGCGACCGGGAACCGAGCGCGCTTTCGCTCGCGGCGCCGCCGGAGCCCTGCAGTGGCTTCTGGGCTTCCAGCCGATAGGGTCCTGAGGACGGCCATGCCACCCCCGGCGACGAACGCGCCCGCCGACGGAGACCTGCTGTCGGTGCGGGCCGCCGACGGCGAGACACCACTGCGCATCCCCGTGACGCCCACCAGCGCAACGGGCCCCGCCGGATACCCGGTCTTCCGTGACGCCGAGGGACGGCTGCTGGTGGAGATCGCCCCCGACGGGACGTGCCGTCCGGGTCGTGTGGTGCCGAGGGTCGCTCAGGGCCGGGTGTGCGGGCGGGGTTCCGCGAACCGCGCGCCGGCCCGGTCTCCGAGGGCGGTGACCCACGCCGGCAGGCCGGACCGCTCCGCCGCGCGGGCGCCCTGGACGTCATGGTGTGGCCGGTCGCCGGCGGCGGGCAGGCTCCGGGCGACGAGGCCGAGCAGCCGCGCCGTGGTGGCGGGCGCGAGCTCCTGCAGCCGGACGCCGACCTTGGCCGCGGGGGTGAGGACCAGTTCGGGGCGGCGGCGCTCGGCGGCCCGGACGATCGCGCGGGCGGCGCGTTCCGCGTTCATCGAGAGCAGCGGCATGGAGGCCGCGGCGGCGAACCAGGCGTACTCGGCTCCGGGGCGGCCGTGGAAACGTGCGGCGGTGTGCGACCCGGTGCGCATCAACCCCGGGAAGACGGTGGTGACGCTGACCCCCGTCCCGGCGAGTTCTGCCCGCAGTCCCTGGGAGAAGCCCGCCGCCGCGAACTTGGCCGCCACATACGGCAGCAGGTGCGGGGCGGGGATCCGGCCGCCGACCGACGAGACCGTCACCACCGTGCCGGCGCTGCTGGCCCGCAGATCGGGCAGCGCGGCCAGGGTGAGGCGCAGTGGCGCGAAGTACATGGTCTCCATGGCCTGGCGGAATTCCTGTTCGCGCAGCGCTTCCAGGGGGCCGACCTGGATGATTCCGGCGCTGTTGACGAGGATGTCGAGCGGGCCGAACCGGTCGTGCACTGTGTCGAGGAGCCGGCGTGGGGTCTCGGGGTCGGTGAGGTCGCAGCTGAGGGAGGCGGTGTCGGCTCCGTCGGCTCGTAGCTGGCGCTCGGCCCGGCCGAGGGCGTCGGCGTCGCGGGCGCAGAGCATCACCTGGGCGCCGTGGCGGGTCAGTTCGCGGGCGATGAGCAGGCCGAGCCCGCGGGAGGAGCCGGTGACCAGGGCGGTGCGGCCGGCGAAGCGGTGCGGTGGTGCGGTCATGGTGGACTCTCGGGTCGGGGGCTCTCACCGGCAGCGGGCGGCGTGATGGGTGCTCAGGGCTTGAAGAGCACCTTCACGGCACCGTCCTGCTTCTTCTGGAACATCTCGTACGCTCGCGGTGCCTCGGTGAGCGGGACGTGGTGGGTGGCGAAGGTGTCGACGCCGAACGGGTCGTCGTCGGTGAGCAGCGGGAGGATGTCGTCGACCCAGCGGTGCACGTTGGCCTGGCCCATGCGCAGCTGGATCTGCTTGTCGAACATGGTGAGCAGCGGCAACGGGTCGGTCTGGCCGCCGTAGACGCCGGAGAGGGAGATGGTGCCCCCGCGTCGCACGATGTCGATGGCGAGGTACAGGGCGTGGAGGCGGTCGATGCCGACGTGTTCCATCATTTTGGCGGCGAGGGTGCTGGGCAGCAGGTTGGTGGCCTGGGCGGCGAGCTTCGCGCCGGGCGAGCCGTGGGCTTCCATCCCGACCGCGTCGATGACCGCGTCCGGGCCGCGGCCGTCGGTGAGGTCACGGATGACGTCGGCGAGGTGCTTGCCGTGCCCGGCCAGGTCAAGGACATGCACGCCTCGGCGCCTGGCCCGTGTGAGGCGTTCGCCCACAAGGTCGACGCCGATCACCTGGCTGGCGCCGCGGTGCAGGGCGATCCGGCAGCTCATGTCGCCGATCGGCCCCAGACCCAGGACGACGAGGCTGCCGCCCGCGGGCACGGCCGCGTACTCGACGGCCTGCCACGCGGTGGGCAGCACGTCGGAGAGGAAGACGAAGCGGTCGTCCACGGGCCCGTGCGGCACCTTGATCGGCAGGTTGTTCCCGAACGGGACTCGCAGCAGCTCGGCCTGCCCGCCGGGGACCTGTCCGTAGAGCTTGGTGTAGCCGAACAGCGCGGCCCCGCTGCCGTACTCCCGCACCTGGGTCGTCTCGCACTGCGAGTGCAGGCCCTGCCCGCAGGTGTGGCACGTTCCGCAGGACACGTTGAACGGGATCACCACCCGGTCGCCCACGTGCACGGCGGTGACCTCGGGCCCGACCTCCTGGACGATTCCCATGGGTTCGTGGCCGAGGATGTCGCCGACGTCGAGGAAGGGGCCGAGGACCTCGTAGAGATGGAGGTCGGAGCCGCACAGTCCGCTGGTGGTCACCTTGATGATCACATCGGTCGGATCCTTGATGGCCGGATCGGGAACGGTGTCGACACGGACGTCCCGCCTGCCGTGCCAGGTCAAGGCCTTCATCGTCACTCCTCGCGGGGCCGTACGGATCTCACCGTCCCCGCGTCTCTCCACGTCCCGGTCCGCGAAACGGCACATCCGGCGCCGCGACGGCAGAGGGGTCCGGACGGGCATCCGGAGGCCGCGGGCCTGCCTGTGGATACCTCGCTGCCTCCGAGGGAGCACGAGGCGGCCCGGTCCGTTCTCGCTCGACGGGCCGGGCCGTTCGGCTGTACCCGGCGCGTAGACGTCGCCAGGCCGGGCAGGCGCCTGATACGGAGAATTCGTCGCCATCGACCGGGAACCGTCATGTGCCCCTCCCCTCACCCCGTGGTCTCGGAGCAGCGTCGACTGGACTTCCTTCCCGGCGGGGAGGCGGACTGTGTGAGCGAGGGCCTGGAGTTCACCCGCACCGCCCTCGCCGACTGGCACCTGCCCACCACCGCCCGCCAAACGGCCGCCGACACCGTCCTCGTCGCCGTCGAACTCCTCGCCAACGCCACCGACCACGCCGGGCACCCGCTCACCCTCCGACTCCAGCTCCAGCGGGCACCCGGACAGCTGCGGATCGCCGTCACCGACCCCAGCCCCACCCCGCCGCGGCTGGTCGAGCCGCACTGGCCGCAGACCCCGCACGGACACGGCATGGTCGTCGTCGACCGGATCACCACCGACTGGGGCTGCACCTCGGAGGGCAACGGCGGCAGGACCGTCTGGGCCGACGTCCCCCTACCGTTCCTGGAGCCGGGCCCCGCGGCCGCACCGGATCCTCAACGAGCGCGCCAAGCCGCGCTGGCCGACCCCGACCCGCTCCTCGACAACTGACCTGCCCGGCATGGGCATGTTCACGACGTAGCGCAGGCAGTCCTGGGGCGCAGCGGCAGTTGGAGGACGGCGGGTGCGAGGCGTCGGCTGCGGATCGGGCGCCGGCCCGGCAGACCGCGGAGGGCCTGGGCGCGCCCGACGGCCACACGTTCGGCGACCTGTCCTGCCCTGCCTGCACCAACCAACTCGCCGATGCCGAACGGGCGGTACGGCTGCCTACCGCGAATCTCGCGCGCACTGGCAACGGCGGGACACACCGGACAGGGCCTGGCCTCCCTGCGGCGGCCAACACGTCACGGGCTGCGACCGGCGCTTGAACTCATGTCTGACAAAACCGGCATTTGGGTTCATACTTGTTTTGTGGTGGACGAGCACGAGCCCCGCACGAGCTGGACGTTCCTGACCCAGCACGCCCGGGTGCTACTGATGATCTCGCGCGACCCACAGGTGCGCGTACGGGATCTCGCAGCCACGTGCGGACTGACGGAGCGGGCCGTACAGGCGATCATCACCGACCTGGAGAGCGCCGGCTACCTCACCCGCACCCGGCACGGCCGCCGCAACCACTACCGGATCGCACGTGGAATGCACTTCCGCCATCCCGCCGAGGCCCACCACGAGATCTCCGGCTTCCTGGAGATGTTCGCCGACCTCTCACCGCCCGCCGGCGCCGACGGGGCACCCGGCAGCCATCCCGACGACCGGCACGGCCAGGCACATGAGCGCGACCGCGGCAGGAGTTCCTGAACCGGCCCAACGGATCCCCGCCACGCAGGGAGGACACCGATGACCGATAAGGCCACCATCAACGGCGACGACACCCTGCCGACCGCTGCCACCACCAAGCTCGCCGAGCTGAAACACCTGGCCTGCGCCGCAGTGGACCACTGGAACAACGGCGACCCCAAGGGCGCGTACGACGCCCTCGACTCCGCCATACCGGCCACCGCCGCGGCCGCCACCGCCCTGAACCTCCTGCTCGAACTCGACCGCGCCGCGGCCCGGGCCGGGGAACGGGGGCGCAGCCCCCACGACGGCGTCACCAGATGGTGGGGATGACCACCCGACCGCACGTCCCTGCCCTGCCCGCACCGAACGGACCGGCCCCGGGCCACCCGCTCCGGCAGCCACCGACCACCGAGCAGCCCGAATCCTCACCCGCACGAGGCCGCACACGACAGCTGCTCCGCCCGGAAGGGAGCGCGCCCATGACGGCCCGCCACCTCCCGCCGCCCTCCCCCACCTGTCGCGGCGCCGCGCCCCCGCTGCTGATCACCGTTACGGACGTCCCCGGCGCGGCACGGGTCCTCCGTCTCGACGGCGAGATCGACCAGGACCGTCGCGCCGCCCTGGAGGACGCGCTCGCCGCAGCCGTCGAGGCTCGCCCACCGCGGTTGGTCGTCGACCTGTCCGGCCTCGCCTTCTGTGACTCCACCGGCCTCAACGCCCTGCTCAAGACCCGGCTCGCCGCACAGGCCGCCGACGTCGAGCTCGTGATCGCCGCACCACCCGCCCACGTCGAAAGGCTGCTGAAGATCACAGGCACCGACCACCTCTTTGCCACCTGCGACAGCATCCGCACCGCCGTCTACGGCCCGCTGACGGGCCTCCCCCTCGCGCAGGAAGGCGCGCCACCATGTCGAGCGAGTTGAAGACCAGCACGAGGCGCATCGGCCCGGCGGTGGTGTGTGTACTGGCCGGCGACCTCCACCAGGGCACCGCCGACCAAGCGCAGCACGCCCTCGACACGGCACTCGCCGAACTCCCGGAAGTCCTCGCGGTCGACCTGAGCGGCGTGGAACTGCTCGCCTCCGGCGGGCTCAACACTCTGCTGCGGGCCAGGACCGCGGCTGCCGACCGCACGGTGCCCACCGTCCTGGTCGCACCCAGCGCCGGGGCACTCCGGGTCCTGGAGATCACCGACACCGCCGGACTGTTCCCCGTCTACGCCACCGCCGAGGAAGCCGCCCGGCACCGCGCGAGACCGCCCGCCCCCGGCGTGTAGATCACACCGGTCGTTCAGGCGTGCCGGTCGGAGGACCTTCCCGGTCGCCCTCCAAACGCTCACCCCGGAGCATGAGACGGCCTGGCCATGGCAACGGTGGTGGCAGGCGCGGGATCGTGAACGGCTCACCCCGGTGAGAATCCGACCCCTCGGCATCTCACCCACCCTCGCCAACAACCGGATCCGCACCGAGGAACCACCGAAGCGGCCCGCCACGAAGCCACACGGCGCGTAGCAGCCGCCCACGCGGGTACACGCCCGTCCCGAATCACAGGGGGAGCACGGAGGCCGCGCCGATGCCACGCGAATCGGACCGGATCGCACATCCCTGGGGCGCCCGGACACCGTATGGGCCCGGCCGGCCATGGCCGGTGCGGGTCGACTCCTTTCTCCAGCCCGGCATGTCGGCGGAGCACATCGAGCGGTGGGTGCCGACCGCATCGCTGCTGCACTCCAACGGCGACGCGATGGACATCGCCGTCGCCGACGGCCGGATCGTCGGGGTGCGCGGCCGCGCCGGCGACCGGGTCAACCGGGGTCGGCTCGGCCCGAAGGACCTGTTCGGCTGGCAGGCCAACCACGCCACCGACCGGCTGACCACTCCGCTCGTCCGGGACGGCGGCGAGCTGGTGGCCTGTGACTGGGATATTGCCATGGCCCGGATCGTCACTGCGGCGAAGAGCCTGCTGGGCGAGCGCGGGCCTGGCGCGATCGGCTTCTACACCAGCGGGCAGCTGTTCCTCGAGGAGTACTACACCCTCGCGGTGATCGCCCGGGCCGGGATCGGCACCAACCACCTGGACGGCAACACACGGCTGTGCACCGCCACCGCCGCCGAGGCCCTGAAGGAGACCTTCGGCTGCGACGGCCAGCCCGCCTCCTACGCCGACGTCGACCACGCGGACGTGATCGCGCTGTTCGGCCACAACATGGCCGAGACCCAGCCGGTGCTGTGGATGCGCGCCCTGGACCGCCTCGAAGGCCCCGAGCCGCCGCGGCTGGTGTGCGTGGACCCCCGGCCGACGCCGGCCGCCCGCTGCGCCACCGTGCATCTCGCCCCGCGGGCCGGCACCAACGTGGCCCTGCTCAACGCCCTGCTCCACGAGATCATCCGCACCGACCGGATCGACCGCGACTACATCGACGCCCGCACCGTCGGCTTCGACGAACTCGCCGCCCAGGTCGCGACCTGCACGCCCGCGTGGGCGGCCGGCATCTGCGACGTGCCCGCCCGGAAGATCGAACACGCCGCCGAGGTCCTCGGCGAGGCCGAACGCCTGCTGTCCACCGTGCTCCAGGGCGTCTACCAGTCACACCAGGCCACCGCCGCCGCCGTCCAGGTCAACAACCTCCAGCTGATCCGCGGCATGCTCGGCCGCCCGGGCTGCGGCGTCCTCCAGATGAACGGCCAGCCCACCGCCGAGAACACCCGCGAGTGCGGCGCCGACGGCGACCTGCCGGGCTTCCGCAACTGGCAGAACGACCGGCACGTCACCGACCTCGCCGAGATCTGGAACGTCGAACCCACGCGGATCCCGCACTACGCGCCGCCCACCCCGGCCATGCAGATCTTCCGCTACGCCGAGCAGGGCTCGATCCGGATGCTGTGGATCTCCGGCACCAACCCGGCCGTGTCCCTGCCCGACCTGGCCCGGATCCGTTCGATCCTCGGGCAGGAGCGGCTGTTCACCGTCGTCCAGGACCTGTTCCTCACCGAGACCGCGCAGCTGGCGGACGTCGTCCTGCCGGCCGCGACCTGGGGCGAGAAGACCGGCACCTTCACCAACGCCGACCGCACCGTCCACCTCTCCGACAAGGCCGTCGATCCGCCCGGCGAGGCCCGGCCGGATCTCGACATCTTCCTCGACTTCGCCCGGCGCATGGACTTCCGCGACAGGGACGAGCGGCCGCTGATCGCCTGGCACGACCCGGAATCGGCCTTCGAGGCGTGGAAACGCTGCTCCGAGGGCCGGCCGTGCGACTACACCGGCCTCACCTACGACCGGCTGCGCGGCGACAGCGGCATCCAGTGGCCCTGCACCGCCCAGGCGCCGGACGGAACGGAACGCCTCTACACCGGCGGCATCACCTGGGCCACCCCCGACGCCTGCGAGACCTACGGCAGGGACCTGGTCACCGGAGCGGCCGTGTCCGAGACGGAGTACCGGGCGCTCAACCCCGATGGGAGGGCCGTCCTGAAGGCGGCCGAGTACCTGCCGCCGCACGAGGACACCGACGACGAGTACCCCCTGCAGCTGAACACCGGCCGCACGCTCTACCACTTCCACACCCGCACCAAGACCGGCCGGGTGCCGCAGCTGAACGCCGCCGCCCCCGACGTCTGGGTCGAACTCTCACCCTCCGAAGCAAGCCGGCACGGCCTAGCCGAGGGCGACCTGGTCGAAGTCACCAGCCCCCGCGGGTCGCTGCGCGGCCGGCTGCGGATCACTGGCATCCGCGACGGCATGGTGTTCGTTCCGTTCCACTACGGCTACTGGGACACCCCCGCCGGCGACCAACCCGGCGCCGACGGCGGCGGCCGGGCCGCGAACGAGACGACTGTCACCGACTGGGACCCGGCATCGAAGCAGCCGCTGTTCAAGACCGCCGCCGCCCGCCTCACCCTCATCGCACCCGGCGACGGCGCGATCGCTCCGGCACCCACCACCGGCGCCTCCGCTCCCGTCCACCCGCGGACGATCCCGCCCACCATCGGAGGACCCGCGGCCGTGGCCGTCCACACCACCGACGTCCTGGAAGGAGGCGCACGGTGACCGGCATCGCGATCACGCTACGAGCCCTGCACGACGGTGAACGCCGCATGGAGCACGATCTGCTCGCCGCCGCCGAACGCCACCGCGCGGACCACGAGATCCGTCACGTCGCCACCGACGTCGCCCGCTGGTCCCACGAACACGTCGAACGCCTCGCCCATGCCGCGTCGCACTACGGCCTGGACCTGGCCCAGCACGTCGATCACCCGAGTCTCGGCCGCTGGACGACCCTGCGGGAGAAGACCGCCGAAGCCCTCGGCCGCCGGCCCGAGACCGGCCTGGTCCTGCTGCACGACCTGCGGGACCTGCACCTGACTGCCACCGAGAACTCCCTCAACTGGGAAATGCTCGCCCAAACCGCCAAGGCCACTCGCGACAGCCGCCTCCTCGACCTCGCCACCGCCTGCCACCCGCAGACCCTGCGGCAGATGCGTTGGACCAACACCATGATCAAAACCCTCGCACCGCAACTGCTCACCTGCATGTGAGCCACAGCCCCCGGAACCCGCCATGCCCACACAATCACCCGCACCTCCCGCCGACGGGAAGCCGTCCGGCCCGCCGCCGCGTGTCGCGGTCACCCTGCCCGGCACTCCCGGCCGCCACGCCCCGCCCGAGGTCGTCATCGTCCACGCCACCGGCGAGAGGGCCGCGGACGGCACACCCGTCTACGCCGACAGCCGCGGAACCTTCCGCGTCGCGATCGTCGGGACCACCGCCCGGCTCCTCTCGGAGCCCGGCCCGCCGGGCCGCCACACGTGCCTGCACGCGTCCCCGTTGCTCTGAACCCCAAGACCGGCGCGGAAGGCTCGCCTGGTCGCCCGGCTGGTTCGGGGGCCGAAGCTCGTCTCGGAGAGGTTCCAGGGCCACGAGGAGGGCCGCGTGCTGATTGTCGCCTCGATCCCTGCTTCCGGGGAGCGGTGGGGAGGCTCGCATGCTCGCGCTCATGCTGTTCCTGCCACCCGCCCTCCTGGGCGCCGTTCTCCTCCTCGGCCGGTTCGAGGAGCGCCTCACCGCGCCGCCCGACGACCGGGCACCCCGGATGGGCGAACCGGCCTCGGCGGGCGATCCGGCAACGACGGGCGCGCACGGCGAGAACCTCCTCACCGCCCGGCCCCCGACCGGCCGACAGGGCCCGGTGAGTGGCGTTCCGGATTCGGTGCCACGCGCGCCGCGCTGCTCGCCACGCCCGCACCCTGCCACCGGGTCAGATCCCTGCCGAGGCGTGAGCCCCCCTCAGATGACTGCCCGTGGAGGTTCGGGCGCCTGCGCCGGCACTGTCGGCGCCTGGAACTCGCATCGCGGCGGCATCGCCTTCCGGTTGACACACGGAGCCGCGGGCGTTGTTCCCGGGCTGCCGGCAGCCGGGGTAGGTGGACACGGCGGGAACGTCGTCACGGAGCTGAAGGCCGACCACCGCGAGGTCGACGAGACGCACGGTCTGCCGCTTCCAGGCGCGCGCTTGCAGCAGCGCGTTCAGACCGTTGGGGGTGAACAGCTCGACGGCGGCGAGGACCACCGCGGGCACCTGGGGGGACGCCGAGCGCGGTTATCAGTGCCGTAGCCGTGCTCGGTGTCCACATGCAGGTACCCGGCGAGTGAGCACACCGCCTCGGGGCCGATGTGCTCCACGTTGGTCTTCAGGTCGCCCGGCATGTCCGCGTTCCCTGCCTGCGTCCTGCCTGGGGCCGGCGCCGGTGTCCGGCCAGGGTGGGTGTCAGGCGGCGACCGTGAGGTCCGCGCGGCCGAACAGCAGTGCGTAGCCGCGGGGCAGCCGGGCGAGCAGGCGGTCGGTCAGCTCGTCGCCTGCCACGTCGGTGAGGGCGGTCAGGACGGCGGAGGTGTCCCAGCGGGCGCACGCGAGGCTGGTGTGCAGGGCCCGGGCGACGGCCTCGACGAAGGCCGGGGCGGTGACCGGTTCGGGCAGCGGGATCTGCGAGGCGAGGACGGCTCGGTCCCGCTCCGGGAGGGTGGCGGCGAGGTCGCAGCGCTCCTCGCCGGTGAGCTGGGAGCCGAGGACGGCCAGGACGGTGTCGAGGACGCGCTGGGCTTCCTCGTCGTCGCTGTAGCGGCCGAGGGTACGGACCTGCTGGAGGAGGCGGTGCCGGGTCATGGGCGGTGGCCTTCCGGGAGTGGGTGCCTGCGCGCGATGGGCGGCGGGCACTCGGCTTGTTTCAGGGGCGTTGGCCGGGCTGGGGGCGGCCGAAGAGGATGTCGTAGCCGGGCGGCAGTTGCAGCAGGACGCGTTCGGTGAGGTCATCGCCGGCGGCGTCGGCCGCGGTGCTGAGAACGGCGCCGATGTCCCACAGCGCGGTGGTCTCGGTGGCGCCGTCGATCCAGGCGGCCGTGGCGCGCACGAACCTGTCGGGGCTGAGCGGTTCTGCGGCCTGCAGCGGGTTGAGCAGGATCAGGGCGAGGGTCTCGGGCAGACGCGCGGCCAGCTCTGCGCGCACGTCGCCGACCAGGTGCGCGCCGAGCAGGGCCAGCACGACACGGGCCGCCCGCTCGGCGTCGCCGGGGGTGTCGTACTCACCGCGCTCCCGCACGCGGTCCAGGAACGCTTCCCATCGAAGAGTCACCACGGGTCTCTCCTCGTTCCGAGCAAGCTGCCGCGTCGACCGCGGGCCCGCGTTCCACGGCCAAGTACCCGCCGAGGCCGGTGAGGCGGATCAGCCTGACCACACGCGGGCCCGCTCCCCACAGGACGAGCCGCCCACCCCGGCGGCCGGCCAGGTTGCGGGCCTCGACAAGCGCACCCAGGCCCGCGCGGTCGACGAACGTCACCTCCGACAGGTCGAGCACGACGTCCCGATGGGCTTTCAGCGCTCGCGCCAGGACGCGGCGCAGCCGAGGGGCGGTGGCGAGGTCGATGTCCCCGCGCGCCGTCACGGTCGCGGGGGCGGTGTCGTGCACGGGGTGTCCGCCTCCACCGGCTGCGCAGCGCCCGGCGGTGCCGGCATGGTGTGGGCCGTGGGTGCCGGTGCCCCGCGTGGGCGGGGGGGAGAGACCTTGCGGGTGCACCGGCGTCCTGGGCGGTTCGGGTGGGTCAGGCCTGGATCTGCTTGCGGCCGCCGCTGTGGCTGATGGCGATCTTGCGGGGCTTGGCCTTCTCCGCGACCGGGATCCTCAGCGTCAGCACGCCGGCGTCGTAGTCGGCGCTGATCCCGGCGGGGTCGAGGGTGTCGGAGAGCATGACCTGGCGGGAGAACACGCCGAGCGGACGCTCGGACAGCTCCCACTTCACGTCCTCGCCCTCGTGGCTGGGGCGGCGCTCGGCCTTGACGGTCAGCATGTTCCGCTCGACGTCGATGTCGATCGCCTCCGGGTCCACCCCCGGCAGGTCGAAACAGATCACGTACTCGTCGCCCACACGGCAGGCGTCCAGCGGCATCGG
>NZ_JBFBJZ010000073.1:0-36318 GCF_040686255.1 Kitasatospora sp. NPDC085879 | reverse complement strand
GGGCCGCGGGGGCCGTGGCCGCGCCCGGCCCGCGAGCGGGTCCGGGAGGCCGCCCGCCGGCACGCGCTCGCGCACCCGGCCTGGGGGCACCGGAAGGTCTGGGCGATGTGCCGCCACGACGGCCACCGCGTCTCGCAGGCCACCGTGCTGCGGCTGCTGCGCGACGAGGGCCTGCTGCTGGAGGCGAACTACCAACGCGAGCGACGACAGCTCGCAGCCCGCCGCAAGGCCGCCTTCGCCACCGAACCCACCGGCCCGAACCAGGTCTGGCAGCTGGACTTCTCCGAGTTCGAGACCACCGGCGGCGGCACCTGGCGGCTGGCCGGCTGCCGGGACTACTGGTCGAAGTACGAGCTCGGCTGGCACGTGGCACCGACCGCCAACCAGCACGACGCGATCGCCGCCATCGAGCTCGCCCTCGCGCAGGCCGAACGCCTGACCGGCTCCCGGCTGGTCGACCTGGCCCCGCGCGACGCGGACGGCACGGTCCAGCCGCTGGTCACGATCGTCACTGACAACGGCGGGCCGTTCCGGTCGTTCCGGTTCGAGGCGTTCATCGCCACCCGCCCGGAGCTGCGGCATGTGCGCACCAGGGTCCGCACCCCGGGCCAGAACGGCTCACGCGAGCGCGGCTTCGGCTCGCTGAAGTACGAGAAGCTGTTCCTGGAGGAGATCCCTGACGCCCTGGACCTGGTCCGCCACGCCGAGGACTACCGGCTCGAGTACAACACCGTGCGGCCCCACGAGGCACTCGCCTGGAACCGGCCCCACGACGTGCACACCGGCCTCGCGGACCCGCTCGTCCCCAACTTTCCCAAACCCGAAAACCTGCCAGTTACTTGACGCGGGACACTCGAAGACGTCGGCGACCCGCTCCATGTCGCAGTCGAAGAGATACAGGCAATGAGAAGGATCGGATTCGTCGGTTTCGTCAAGGTGAAACGGGGCGAGGGGCGATTTGTCGGTCACAGGGCGATCGTATGGGTCGGCTCGGACAGTTGAGGGCCGTTGGCCGAGGGCATGCCCGCGAGCGAAACCATGCGCGCCGTCACGGCCTGCGGCCTCATGGTGCGTGGAGGATGCGTTTACGCGGGAGGTCAAAGTTGGCGCGGCCGAACATCTGGCGTTTGATCATCTTGATGTCGTTGTTGTGGCCCTCGACTGCGCCGGAGCTGTAGCGCAGGCTGAGCCCGGCAACGACGGCGTCCAGGTCCTGCAGAAGGCCAGCGGCGAACGTCGCCACGGCGGGGATCTGATCGGCTTGGACCGTGGCGATCCATTCCTTGAGTTTCCGGCCGCGGCGGTTGTTCATCAGCTCGGCGAACGCCCGGACGTGTTCGACGGTGCGGGCGAGGGCCGGGCAGCGGGCCAGGATCTCTTTGAGGCGCAGGGCGTGGTCATCGCCGAGCCGGGCGCGCCCGCACGGCCGGCCAGCATCAACGCCACTCGCTGAAGGGCCGACTGCAGACCCTGGCTCCGCCGCCCGTGGCGGAAGGTCAGCCCCGTCCCCTGCTCAACGAACGTCGCCCGGGGACAGGCCGGCTGAAGACACCGAAAGCGCCGGACTTGGGGCCGCCGCAGCAGGAAGTACCCCGGGCTCCCCGATCGACGGCCAGCAGGGCGCAGGTCGAGGCGGCCCGTAGCCGATCCTCGTCGCCCCTCGGGCGTGGACGGCGCGAACAGGTGGCAGCCGCAAGCCAAGGTCAGGCGAGGCGCGGTTCGGGTTCCAGGAGCTGGGGACCGTTGTTGCGGAGGTGGTTCACTGCGACGCTGACGGCGGTGGCGGTGCGTTCGCCGCCGGCCGGGGTCCGGGCGGCGGGCCGGGTACACTCCGTGGACAGCCTCCGGCCGGTCCGGATGCCGCCGACGTGTCCGTTCGTGTCGCGGACCTGCGTAGCATCTTCGCCCTGGCTGATGCTGGCGGTGTAGCCCCCCCCCCCCCCCGCCAGAACGTGCCCCGGCTCGGCGAGACCTACGTAGTGGGACCATCCCCGTGTATGCGGGGAGCAGATCGCGGGCTCGTCCCCGGTGCGTCCGGCGCCATATCGACCAGTGGAAGGTCTGGGCGAGTGAGCGAGGTTGGTCGAGGATCAGTGCGCTCATCAGGCGGCGGATCTCGGAGCGACGGCGCTCACCGTGACCCCGTGTGACCGCAGTTGCAGGGAGAGTCCCCGAGCGGAAGCCTTGAACTGCGAGACCGTTCACGATTGCGGGGTGATCAACCATGGCCACGTTCACGGCCAGACACCAGGAGGAAGACCACCAGATCGAGCTCTGGGAGGTCGAGTTCACCAAGGAGGACTGGGACGAGTTCCACAAGGCGCCACGTGAGTTCCTCAGGCGCATCACCGAGGCCGAGGGGCAGGAGGTCAACCGTCTCCTCGTCGATGCGTCCCTGATGGAGGTCGCCCCCGACGGCAGCATCTGCCACGGGCACATCACCAGGTTCCGCATCAGAACCGGTCCGGGGAAGTGGACCATCGGTTACAGCTGTTCCGGACTCTGGGAGTAGCTCCGGACGTCCGTCCAGCGCGAGGGAGAACGGAACTCAGTCGGTCGCCCACGTGCAACACGGGGTGGTTCACGTAGATACGGACTCCGGCGAGCTGTGGATGCCCCCACAGCCGCAGGACAATGCCCGCAGCGGACGATCCGACAAGTCCCTCCGGGAGAAGGCCCACACCGCCGCACCGGCCGCGGCCAGGAGCGCTCTGACCTTCCCCGTCCCAGGCGCAAGTGTCATCGCCGCCGGGCTGATGCACACGGCAGACCCCACGGGTGAACCCCGATTCCCACCCAGGCCAGACGATCGGCCTCGGACGACACCCCGCCACAGCAGCGAGTCACCGCCGACCCCAGAACACGCCGAGCACGGCCGGCCCAGCCAGCACAGCCACAGCACAGGACCGGCCCCACGTGGCCGCCGTCCCGGGCGAGAAGACGTGCGGAAATCCCAGCGCGGGCAGCGCACGAAGTAGCCAGCACAGCGATCACCGCCGGTGCCGCGGGCAGACGACATGGAAACGGCGGCTGGCCGTGAACGGGACGGTGAACAGCGTCCGCTCCACCTTGCCTCACAGCACGCGGTAGAACTCCTCGGCAGCCTCGCAGTCCGCGCCGAACAGCAGCCGCCGGGCCCGGGGGCGCGGGCGCACGAACCGAGGTGGCAGAGCCGGAACAGCGAATCCTCCCGGAGATCGCGGTCGGGCACCGCAGTGGCACCCGTACTACGTGCGCGTCGCCGTTATGAGCCAGGTCGCGGACGGGTAGAGCACGCCGCCGTCCGTCCGATGGGCCGTGAGGGTCGCCGGGAGCTCGCCCCGCGCACGATCACAGCCGACGGCATTCAGTCCGTCGAGCGTTCAGCCCAGCAGGCCGGCGACGAACCGGAACGCGTGATCCGCGTCGGACCCGACGTGCATCGGGTCGGTCAATCCTCGGACGGTGACCCCGGTGAACCCGGAGTCCTCCGGCAGGGCCCGGCCGCGGCCGGGCTCGGCCAGCGAGAACGGCCGCCGCACACTCGCCGCAAGGCGGATCTTGCCCACCACCTGCGCGAAGCGGTGCAGCGTCTCCTTCGTGTCCCGCCACTCGGCGAGCGGCATCGGTGGGAACAGCTCCATCGCGCACCCCTCCTGCCCGTCGGCCGCAGTTCCATGATGCACGGTGGTCCGGGCACGCAGACGGTGGCCGGATCCAGCGGCGGTCAGAACGAGCTACTCACAGAGGTCGGTGGCCGCCTCGCAGGCTTCGGCGGCCAGGTCGACGTCCCGGACGTCACAGGCGATGCGTGTGAGATGGCTGCGGAAGGCTTGGCACTCGTTGTCGTCGAGCGCCCCGAGGAGCCGGTCCTCGGCCTCCCGCAGCCGCTTCCGCAGGTTCTGGACGGTATACGCCCTGGGCCTTGGCGGCGGCTTCGGATGGGCTTACAGCCGCCCAACCGGCTCGACGGCCTACAGCTTCTCCGCCGGAGGTCCGCTCGTCTCCCCGAACGCGGAAGGCATGCTCGTGATCCCGGCCGCCCCGCACTCCGCCTTCAACCGGGCGCTCTTCCTCTCGGCCGGCGAGAAGCTCGCCCTCGAAGTCCTGCCCGCCAGCGGAGAGCTCGGGGTCGAAGCGGACGGCCGGCTCGTGGGGGCCGCCCGGCCCGGCGACGTCATCGGCGTCGTCATGCGGCCCGCCACCGCACGGATGATCCGGCTCGGCGGAGGCCGAGCAGCGGGCTACGGCGGCGAACTGATGAGGTATCCGGCCGCTCGGATCGGCGTTCGCATCCCTCACGCCGTGTGTCCGACCGGACCCGGCGCCGAGTCGACCTCGGCGATGAGCACGGCCACGTCGTCATCGTCGTCGTCCGCCCGTCGCAGTGCGGTCAGCAGACGGTCGCAGGTTGCTTCCAGCGACAGCCTGGGCCCGCGGAGCAGGCTCATGAGGGCATCAAGGCGCGTGTCGATGGCCTGGTCACGGGTCTCCACCAGGCCGTCGGTGTACAGGAGCAGCCGGTCACCGGGCGCCAGCTCCACGCAGGCGGCCTCGAACGGGACGCCTCCGACGCCCAGCGGCGCACCCGGGGGCAGCTCCAGCAGTACCGGGGCCTGACCGTGGCGGTCCAGCACGGGGGGTGGATGGCCGGCCAGCGCGATGCGGCACCGCCTGTCGTGCGGGTCGTAGGCGGCGTAGACGCAGGTGGCGGTGGTCTCGCCGAGTTCGACGGTGACGCGGTCGAGGTGGTGCAGCACCTGAGCGGGGTCGAGGTCGAGATCGGCCAGGGTGCGGGTGGCGGTGCGCAGCTGGCCCATCCTGGCGGCTGCGTTGATGTCATGGCCCATGACGTCGCCGACGACCAGGGCGGTCTTGTCGCCGGCGAGCGTGATGGCGTCGAACCAGTCACCGCCGGCCAGCGCGGCGCGTCCCGCAGGCTGGTACCGGGAGGCGACCTGGAGACCGACGGGCCGCATGGGCACGTGCGGCAGCAGGTGGCGCTGCAGGGTCAGTGCCGTGTTGCGTTGGCTCTGGTACCAGCGGGCGTTGTCGATGCACACGGCGGCGCGGGCGGCAAGTTCCTCGGCCAGCACGATGTCGTCCTCGCCGAACGGCAGCGGATCACGCACGCGCTTGAGGTCCAGGGCGCCGAGCACCTCGCCGCGGGCGATCAGCGGCACCGCCAGGTAGGAGCGCAGGCCTGCTCGGGCCAGCACGGCTGCGGCCTCGCCGTCTCGGGCAATGCCAGGCAGGTCCTCGCCCGTCACGTGGGCCACGTGCACTGGACGGCCGGTGGTCACGCACCGGGTGACCAGGCGGTCGGCGTCGTACTTGGCGATCTCCCCGACCGGGTCGGCGGCGCGCAAGGCGTCGGAGGGGTAGGCCGCCGCCACGGCCAGAGCTCGCAGGGTCACCGGCCGCGCGACCGGCCCGTGCGTGGGCGGGCGTCCGCTCAGGACCGAGTCGAGAACGTCGACCGCGGCGACGTCGGCGAGGTCGGGGATGACGAAGTCGGCCAGCTCCTGGGCGGTCCGGCCAAGGTCGAGGGTGGTGCCGATCCGTATGGACGCCTGGGCGACCAGCGCCAGTCTCTGTCGGGCGCGGGCGGCCTCGGCGGCCGCGCGGTGCTGCTCGGTGACGTCCACCACCGTGACGGCCAGGCCCATCACCCGCCCGGCCGAGTCCTCCAGCCGGAAGTACGACGCTCGCCAGGCGTGGTCGCTGTCCGGATCGGCACGCGTGCGGCCGACCGTCAACTGATCCACCAGCGGCTTCCCGTTTGCCAGTACCTGGCGCATCGCGGACTCGATGACCCCGGTGTCGAGGAACGGCAGCGCGTCACGGACATCGCGACCGAGGTGCTGCTCGGCCGGCAGGCCGTTGATGCGCTCCAGTGTCGGGTTGACCAGGACGTACCTCAAGTCGGTGTCCAGCACCGCCACCCCGATCGGGGACTGGGCGACCAGCCGCGCCGACAGGGCCAGATCGCGCTCGACGCCACGTAGCGTGGCCTCGTCGGTGGCGATCCCCAAGGCATAGAGGCGGCCGCGCTCGTCCTGCAACCGCATGTTGCGGAACTCCACCAGCCGGGTGCTGCCGTCCTTGTGCCGCACCGGGAACACCCCCGCCCAGCGCCCGCCGCCGCCCATCACCTCGGCGAACAGCTCGAGGATCAGACCCCGGTTCTCTTCGGCGACCAGCAGCTCGGCCGCGTACCGGCCAAGCGCCTCCTCGGCCCTCCAGCCGAAGAGATCCTGAGCCTGCGGGCTCCACAGGGCGACCCGCCCATCCGCGTCCAACACCGCAGCGGCCACACCCAGCAGGTCCAGCAGGCCACCGGGCTCGGACGCGGCAGCCCGCACCCTGCCGACCGGGGGCTGGCCCGCATCGGAGGCGCTCATGCCCGGCCTTCCTTCCGCCCGCCACCGATAGGCGGCCTCGTCCGATCCAGCCCCGTCGCTCGACCTCGCCTTCCGTCTCGGTGCCCTCCATCGTCTCTCCGCGCAGGCCCGCTGGACAGCTCAGGCGGACTCGCCTGCCGGCAGGTGCACGATTTCCCTCATCAATGACGGGCGTGACCTCGGCTTCTCCCGCAGCTGCGGACACCGCCCGCTACGTTCTGTCCCCGTCGGCGACCGAACGACGGCAGCCAGCCGGAGCGCTGCGCACGGCCCCGCGGGCGTAGGGAGCTCACCGTGCGACCCTGCGGCGCCTCGCGTGCGCAGGGGGCGACGCCAACGAGCCAAGCCGCCGCCCGCGAGCTCCATCTGCAGCGGGAAGAACCACCGACGGGGCCGCGTTGAGGCGCTCGCGACGCCAGAGACGGCGGAGTGCAGGCGAAAGGACGAGTAGATGAAGGTGCGCAACTCGCTTCGAACGCTGAAAGCCAAGCCCGGGGCTCAGGTCGTCCGCCGATGCGGAAAGACGTACGTCCTGAACAGGCGGGACCCGCGGTTCGAGGCCCGCCAGGGCTGATCGACCGAGTGGTCGGGCCGCGGGCAAGCCCCCAGGCCCTGTGGCCCTCTGGCCCTCGGTCGGCAACAGCCCAGCATCCGCCCTGCGGCACGGCTTCGCCCTGATTGCTGGCTTCGCCGTCGCTGCCGGCGTTGGCCGCAACGCGGGCCGGCCCCGTCCTGGGGTGGTGCCCGCCCCCTTGCTGCCCCTGGCACTTGCGCTGACGCTGCTGGTGGGTGCTGCGGCGTTCGCCACGAGGCTGCTCGGCACGTACTTCGGCCCGGTGCGCATCCCCTTGGTCACACTCTTGCTCCTCACGGTCGCCAACTCGACCCGAGGGTGGTGAGGCCGAGGTGGGTGAGGGTGCGGGCGGTGGTTGGGGCCGATGTTGGGCAGGGCGGTCGGGGGCAGCGGTGCGAGGGAGGCTGCCTGCACGTGTGCAGTGGACGGGTGGCGCCGCGCAGCCGGGCGGGTGACCTTCCCGGTGTGTCGACCGGGCAGCGGCTGCGGCGTGTGCGATCGCTGGAAGGGCGGTGCCCCGGGGCGCCGGCCGCCCGATCGCCGACCTCTCGGTGAGTGTGTTCCGCCATGTCCGTCGCCCACCGGATCCTGCAGTTACTCCTCGCCCTCGCCTGCGCCGCCGGCCTGTGGACCGCCACCACCGCCCCCGCAAGCGCGACCCGGCCCCGAACCACGGCTGCCGCGGGCACGGTCGCAGGGCAGGGCATCGACTGGGAGAAGATCGCGGCCTGCGAGAGCGGCCGCCGCTGGCACCTCAACACCGGCAACGGCTACTACGGCGGCCTCCAGTTCGACCGATCCACCTGGCGCGCCAACGGCGGCACGGCATACGCGTCCCGCCCGGACCTCGCCACCCGCGACCAGCAAATCGCGGTCGCCGAACACCTCGCCGCCCGCCGCGGCCTCGCGCCTTGGCCCGCCTGCGGAGCCCGCGCCGGCCACACCTCCCCCGGCCACCACACCGTCCCCGCACCGCGACCGGCGCACCGGCCCGCCGCCGAGCAGCCAACCGCCCCGCCGCCGGCCGTCGACCAGAGCGCGGCGGTCGTCGAGCCGGACCCGGCCACCGACCCCGGCCCCGCGGATGACGGCACCGTCGTGGTCCAGGACGGCGACACCCTCGACGGCATCGCCCAAACCGCGCAGGTCCCCGGCGGGTGGCCCGCCCTCTACCAGGCCAACCACGGCACCATCGGCGACAACCCCGACCTCATCCTCACCGGACAGACCCTGCAACTGCCCTGACGCCCCGCCGGCTCACCCGTAGCGCACCGCCGTCAGCTCCCGTTCTCGGCCGCAGCCGGTCGGCTCGACGAACTCACCGTCGCCGCCATCCGGCAGATGCTGCGCGAACGCCGCCACCGCTGGCCGCACCGCCCCAATCCGCACGTGGTCGTCAGCCAGATCACCGCAACCGACCCCGGTGGCCCGCCCGCGAGCACGGCCTTCTTCCACGGCCTCTATGCCGCCGGGCCCACCCGGCGCACCACAGTGCCGACCCCGTCCACCTGACGCACATGTCCGGGATCTCACCGGCCACCGCCATCACCTACACCCGCGCCGCCCGCCCCGAACGCTTCACCATCGACCCTGCCCAGCCGTAAGGGCCACACAGTGGCCGCAAGCGCCAGATCTTGACCGACACCCGCGGCCTGCTGCCGGAGGTCTTCGTGCCCGGCGGACCCTGATGAGCGGGGCGGAATGCGGCGGGGCAGCGAGCCGCATCAGATGCCTGTCATGGATCTCGAAGAGGCGGTAGCCTGCAAGGCTGAGAATTCTGAATCGTCGGGGGGCGTTCGCATGGACAGGTACGAACTTGTTCAAGAGACGGGCGAGGCACCGGGCAGAGTCGAACTGCCGCATGCCCGTGTGGCTGTCGGGCCACCGCCTGCGGAGCCGAGTGACGTCGACTTCTGCGGCGACGCGCTGCTGCTGCTGACCGGGCCCTTCTATCCCGGGCCCGTGTCGCTCGCGGACCCTCCCGTCTTCGCTGTTCCGGCAGGCGGCGCGCTCGATCCGGAGGGCCGCCTCACGGTCGTGCAACGGTCCCTGGACCAATACCTGCGTGGCTCGCTCACCTTCGGCAATCCCCCCGTCGATCTGCTCACGCACCTCGCCGGCTCCGACGCGTTCCACGCGCGGCTGACGACAATCGTGCAGGAGGCGACGCTGTTACCGGTGGAGGTGAACGTCACCGGCATCCTGTTCCCGGACGGCTACGGCTCGGTGGCCGTGCACATGCGAATCGCCGACGGGTGGTCAGAGGTACAGCGAGAGCGGCTCCTCGACGCCTTCGGGCCGAAGGGCCGCGACGATGTCACCACGCACATCAGGGACGAGTTGCTGCCGGCCCTCACCGCGATCTCCGACCGATGCCGGCAGGGGCCGCCGTGTCCCACGGTCCTGCCGTATTTCAACCTCACCTACGCGGGTAGCACCACCCACCCGGCTCCAGGCCGGGCGACGCTCTCCGATCCTTTACGGCACCTGGTCTACCCCCGCTCCGCCAAGCCGATCCCCTCCGAATCGACGTGGCCGGAAGAGTTCTTCTACCCCGGGTACGCCTTCTTCCTACTGGCCTCCCGGAGCCCTCACGGCACGCTCGGCCAGCTCGAGCATCTGCTGGGTCAACTGAACGTGCACTACGCCCGGCTGGAACGCTCCGCCAACGCCGCGGAACGGATCATCCGCGAGTCGGCCCTGGACGAAGATCCCGAACTGCTCATCGGTCTGGAACGACGGCTGCGTGCCGACTACCAGGCGCTGGTGCGGCCCACGTTCAGCTACGACTTCCACGTTCTCAAGTTGCGTGACAGCGTGCTGAAGGCCTGGGAGACCGAAAAGGTGCGCGAGCGTACTGACACCCTGCTCGAGATGGCACGGCACGCGGTGGAACGCAAGTTGGAGCACGAGCAGGTGCGCCGTGTGACGCGAGTCAACCTGGCCGTGACGATCGTGGCTATCCTGAGTTTCGTCCAGTGCGTCGACTCGGCGCTCAACCTGTGGTCGAGGTTCTTCGGGTAAAGGGGGATCATGCCGGTGGACGTTCAGATCTGTGTCGCGGACGGACTGATCTACGACGGTCTCGACTACGCCGACCGGATCGAGCAGCGACTGACCCGGGCCGGCCTGAGCTGTGGCCGCCTGAACCTGACGACCGAGGCGGCCGATCCGTCCGCGCGGGTGCCACGACCGACCCTGGCCTATGTCTTCACCGGAGGACAAACCTCGGTGCACTCGGAAGCCGCGTGGATGCGCGCGACCATCACGCTGGTGCGCGAGCTCATCGCGAACACGGACGAGCGAGACGGGGGCGCCGAGCCCACGAGCCCGGGCCCCGCAGTGATCGGCGTGTGCCTTGGCTCGCAGCTGATCGCCGAGGCGCTGCGCCCGAATTCGATCATCGACACCTCGGGCATAGAGGTCGGCCTGACCCCGGTAAGCCGAGCCGGCAACAGCCGCCGCAGCGGGGGCGGCGACCGCGGCATCGGCGTCGTGCCGTCGTTCCACTACCAGGCGATCAGTCCGCAGATCGAAGAGGTCGACGGGGTGCGCATCGAGTACCGCAACGAGCACACCTCCGTCCAAGCACTGAGCTTCGGCAAGCGGGTCTTCGGCTGCCAGTTCCATCCCGAGTTGACTCCGGACGACGTACACCGCCTGATCGAATTCAACAAGGACGTCATCACCGACTGGAACGGGGACATCGCGGCCGCGCACCGGTCGGTCGAGCAGTACCAGGACGAACTGCACGACGACCTCTTCGAGCGCTTGGTGATCGACCGGATCACGCACTGAGGCTCACGGAGTACGCCGTCTCTCGACAGGACGGAAGGCCCGACGTCGGACACGGCCACCTGTGTTGCCGATGCCCCGTCGCCAGCCGCTCGGCTGTCAACCCCACACAGTCGCTCACTGAGGCCAAGGACGCCGCCGACTTCTAACTGGGCGTTTCATCCATGAAAGCGGCTGTCGATCCCGATTTTAGGGCTGCTTGGCCGGCTCCTCTGCGGGTGCTCCAGAGGTTGGCGCGACGGGAGTGCTGCCAGCATACGAATGTCCGTCGGAACTGCGTACTACGTCCTGTCTCATCCCAAGAAGCCGGGCTGGAGCACGATTGTCCCCTGGATTCCGTGACCTCTGGTCCGAGGCGAGATTCCGCAGTATGCCGTCGTCATGACGGATCGTCGACCGTATCCGAGTGACCTGTCCGATGCCCGCTGGGCCCTGGTCGAACCCACCCTGACCGCCTGGCGCCAAGCCCGCACCGAACGTGCCCTCGCGTTCGGCCGGCCACCCGAGCACGAACTGCGCGACCTTCTGGACGCCATCCTCTATGTCGACCGCACCGGGATCCCATGGCGCTACCTCCCGCACGACTACCCGCCCTGGGAAACCGTCTACGCCTACTTCGCCCGCTGGCAGAAGGAGGGGGTGTTCGAGCAGCTCAACGGCCTGTTACGCCGCCTCGTCCGCACCCGCGAGGGGCGCAATCCCGAGCCGACCGCCTGCATCATCGACTCGCAGAGCGTGAAGACCTCCACCAACGTCCCTGCCGCCACCCAGGGCGTCGATGTCGGGAAGAGGATCGTCGGCAGGAAGCGGAACATCGTGACCGACACGCTCGGGCTCCTGCTGGTGGTGCTGGTCACCGCCGCGAGTGTCCAGGACGGCACCGCCGGCCGGCAGCTGCTGACCCAGGTTGCCACCGGCCATCCCACCGTCCGCAAGGCCTGGGCCGACATGGGCTACAAGACCGCCGTAATCGAGCACGGCGCCACGCTCGGCATCGACGTCGAGATCGTCCGCCGCAACCCCACGACCAGAGGCTTCGTCGTCCAGCCTCGCCGCTGGGTCGTCGAGCGCAGCTTCGGATGGCTCATGAACCACCGCCGCTTGGCGCGCGACTACGAAGCCCTGCCGGCCCGCTCCGAAGCCATGGTCCACGTCGCGATGATCGGCCTCATGACCCGCCGCCTCACCGGCGAGAGCACCCCGACCTGGCGCGGAACATGACCTCAAAACTCAGGGACGAAACGCCCAGTAAGAGGCCATCTCATTTGGGAGCCTAAATCGAGTGCGAGAGTTCCGGCCCGGGTGATAGAAGGTCTGCGTGACTGAGCATCTCTACTTCCCCACCCTGCTGCGGATGATTGACGAGCGGTCCGCCGCGTTCCGCGCCGCCGTCGCCGAGGCCCCCAGCCTCGACGCCGACGTCCCGTCCTGCCCGGGCTGGACGCTGTACGACCTGGCGAACCACCTCAGTGAGGGGGACCGCTTCTGGGCGTACATCGTGCTGAACACCGCGCCGGGCGACGAGCGGCCGAGCAAGGACGGGCTGGCGGCGCCCAGGGAGCGCGAGGCCCTCACAACCTGGCTGGCCGACTCGACGGAGCAGCTGCTTACTGCTCTGCGCGAGGCTGGCCCGGACCGGGGCTGCTGGGCCTGGTGGGAGCCGCTGGCCTCGCCGCACACGGTGGCCGCCGTGGCCCGCCGCCGCGTCCCGGAGTCGCTGATCCACACCTACGATGCCCAGCTGGCCTCCGGTACCCAGCAGGAGCTGCCGACGACCGAGGCGGTCGACGCCATCGAGGAGTTCCTCGCCACCGTCTGCACCGTCACGGTCCCGTGGCCGGGCGAGCCCGCCACCATGGACTACCACGCAGCCGAGGCTGGCTCCTGGCGCCAGACAGTGGACGCCGCCGGTTCCCGCTTCACCCGCCTCACCGCGGCGGAGGCCGCCGAGAGCAAGCCCACCGCCGCCATCTACGGCACGGCGAGCGAGATGGCCCTGCTCATGTACATGCGCATCCCAGCCGGCTCGCTGCGGATGGAGGGCGATGCCGGCCTGCTCCAGCAGCTGCAGAACTGGGGCTAAGAGGACATCTCATTCAGAGAGTCTGCGGGTGCAGATGATGGCTGCTGCGATGCTGGCGAAGGCGGCGAAGTGGTCGGCCTTGCGTTCGTAGCGGCGGTGGAGCCGGCGGAAGCCGCCGAGCCAGGCGACAGTGCGCTCGATCACCCAGCGGTGCCGGCCGAGGCGGTTGGAGGTCTCGATCCCGCGGCGGGCGATCCGCCGACGGCGCAGGAAGGCGCGGACGAAGCGGTGGTCATAGGCTTTGTCGCCGTGCAGCTTGCCGGGTCTGCGCCGTCTCGGGCCGCGTCGCGAGCGGATCGGCGGGATCGCGTCGACGAGCGGGATCAGGGCCTGGCTGTCGTGGACATTCGCCCCAGAGATCGCGAGCGACAGGGGTAAACCGGTGCGTTCGGTGAGCAAGTGGATCTTCGACCCGCACTTGCCCCGATCCACAGGATTCGGACCCGTCAGCTCCCCCTTTTCAGGGCCCGCATGTTCACCGAATCGACCGCGCACCTCGACCAGTCCAGCTCGCCATGCGCGCCGAGTTCGTCCAGGACGACCCGGTGGAGCTTGGCCCACACCCGGGCCCTGCTCCACTCGGTGAAGCGCCGATGGGCGGTAGGCCCGGACGGGCCGAAACAGGGCGGCAGCTGAGCCCACGTGCACCCCGACGTCGCCACGAACACGATCGCCGCCAACACCTCCCGGTCCCCGTACCGACGCCGACCGCCGCCCTGCGGGCGCGTCGGCGCATCCGGCACCACCAACTGGAACAACTCCCACAACTCGTCCGGGACGAGACGCTCCACGATCGTCACACGTGCAGCCTACTTAGGTCCCCAAATGAGATGTCCTCTAAATCGACTATCTCGACGCCTTTCGATCCCCTGGGCCCTCGTGGCAGACGGCCGGGCCCTCAAGGTCAGCAGCCGGCTCAGCAAGCACCTCACGGACCGCGGCGTGGCCCCGGCCTACGGGCGGCCGGCCGACGCCGACGACCTCTCGCAGTCTGGAAGAGCTACTGGACGAAAGCCGGGGTCTTCACCCTCGCTGACGGCTTCGGTGACACGACCGAACCGAGGGCCGGCGAGATCGAGGCCTTCCTGCGACGGGTAAACGGCCCTCTGCTGGACATGGTGAAGAAGGAGCTCGGAGGAAGCAAGCCCCGAATCGGCGCCACGTTCACCGCACGCCATCCCGCGATTCCCGCGCAAGTCTCGGAGCCGTACGTCCAGATCCGCAAACACCTTGCCTCCCGAACCCGCTGACCAACCATCCCCGACGAGCCCACGGCACGCGACGGGCGGCAAGGCAGCGCCCGGCAGCCCGGAGCTCTCCGGCACAAGAGGTGTCACCGGATCGAGGGACCCCGCGGGTAGGGGCCCGCCCCTGGCGGCCGGACCTGGACCTCGCTCGCGGGCGCCCTGCGGCGACCGGATGTGGCGGCTGGAGTCGGCGGGCAGGCGGGCCGACTGGGCAGCGGTACCGGCGCAGACCACCTTCCACGGGTGCGCACGGAGTGGCCCGGCCTGAAGGACCCGGGCTGGTGGACCGAGACGCGTGACTCCTCCCCGGCGTGAACGCCGGGGCTTCTCGCTAAGCCGGGTTGGCGTCGCGACGGACCAGCCCGGCCCGTAGAACGTTGATGGCTCCCACTGTGTCGGCGTGCGCCTGGTGGCCGCAGCCGACGCAGTGGAAGGTTGCCTGATCGGGCCGGTTCTCCTTGGCGACGTGCCGGCATTCGGGGCAGGTCCGGGAGGTGTTGCGGGGGTCCACTGCGATCACTTCCCGTCCGGCGCTCTCAGCCTTGGCGTGCAGGATCGTCAGGAACACCCCCCATCCGGCGTCCGAGATCGAGTGGTTGAGTCCGGCCTTGGCCGCTGCGCCGTTGGGCAGGAAGCTGCCCGGGTGGTCGGGGTTCGGCTTGGGCTCGGGGGCCTTGACCATGTTGCGGATTTTGAGGTCTTCGTGCGCGATGACGTCGTGCTCACGGACCAGGATCAACGCGGTCTTGTGCGCGTGATCGAGTCGCTGGCGGCGCACCCTGCGGTGCAGGGCGGCGACGCGCTGAACGGCTCGCTGGTGGTTGCGGGTGCGCTTGTCCCGGCGCACGGGGGGAAACCTGGACAGGGCCTGCTGTGCGGCTTCGAGCTTCGCGGCGGCGGCGCGGGCGTGGCGGGGGTTGGGCACGAAGGCGCCGTCGGAGTCGGCGAGGAAGTTGGCTATGCCCATGTCGATGCCGACCACGGCCCCGGTGGGCTCCAGCGGTTCGGGCTCGGGCTGCTCGGCGGTCAAGATGACGTACCAGCGCTTGCCCTCGCGCTTGACGGACACGGTCTTGACCTTGCCGACCACGGGCCGGTGCTGGTTGACCTTGACGTGCCCGACGCCCTGGAAGCGGACGCGGGTGACGGGGTCGTACGGGGTGGAGTCCCAGCGGCAGCCGTCGCCGTCCTTCGGGAAATCCACCGTGTCGAACCAGTTGACCCCACGAAAGCGCGGATAGCCGGGCGTCTGGCCGGATTTGACCCGGCGGAAGAACGCCGCGAACGCCTTGTCCAGACGCCGAAGCGTGGCCTGCTGCGAAGAGAACGACCAGCGGCCCTGACGCTCCGGGTCGAAGGCCCGGATCTCTTTGAGCTGCGCGGACTGCCGGCCGTACGTGATCGAGGTCTTGGAGAGGTGCCGGTAGGCGTCACGGCGTTCCTGCAACGCTCCGTTGTAGAGCGAGCAGTGATCGCGCAGCATCTCGCCGAGCGCCTGCGTCTGACCCACGGTGGGCCGCATGAGGAACTTGTACGCACGGATCAACGCGGCCCACCCCCTTCGGCCTGGTTTCGGAGATCATACTACACTTGGTCCATGTCACCTCGCTGGGAACCAGACCCCGATATTCGCCGTGGAAACCACGTCATCTACAACCTGCACGTCCATTTGGTGTTCGTCACCAAGTACCGGCGAGACATCTTCGACGACGCCATGCTCACCAGGTGCGAGACGATCATGCGGGACGTGTGCAAGAGCTTCGGCGCCCAGCTGCGCGAGTTCAACGGCGAAGGTGATCACGTACACCTCCTGGTGCACTACGCGCCGAAGGTGTCGATCTCCAAGCTGGTCAACAGCCTCAAGGGAGTCAGCTCCCGGTACCTGCGTGCCGAGTACACCGGACGGATCAACCGGATCGGCATGGGTTCCGTCTTCTGGGCACCCTCCTACTTCGCCGGCTCCTGCGGTGGCGCACCGCTGAGCATCGTCAGGGAGTACATCGAGAACCAGAAGCGGCCTGTCTGACCCTCACGGCAGAGGCGCAGAGAGCTACGGCGCTCCGCGCCTCCGGGCCAAGGATCGCATTCCCGCCCGGCCTAGAGGCCGGGATTCCCTGCGAAGATCAAGGGATGGGAACGTCCCGGCTGCTGGAACGGGCGACGGAGAATGACCCGAGAGCCGGGGCCGGGCCATCCACGCCGGCCCGGAGGGGAGCGAACATCGGCACCACATCCGAACCGGACAGGGCGCCCGCCCCGGCGGGTGCCCTGTCCGGTGGCCGAGCGGGTCAGCCGCAGGAGTGCCAGCCGGTGGTGTAGTCGACGACGGGATTGCCGTTCGGGTCCTCCATGTAGATGTGCTCCCTGATGCACTCGTTCACCGCGTGAACCCAGACGGGGCCGGCGTAGCTGGCGAACATCCCGCCGTTGTTGGAGCCGCCGCCGTCGTAGTTGTAATCCGTTATGTACAGGATCGTGTAGGTCTTGGTGCCCGCGTAGGCGGACTTCACGAAGACCGAGCAGTTCGCGTACCCGTCCCAGTAGGTGCGCAGTTCACCGCCGGTGCCACCGCTGATCGTCGGGATGGTCTTCGTGTAGACCAGGTTCGCCGCGACGCCGTCCCGGGTGCAGCCGTACGCACCGGCGTGAGCGGCCGGCGCGGTGACGAGAGTGGTGAGGCCGACGGTGGCAGCGACAGCCATCGCACCGAGGGTGTTGCGTATACGCATATGAATGTTGCCTTTCATCGAACTGACGGGCGGTCGAGGAATCTAGCAGGTAGGCGTTGCTCTACCTGCGCGGATTCCCTCGTGTGCGGCATGCCTGACGTCTTGTCGGCTACCTCGGCAATCTCCTGGTGTGTCCGGCCGGCTGAGCCCGGCCGCCCCGGAGGTGCGGGTCAACGTGCGGGTGACGGGGGCAGGTCGGAAGTCCCACCAGCGAGTGGTAACTGGTGGGCTGTCCCACGGGCGGTCGCGGGCACGATGCGGTGCAGCGGGATGCTGTTCGGCGCGAGTTCCGGGTGTGCCCTGTCAGGCGCACTGCGTGGCCTTGAGCACTGAGCGGCTGACCGCGTTGGCCCGCCACCCGTGGCCGTCAGGTCAGCGGCTCCGTGGACCCGCGGGCGGCCCTTCTCGCGCGGAGGAGGCTCCGCAAGCGGCGGCGGAAGGTGACGAACCAACCGACCCCGAACACACCGGCCACCACGGGGAGTCCGAGGAGGACGGGACGCCGGGCGGCCCAAGACCAGCCTGGTTCGAGGAAGACGTCCAGGGCCAGCGCCAGGCAGACGGTCACGAACAGAGGTCCGTAGCCGAAGATCTGCCACCTCTCCCAGCGCGACCCCTCGCTCCTGTCCCGGGTGGTGAGGCCGATCAGCATGTCCGCCGCGAACAGGGTGAACAGGAGGGCGGCGAGCACGTAGAAGACCATGACCGCAGTATCTCCGGCCTGAGGGCCCCTGTCGGGCACTCCCCGAAAGCCGTCGGCGGCGGGGCGCCGGTCAGGCCGCGGGTGGACCGCTGCCGGCCCGTGGGGCCTCCTCCTCCGTAGTGCCCGCCCACGTCGGCCGGCCCCGGCCGTGGGCGCGTCAGCCGCCGAGCGGCACGGCCTGCGGGAACCGGAACAGCCCGGTGGGGTCGTAGCTGCGCTTGACGCTCCGCAGGCGGGCCGCGTTCGCCCCGTAGTACGCCTGCTCCCAGCCGTCCAGCCGGGGGTCGACGTAGTTCTGGTAGGCCTGCCCGCTCGCGTGGGGACGCATCGCCGTCCACACGCCGTCCAGCCAGCTCCAGGACCGATCCGCGTCGGTGCCCCCGGTCACCCCCGCCGGGAAGTTGGCGGTGTACTGCGCCGTGAAGAGACCGTCGCGGTGGACGAAGGCGGTGTCGCCCGCACCCACCCGGTTGATCGCACCGCCCAGGGCGTCGAACGCCACCCCGGCGCTGCCGCCCTGCGGGCCGGTGCGCGGGTATCGCTCGATGGCGGCGATCAGGGCACGGGCGCCGGCGTCGTCGAGGGGCCGGGTGAAGATGTCGGACTTGGCGCCGTACGACTCGCGGGACACCCGCCCGGCGGGGTTCTGGCCGGGCAGGCTGCCCGGCAGGTGCGAGGCGGCCTGCGAGTACCCGGAGACACCGCCCATCGCCTGCATGGTCGCCAGGTAGGACGCCCCGTGCAGCGTCGGCGCGGTCGGGGCGATGGCCAACCGGTCGATCAGGTCGGCCAGTTCGCCCTTCGGGCCGAGATAGGTGACGGTGCTGCCCAGCTGGGTCCGCCCGTCCGCCCACACCAGCAGGTGCAGGTCCGCCCAGAGCGCGTCCGGCGCCGCCGGCGCCCAGGCCTGCCAGGCCCCGATGACGGCCGCCGCCTTGGACCACGGCCAGCTCAGGAACGCGTACGAGCAGTCGGCGGCCGGATGCGTCCGGAAGGAGAACGACGTGACGACCCCGAAGTTGCCGCCGCCCCCGCCGCGCAGCGCCCAGAAGAGATCCGGCTCCGACGAGGCGTCGACCGTCCGGATCCGGCCGTCGGCCGTCACCACCTCCGCCCCGGTGAGGCTGTCGCAGGTCAGCCCGTAGGCCCGGCCGGTGACGCCGATCCCGCCGCCGAGCGTGAGGCCCGCGACCCCGACCGTCGGGCAGCTCCCGGCGGGCACCGTGACCCCGGCGGCGGCCAGGGCGGTGTACACGTCGATGAGCCGCGCCCCGGCACCGACCCGTGCCCCGGCCGCGTCCCCCGACACCCCGGCCAGCCGGCTGACGTCGATCACCAGCCCGCTCCCGGAGGACCAGCCGGCGTAGCTGTGCCCGCCGCTGCGCGCGGCCACCGGCAGCCCGTACCGGCGCGCGAAGGCCAGACAGGCGGCCACGTCCTCGGCGTGCCCCGGGTAGGCGACGCCCTGCGGCCGGAGCGCGTCGTACTGCGGCTGGAACAGCCGGCCGGCCGCGGCGTACCGCGCATCCCCGGGGCGGATCACCTGCCCGTCCAGATCCTGGGCCAGCCCCGCCCAGTCGGCGGCCTTCGGCGAGCCGGGGGACGCGGACGGCGACACGCTCACGGAGGCCGAGGGCGCAGCCCCGGTCGAGCCCGTCGCCCGCGGCGAGCTCTGCGGCCCCGCTCCGCCGCCCGAACACCCGGCGAGGCCCGCAGCACCCGCGGCCCCCAGCACGCCGGCCGCAAGGACGGCCCTGCGGGAGACGGTCCGATCGTCCATGCCCTGGCTCGCTCTCTCTCGACCCGCTCGGTCGCCCCGCGACACCCGCCCGCCCCGCCGGTACGACGCGGATGGTCGGTCCAGCCGAGGAGCGTACCTCGCAGATGCCCGCCGGGAGACGGTGGCCGCGGTCGGCGAGGTACGCCCGCACGGGGCCGGGTCTGCAGAGCAGCGGTGAGGAGGTAGCCGGCCGGCGCAGCGGTAAAGAGCACCAGAGCGGACTGGCCCTCCCGCTCGGTGCCCGGGCGAGCCGCCACGACCCGTCTCCCCCATCGACGTCCTCCGCCCGCGGCACCGCGATGCGCCACATCCACCGGTCAGCACGATGGCCCGAAGGAAGCGGCACAGCGACATAGCTGCCGACGGACCGGGCCCGGGCGGAGCGCCCGTCGTCACTCGCCCTGGCCGGCGCTTCCCATCGGGCCGATCCTCACCGGGGATCCGCTGCCGTCCGTGACGGGCAGCGAGCCGGCGCCCGGCCAGGGCAGGGTGACCGAATGGGTCTCGTCCGGCGGGGTCACCACCAGGCCGGTGATCCGGACGCCGGAGCCGCCCGAGGTGTTGGCCGGGTAACTGATGCCGAAGTACGTCGACTTGCCGTTCTTCACGACGCCCGTGACGACCGGCTCGCCGGAGCGCTTCGCGGACAGCGTGCCTGCGGAGGTCTTCAGGTCGACGCCCGCGTACCCGGAGAGCGTGCAGTCCTTGCCGCTGTGGTTCTTCAGCTCGACCACGACGGTGTTGTCGGCGTCGCCGGTGATGGTGCGGTCCGCGGCGGTGACGGTCAGGTCTGTGGTCCGGCACTTGGCGGTCTTCCCGGCCCCGGTGGAGCCGGCCGGTGCGGCGGTGGGCGGCGTGCTGCCCTTCCCCGGACCGCCCGAAGCCGGACCGCCCGAAGCCGGGCCGCCGGAGGCCGGGCCGCCGCTGGGAAAGGCGCCGGTGGACGCGGTCGGGGCGGCGGTCGGGGCGCCCTGCGTGCCCGTCTCGTCGTCCTGGCAGGCGGTGAGCGAGAGGGCGGCGGTGACGGCCAGGGCGGCGAAGGCGAGCTTGCGGACGCGCATGGTGTTTTCCTCCGGGTCGGGCGGCGGCGCCTGGTGCTCGGCGCGAGCGGGTTTCCGAAGACCAGGACCGCCCGCCCGGACGAACCGTTCCGCCCGGGCCGCCCCCAGGACAGTGCTGTGACATGTACGGCCGGGAACCACCCGAGCCGCCGCCCGCCGTGCCGTGCCACGCCCCGCCGCCGACCTGCCCGAACGCCGGATCCCACCGACGCCGCGCACCGCCGACGCCGTCGCCGACCGCCGGGACAGACCCGTGACCCGGACCACCTTGACCGGGATCGGCAAGAACGGCGTCACCTACCGTGCAAGGGCCCCGGCCAGGACCGCTGGCGCCGGTGAACCAACCCAGCACCGCGCGGAACTGAAACCGCGGCAGCCGACACGAATCACGCCGAGCACGGCGGGGAGTCGGCGTGACCGGCCCCGTCGGGTACGAGACAGCGTGCGATGAGGGAGCGTCAACTGGCATCGCCGGGCCCGCACCGACCGCCGTCTCCGCCCGTCTTCGCCGTCACCCGCAGGAACGGGGAACCTGACGGCGCTGCGGCCGTCCCGTCCACGGACCTTGTCACGGTGCGGTGCAGCCTGCGCCCGCGGCCCGCGCCGACGACCAAGATCATGTCTCGAGTAGACTTCGCGGATGACGGATTCGATCGACCTTGTCATCTTCGACTGCGACGGTGTCCTGATCGACAGCGAGCGGCTGGCCGTGCAGGTGGATGCCGTGGTGCTCGCCGCGCTGGGCTGGGAGCTGACGACGGACGAGATCGTCCGCCGCTTCGTGGGCCGCTCCCATGCCGCCATGGTCGCGGAGATCGAGACGCACCTCGGCCGGCCCCTGCCGGACGGGTGGGAGGCGGAGTTCCAGCCGCTGTACGACCACGCGTTCGCAACAGAACTGACGCCGGTGCCCGGCGTGGTGGCGGCGCTGGACGCGATCGGCCTGTGCCGGCCCACCTGTGTGGCGTCCAGCAGCAGTCACGAGCGGCTGCGCACCACGCTGGGCCTCACCGGTCTGCACCCGCGGTTCGCGGGACGGATCTTCAGCGCCGAGGAGGTGGCCAACGGCAAGCCGGCCCCGGACCTGTTCCTGCACGCCGCGTCCGTGTTGGGCGTCGCGCCGGGCCGGTGCGTCGTCGTCGAGGACAGTCGGTTCGGGGTCGAGGCCGCCCGCGCGGCCGGCATGCGCTCCTTCGGCTACGCGGGCGGGCTGACGCCGTCCGAGTGGCTCGAGGGCCCGGGCACGGTGGTCTTCTCGGACATGGCGGAGCTCCCCGGTCTCCTCGCCGACGCGGGGAAACGGGCCTTCCCGGCGGTGTGGCCGGGGGTGGCCGGCCCGGGGCCGAGGACGACGCCGCGGCCCGCGTAGTACCGCTGCGCGACCGCCCACGGCACATCGACGAACTCCTGGGACTGCCCGTGCCAGCCGGACGGGTTGTGGATGGTGACCGCCTCGGGCCCGGCGCCGACGGCCAGCACGAGGTGGCCGCCGCGTGTGGGGGGCTCGGTGTCACCCCGCCGGATCCACGGGTGGACCGACAGCATCACCAGGTTCCCGGCCGCCAGCTGCCATCCGGTCTCGCGCAGCGGCAGCCAGGGCCGGGCCTCCGCCGCCAGCCCGAACCGCCGCCGGGTGTGGCGGGCGAACGGTTCGTAGATCAGTCCGTGCAGCCCGCCCTCGCGGCGCACGTAGGCGCCGGCCTCCAGGTACTCCCGGCCGAGGTCGACCAGGGCGGGCCGCTCGGCGCGCCAATGCTCGAGGGCCATGCGCAGGCAGGCCATGCCGCACAGCCGCCAGGACCAGAACCGGTAGTCCTCCGCTGAGTCGGCGCCGGATCGGGCCCAGTGCGGATCGTCGGCGGCGTCCGTCCGGCCGGTGGTGATGGCCTCGACGAGTTCCGGGGACTCCCACTGCGCGTGGTAGGGAACCCGGTGGCGGACCGGAGCGAGGATTCCGCTCGGAACCGCCGCGCCGGCCCGGGGTGGGCGCGCGCCGATCACACGGACCCCGCGATGGGTTCCCGGTCGACCGGGCCGTAGACGGCCTCGCCCCGGCCGGTTGCCATCGCCCAGTACCGGTCGCCGTACGACCAGTGCCACCACTCGGTGGGATAGTTCACGAAGCCTGCGGCGGACAGGGCGCGCCCCATGGCGTCGCGGTTGGCCCGGCTCGCCCGGTCGATGTCGGGGGCGGCCGTGTAGCAGCGCAGCCGGCTCTCCTCCGGGGAGGCGTTGACCGCCGTGCCCATGGGCAGTTCGGTGCCGTCCGCCGTGCACAGTGTCAGGTCGATGGCGGCGCCCGCCGAGTGGGGGGCGACGTGCGGCGGTGACACGTAGCGGCTGGCGGCGAGGTCGAGTTCGCCGTCCGGCATGTCCGGGTGCAGGGCCCGCAGCCGGTCGCGGTAGGCGGTGAAGTAGGTGCGCTGCAGCGCCGGGGGGCGGTAGCCCTCCACGAAGCGGAAGCGGAGGTCGGACGGGAGCAGCGCCGCGGCGTCGGCCAGGCGCTCTGCGACCTCCCGGCGCACGTGGGCGAACGAGCCGTCGGCGTCGGCCTTGCGCCGGTCGAGGACCAGGAGGCCGAGGTCGCGGAGGTCGACCAGGGGTTGTCCGCAGTCGGCGGCGGGCAGGCCGGTGACGCGCGGATCGGCCATCACGATCACGTCGGCGGTCATGGGGGTCTCTCCTGGGGTCGGGGCGGTGTGCGGGCGGGCGGCGTGTTCCGGTCGGGCGGGTCAGGCGGTGAGGGCTCGGACGTCCTTCACGGCCAGCGGGATCAGCATGGCGGCCAGCGAGGCGGCCGCGGCGCAGATCAGGGTGGTGGTCGTCCCGCAGGCCGCGGCGAGGGGGCCGATCACGGCCATGCCGAGGGGGCGCAGCGCCATGGAGCCGAAGCGGTTCACGGCATCGACGCGGGAGAGCAGCTCGCGGGGCACCTCCTTGGCGATCGCCGCCGACTCCATGGCTGTGAACAGGGCGATGGCGGCGCCGGAGACGAACTCGGAGACCGCGATCAGCGGCAGGGCCGCGGGCACGGCCAGCAGCAGGAGGGTCGGTCCGGCGCCGAGGACCATGACCAGGTACCCGGTGCGCAGCGGCCGGGCGGGCCGGAACTTGAGGGAGAGCGCGGTTCCGCACAGTCCGCCGGCGCCGAGCGCGGTGACGATGACGGCCCACGCGGAGGCGCCGCCGAGGTTGTCCCGGGCGACGACCGGTCCGAGGACGTTCAGTGCGGAGAGCAGGAAGAATTGGAAGGCGGTGGCGCTGAGGATGAGGGCGGCGAGCCAGTGCCGTTCGGCCACGCAGCGCAGGCCCTCGGCGATGTCCCGGACAACGGGCTTGCGCGCGCCGCGGGGCGGGTTGCCGAGGGGGCCGGCGAGGACGACGAGTGCCGCGCCGGCGAGGAACGTCGCGGCGTCCGCGAGCAGGATCCAGCCGGGGTCGACGACGGCCAGCAGGAGGCCGGCGAGCACGGGGCCGGCGATCTCGGCGGTGTTGCCGACCAGGGAGAAGAGGCTGTACGTCTCCTGGAGCCTGCCCTCGGGCGCGACCTCGGCGACGGCCGCGGTCGAGGCGGGGTTGAAGAAGGCGCCGGTGGCGCCGCGGACGGCGGCCAGGGCGGCGATCGCCCACAGCGGCGCGTGGTGGAGCAGGATCATGGCGCCACAGGCCGCCTGGGTGGCGAAGCCTCCCAGACTGGACCAGGCCATGACGGCCCGTCGGGGGTAGCGGTCGCCGATCACGCCGCCGATCAGGACGAGGCCGATGCTCGGTACTGCGCGGGCGGCGAGGACCGTGCCGAGTCCGGAGGCTCCGCCTCCGCTCTCCAGGACGGCGAACGCGAGGGCGACCGGTGCCAGCATGTCGCCGAGTACGGAGATGCCGCGTGCGGCGAACAGCCGGCGCAGGGCGCGATGGCGCAGCAGGTGCCTGGTGGACCGGGCCGTGGTCTCTTCGCGGTGGGCGGCCGGCGGGGCCGGGGCTGTGTCCGGTGGTGCTTCCATGGGTCTCCTCGGGTGGTCCTGGGATGCTCGTCGGGTACTCGCCCGGGCGGCTGCCGGGCGGGGCCGGCAGCCGCCCGCGCGGTGTCAGTCGTCGGCGGTCGCGCTGGTGAATTCGGCCTGCTCCCAGGCGCGGACGGCCCGGTAGTCCTGTTCCAGGCGCTCGGGGTCGGCGTGGCACAGGTAGAGGCCGCCGGGCTTGGTCCACAGGTCGACGGTCCGGCTGATCCGGTCGCCCGCCTTCACCGGGATGCGCAGGCCGTGGAATGACGGCAGGGCGGTGATCGGCCGGAGGTCCAGGTCGCGGACGAGGCGGCCGCTGGTCGGGGAGATGAGGCTGACGCCGAGGGCGTGCTGCCGCAGCGGGCGGGTCGGGCCGCGGTCCGTGACCTCCTCGGGGGCGAGGTAGCACTGGACGACCTCGTCGAGGTGGCAGGTGCCGAGGGCGCGCAGGCCGAGCGAGGGGTCGTGGCCGCCGGGCAGTCGGGTGCCGGTCTCCAGCAGCAGCGGTCCGCGTGCGGTCACGATCACCTCGGTGTGGGCCGCGCCCCAGCGCACGCCGAGGTGGGTGAGAACGTCGAAGACGTAGGCGAGGAGCTCCTGACAGGTCTCGCTCCGCGGGTCCTGGAGCACTTGGCGGTCGTAGACGGGGCTGCCGTCGATCGTCCGCTTCTCGGAGCGCCAGATCTCGACGGCCGCGTGGTGGCCGTCCACCGACACGGTGTTGACCATGTATTCGGGGCCCTCGAGGTACTCCTGCAGGACCACGCCGTCGTTGGTCTGGCCGTAGGTGTTGGCGCGGGCGACGACGGCGTCCACGGCGGCGTCCCGTTCGGCGGCGCTGCGGCATACGTGGACGCCGTCGGTGCCGGCGCTGGCGGGCGGTTTGACGACGACGGTGGCTCCGTCGAGGTCGCCGCCGATCCGCCGGAGGACGGTGCGGTGCTCGTCGAGGTGCTGTTGCGCGGGCACCGGGACACCGCGGTCGTCGAGGATGCGGTGCATCGCGCGTTTGTCGCGCCGGGCGGTGGCGAAGCCGTCCGCGTTGGCGGTCGGCAGGCCCATGCGGGTGGCGAGGAGGTCGGCGACGTCCGCGCCGCTCTCGGCGCCGGCCAGCACGTGGTGGACGCCGAGTCGGGCGAGTTCCCCGGCGGTGGCGTCGATGTCGCCGGTGAAGTCGAGCCGGTCGCGGAAGTCCTCGGGGTGGAAGGTGTCGATCTGCTGCTCGAAGTGGGCGTCGTGGTTGCGGACGTGGACGACCGGGACGCCGCGGGAGCGGAGGGCGGGCCCGAGCAGGTGGCCCGATCCGAAGGCGTCGACGACTGCGACGGCCCTGCTGTTGTAGCCGTGGTAGAGCAAGGTTCTCCTGACTCCGTGCTGCGGATGCTGGCGGTCAGCGGGTTGCGGGCAGCGGGGTGTCCGCGGTGACGCGGGCGGTGCGCGCCGGGTCCGTCCAGGGGGCGAGCTTGCGCGGGTTGGCGGCGCTGCGCAGGACGAGGCCGAGCAGGTCGCGGTAGGGGATTCCGGCGGCCTGGGCGGAGAGCACCAGGTTGCTGCCGTGCTGGACGCCGGGGAGGGTGTTCAGTTCGAGCAGCTGGGGCTCGCCGTCCTCGGGGAGGATGAAGTCGACGCGGACGGCGCCCTCGGGGTCGAGCAGGCCGAGGACTCGGCGGGTGGCGTCGTGCAGCTGCCGCAGCCGCGGGTCGGCCATGTCGGTGAGCGCCTCGTAGCGGACGGAGCCGGCCTTCTCGCCGTGGAGTTTGCTGTACTCGTCGTAGTACTCGCGGTCGGTGGCGCAGGCGATCGGCGGGAGCAGGACGACCTGGTCGCCGATGCGCAGCGCGGAGACGGTGACGGTGGCGCCGTCGACGAAGGTCTCGGCGATGACGTCGCCGAAGCCGGCCTCGCGCAGCCGGCCGAGAGTGGACCGGAAGTCGTCGGGCTCGGTGACGAGGACGGTGCCGATGCTGCTGCCGCCGTTGACGGCCTTGAGCATGAGCGGGAAGCGGTCGACGGCGGGGGTGTCGGCGCCGTCGGCGAGCCGCTGGTGGGCGGGTGAGGCGACGCCGCTGGTGGCGACCACGAGCTTGGTGAGCCGCTTGTCGGCGCCGATGGCGCTGGTGGCGACGCCGCTTCCGGTGTAGGGGACGCCGAGGTAGGCGAGGGTGCCCTGGAGGTTGCCGTCCTCGCCGAAGTCGCCGTGGGTGTTGAGGAAGGCGGCGTCGAACTCCATGACACGGGAGGGGAATTCGGGGTCGGTGGGGTCGAGCCACTGAGCCTGGACGCCGAGTTCGCGCAGGCCGCCGAGGACGTCGTTGACGGACCACTCGCTCTGCGGCTTGCTCTCCATGTAGAGGCGGTCCTCGATGGAGGCGGCGCCGTACACGACGGCGACCTTCCAGCCGGGCAGCGGGGCGACGGCGGTGCGGACGAGTTCGTCGAGCTCGTGGGGCTGGTGGTCGTGCCAGCTGGTGATGTTCATGGTGTCTCTCCGATGGGAGGCGTGGTGCCGGGTGACGTCCGGTCAGCCCGCGGCGGGCTCCGGCCGGGCCCGGTGCACGTAGGGCAGGAGGGAGGCGGCGGTCAGCGGTTCGGCGGGCGGCGCGGGGACGAGCGGCTCGCCGACCGGGCCGGTGGAGCCGGTCCTGGCGTCGGCCGCGGTCGGGCTGCCGGTGAAGCCGAGCTGGTGCCAGATCCGGTCGGCGAGGGCCGGCACCAGGGGGTGGCCGAGCAGGGCGAGGCCGAGCAGCCACTGCGCGGGGTCGTCGCCGGGCCCGGAGCGCATCCAGCGGTCGAGGTGGCCGACGGCGGCCGCCAGGTCGAGCCGGTCGGGGCGCAGCACCTCGTGCTGCTCGTCGAGGGCCCGGAGGACGGCGGCGCCGGCGGTGACCGGGCCGCGGGCGGCGCGGACCGCCTCGACGGCGGGCAGCAGTGCCCGGTGCTGCCAGGCGCGGAACTCCGCGACCTGCGCGACCAGTCCGTCCAGGGTGAGGTCCGCGGTGCCGTGGTCCAGCGGTGCGTGCAGCAGGTGGTGGCGCAGTTCGTCGGCGGTGATCGAGCTGCCTTCGAGGAGTTCGCTGAGCCAGATGCCGTGGCGCTTGCTGGTGGAGCACTTCTGGCCCTCGAAGTACAGCATGCCGTTGGCGATCGCGGCGTCGAAGGGCTTCAGCGCGCCTCCGGACCCCTGGGCGATGACGTGCGGGGAGACGAAGCCGGGGCGGGAGTTGTCGCTGCCGAAGACGCCGATGGTGGTGACGCCGCTGCCGGGGGTGAAGGGGTTGACTGCGGCGCCGGTCGTTCGCCGGTACAGCTCGCCGCAGTAGACGCTGTACAGGAAGTAGCTGTTGGCGATGACCTTGCCGGCGTCGAGGCTCGGGCTCTGGATGCCCCAGGTGCCCTGCGCGGTGAGGTGGATGCGGCCGCCGCGCCCGTCGAGGTAGCGGGTGACGGTTTCGAGGAAGACCGGGGGGACGCCGGTGCGGCGGTGGCTCTCGGCGATGGCGGCCGGGTCGGCGGGGTAGGCGAACCAGTTCTTCTCGTCGCGCCATTCGAGGGCGCTGTCGTCGAGCCTGGAGCGGGGGTTGACGACCTCTTCGGGCTGGAAGAACTGGCCGCAGAAGGTGCAGGTGGCTCCGCCGCACGGCTGGCCGCAGTGCGGGCAGTCGCCGGCGATCCAGGTGCCGACCACGGCGCGGCCGGTGCGGACGGAGAACGGGATGCGCTCGCTCTCCTCGCGGGCCGCTCCGGTGTCGCGCAGCAGGGCGAGCGTGTTCTCGTGGACGGCGTGGTAGTCGGCCGTGTGCTCGGGCGAGGTGGGGTCGACCCACTGGTCGAGCCGGATGTCGAGGTTGTCGAGGTCGCGCTTGATACCGGCGTGGTAGTGGGCGGCGGTGTCTCGGGGGCTGCGGTCGTCGGGCCGGGCGGCGGCCACCACCCAGTCCTCGTAGCCGTCGCTGCCGCTGATGACCGCGACCCGGTGGCCGCGGGTGCGCAGGGCGCGGGCGACGACGTCGGCGCGCAGGTAGGTGCCGGCGCCGTGGCCGATGTGCAGGCGCCCGTTGGGCGTCGGCTGCATGGGCACGACGAGAACGGCCTGTTCGATGTGCACGGGTGGCCTTTCGCGAGTGGGAGGGGGCGGCCGGGCGGGCCTTCGGCGGTCCGGCCCGGCCGCCGGGGGCGGTCGTCCGCTAGGGCCGGTCGGCCGGCTCGGCGGGCGGTTCGACGACCGCGCTGCTCTCGAACCAGTCGACGGCCTTGCGCAGGACGTCCTCGACCTCGTTGCGGTCGGCGCCGCGCACGACGACGGAGGCGATCCGGGCGCTGCTGTGCTCGGCCCGGCCGAGGACGGTGCCGACCGGCACGTTGAGCCGGTACTGGTCGACGCCGTCGACGGGGCAGGTGTCGGGTGCGGCGGTGAGGGTGCCGGGCCGGCCGGGGAAGATCGCGAACCCGGCGGCCTGCCGGGGCGCCTCGGCCGGCTCGGAGGCGAGCGGGACGGAGCCGAGCGCGCGGATGTGGTCGGCGACCATGTCGGTGCCGAAGCCGAGCCGGACCGTCTCGTAGATCTTGCCGCCGCCGACCCGGCAGCCGATCTCGTTGAGCAGCAGGTCGCCGTTGGGCGCGAGGAACGCCTCCGCGTGGAAGGCCATGGCGTCGTCCAGGCCGAGGGCCTCCATGGCGGCGACGGTGAGGTCCTGCAGGGCACCGGTGAGCGGGTCGTGGGCGTCGAGCATGGCGCTGGTGAGCACCTCGCCGTCGCGGTAGCCGAGGCAGGAGGAGCAGGCCGACGGCCAGATGAGCGCGGGCCGGCCGTCGACGACCAGGCCGTCGATGTGGAAGAGGTCGTGCTCGATGTACTTCTCGGCCATCAGCGGGGCGCCGTCGTCGCCGCCGAGGGCGGGTGTGCGCTCGATGTAGGCGTTGAGCTCCGCGGGGTCGCGCAGGACCTCGACGCCCATCGAGCCGGCGCCGCGCCGCGGCTTGACCACGACGGGGTAGCCGTGGTCGGCGGCGAAGGCGTGCAGGGCGGTCGCGTGCGGGACGGCGGCGTAGGGCGCCACGGGGACGCCCGCGGCGGACAGCAGGTCCTTCATGCGCAGCTTGTCGCGGTAGGCCTCGGCCTGGGCCGGCTGCTGGCCGGGGATGCCCAGTGCCACGCGGAGCCGGGCGGCGCGCAGCAGGTCGAACTCGTTGGTGGCGATGACCGCGTCGAACCCGTGGCGCCGGTGCAGCTCGATCGCGGTGGTCTCGACGGACGGGTTCTCGTGGAAGTCCTTGAGGACGAAGACCTCGAGGTAGCCCTTGAGTTCGGCCTCGGCGGCGCCGGGGGCGCGGCTGACGGCGGAGGCGGCGGTGATCAGGACGGCCTCGTTGCCGTCGCCGAGCCAGTGGAGGTAGGGCGTGGTGTCGAGCTTGGACCGGTTGATGATCAGGAACTTCACGGCCGCTCCTCCCCCGGGTGCCCGTCGGCCGCGGGTTCGACCTCTATGTGGAAGGCCTTCCGCACGGCGGCGACGGTCTCGTCGAGGCCGGCCCGGTCGGTGTACCGGGCGTGGACGACGGCGCTGACGGTGGAGGAGTCCATGAGTCCGCCGACCGTGTCGCCGACGCTCAGCCGGATGTCCGCCTCGATCAGTCCGGGGACGGCGGCGAGGTCGTCGGCGGTGCTGATCGCGGTGACGGTGCCGCGCCGGGCGGGCAGCAGGATCTCGACGAGGTCGCCTGCCGAGGCGCCGGTCGGGGCATGGTAGGGCTCGCCGAGGCTGGTGGCGAGGTGGGCGTCCCAGGTGTCGAAGCCGCTGTCGAGCTGGAGCATGCGGCGGATGCCGCCGCCGCCGGGCCGGCAGGCGATCTCGCCGGCGTACAGGCCGCCGGGGGTGGCGAGGACCTCGAAGTGGGTGACGCCGTCGCGGAGTCCGACCGCGCGGACGACGCGCTCGTGCATGGCGAGGATCTCCAGCGCCTCCGGGGACTCCTGGTCGATCAGGTGCGAGCCGAACGCGCCGTCGGAGTAGCCGAGGACCGGCCTGAGGTAGCGGGAGACGCGGACGTGGGCGATGCGGCCGTCGACGACGTAGCCGTCGCAGTGGTACTCGTCCGTGACGTCCAGGTACGTCTCGACGACGACCGGGAAGGCCTTCTCGGAGGTGGTGGCCGGGTGGGCGAGCCGCTCGGTGTAGGCCTGCCCGGCGGGCGAGCGGAGCTCGTCCTCGGAGCGGAGCACCTCGGTGGCGTCCGCACCGGAGCCGAGCACCGGCTTGACGATCACCGGGTAGCCGATCTCCCGTGCGGCGTCGGCGAGTTCGGTCGCGTCCCCGGCCGTCCGATGGGTGGCGGTGCGTACCCCGGCGTCGGTGAGGGCACGGTTCATGGCGGCCTTGTCGGTGCACGCGCGCACGGTGTCGAACGACGGTCCGGGCAGGCCGAGTGCGGTGCGCAGCCGGCCTGCGGTCAGGGCGGCGCGCTCGGACAGCGCGACCACGTGCGAGTAGCCGGTGAGGTCGTGTCCGGCGAGGACGGCCGCGGTGGCCTCCTCCGGGTCGTTGAGGTCGTCGACGAGGGCGAGGGCGGTGCCGGGCGGATACTGGTCGACGAAGCGCGGCTCGGTGACGAACAGCACGTCGAGGTCGGCGCGTTCGGCGAGCTGCCCGGCGATCTTGGTGTTGCCGGTGTTGGTGGCGATGACGCGTTTCATGGCTGGTTCCGTTTCGGGTCGTCGGCGCGGTGCGGCGGGCGCGCCTGCGTCAGCACGGGACGGCGAGGCGCAGGACCTGCGGCAGGGCGGTGATCCGCCGTCCGGGCCAGGGGTTGCCCTCGCCGAGGTCGAGGAGGACGGCGGTCATCCCGGCCTCGGTGGCGCCGTCGAGTTCGCGGTCGTGGCCGTCGCCGACGTACAGGCATTCGGCGGGGTCGACGCCGAGGCGGCGGGCGGCGAGCCGGAAGACCTCCGGGTCGGGCTTCATCAGGCCGGCCTCGGCGGAGAGCACGGTGATGTCGAGCAGCGGCCCGAGGGCGGAGCGGTCGAGCATGTCCCGCACGTCGGAGCTGCAGTTGGAGACCAGGCCGAGGTACAGCCCGTCCTCGCGCAGGGCGGTGAGCGTCTCGACGGCGCCGGGTGCCGGTGCGGCGAAGCCCTGCCCGTGGATGCCGCGGCGGACCCTCATGGCCTCGGCGAGGCGGGCGTCGTCCCAGTCGGCGCCGAGCTGTTCGCGCAGTTCGGCCAGGTAGCCGTCGAGCGGGCCGGTCTCCCGGCGGGTGCGGGTCTGTGCCCACGGCCCGGCGAGTTCGGCCTCGGGTGTGCCGAGGGCGCGTGCGGTATCGGTGAAGGCTCGGCGCTTCACCTCGTCCGGCAGCGGCACCAGGGTCTTCCACAGGTCGAAGACCACGGCCCGGAAGGGGCCGGTGTCACCGCTGTGCCGCATCGTGGTCCTCCTTGTGCGCGTCGTTGTCGTGCGCGTCGTTGTCATGCCGGTCGTTGCCGTGCGGGTCGTCGCCGTGCGCGTCGGGCCAGCGGAGCACGACCGGGTTCGTCCAGTCGGAGTTGTCGACGAGGACGTGGGCGTGCCGGGCCGGCGGGTGGGCGGCGAGGTAGGCGCGCTGGGCCGGCAGGTACTTGGTGCCGTACTTGCGCATCACGTCCTCGCCCTGGCCCGGGACGTCGCGGATCCGGGCCCGTTCGAGGACGACGTCCTCCCGGACGTCGAGGTGGACGAACAGGTCGATCAGGTCGCGGACTTCGGGCCGGAGGAGGAAGACGCCCTCGACGATCACCGTGGTCCGCGGCCCCACGGTGTACCGGCGGCGCAGGGTGGGGGTGTCGGTCGGCAGGTCGAGCAGGGTCAGCTCGGTGTCGAGCCGGCCCTCGTCCCGGATCGGGCGCAGGACGTCGCGGGCGGCCCGTTCGAAGTCGATGCTGTGGGCGTAGTACTGCTCGGGTTCGGGCAGGTCGGGCCGGTAGCGGTGGGCGCGCGGGTGGTGGAAGTCGTCGATGTGGACGACCTGGTGGGGGGTGGCGCGGTGGGCGAGGGCGTCGGCGAGTTCGTCGGCGAGCCGGGATTTGCCGGAGGTGTCCATCCCGGTGATGCCGACGACCAGCGGCCGGTCGGGGTGCTTGCTGCGGCCGAGCAGCGTGCGGAGCCTCTCCACGAGTTCGGCGCGGCCGATCGGCGCGGCGGCCGGGTCGGCGGCCGGGTCGGCGGAGGTGGGGGCGGTCACCGGGCCGGCTCCGGGGCCGGGAGGGCGAGCCTGAGTCGGTCGGCGAGCCGGGCGTACAGTCCGCTGCCGTAGACGGCGTGGTCGCGCAGGGCGGTCGGGGTGGGCTCGATCCGCAGGACGGACAGGGCCGGCCGGGCGAGGCCGCCGACGATCGCGGCGCCGTCCTCGGTGTGGGCGAGGCGCTCGGCGGAGTCCCCGGGGCGGGCCGGCCGGCCGTCGACCAGCAGGTCGGGCGCATGGCCGTGGTAGCCGAGGGCCTGGACGACGAGGTCGGCCCGGTCGAGGAGCTCGTCCGCGTCGGTGAGGCGCGCGGCGCGCACGATCCGGGCCTGCGGCACCTCGCCCGCCCACAGGGCGCAGTACAGCGCGCGGGACTCGTGGCGCAGGCCGGAGTCGCGGTAGACGATGCCGGTGGCCGGGCAGACGTCGGTCTCCGGGTCGGCGGGCCGCTCGCGGCCCGGGACCAGGCCTTCGACGGCCTCCCGCAGGCTCGGGTACATCAGCCTGGCGGGGCCGCGCTGGACGACGTCGACGGACGGCGCCCGGTAGTCGGGCCGGGTACGGCGGATCTCGTCGAACAGCTCCAGCAGGACCCGGAGTGCGGACATGGCGCTGTGCGAGGAGCCGGCGACGGCGATCCGGCCGCCTTCGAGGCCGGCGATCCGCCGGCGCACCGCGTCGCGGCCGCGTCGGCTGATGACCTCGGCGGAGCGCAGCGTCTTGGCGCTCCAGGGGGCGAGTTCCGGGTGCGGCCGCTCGGTCCGGCCGGTGGCCAGGACGGCGTGCCGGCACTCGACGGTGCGGCCGCCGCGGAGCCGGAGCACCGCGCCCGAGCCGTCGCCGGCGAGGTCCACGGCCTCGACCTCGGTGTCCAGGTGGACGCGGTCGCCGAGCGTGCCGGCGAGCGTCTCGCCGAGGCGGCCGAGTGCGGCGGCGAGGTGGGCCATCGGCACCGGTTCCTCGGCGCGGGCGACCCGGGCGACCCGGGGGTCCTCGCGCAGGCCGGCGAACGGGCCCCGGTAGGAGCACTCCTTGAGGAACCGGGAGCCGACAGAGGTGCTGGTGATCGCGTAGTCGGCGAAGCCGCCCGGGCCGAGCTCGGCGGACCGCTCGAAGACGTCCACGCGGTGGGCGAGCAGGTCGGGTGCGGAGGCCAGGAATCCGGTGGTGCGGAAGCCGCCGCCCACGAAGGCGAGGTCGGTGTCGGTCATCGGGTGCCTCCCGCCGGCGGTGCGCCGGTGTGGTCGGTGCGGTGGGGGCTCACGCGGCGTGCTCCGTGAGGAGCGCGTCGAAGCGGTCGCAGATCAGGTCGGCCTCGGCCATGGTCAGCGTCAGCGGCGGCCGGATCTTGAGGACGTTTCCGAATCCGTAGCGGGAGGTGCGCAGGATGAGCCCGTGCTCCATCGCCTTGTGGGCGAGGTGGTTGGTGAGGTCGACGGCCGGGGAGCCGTCCGGCTCGGAGATCTCGATGCCGATCATGAGGCCGACGCCGCGCACCTCGGAGATGCAGCGGTGACGGCGGCTCATCTCCTCCAGGCGGGCGAGGATGTGGTTGCCGGTGGCCCGCACGTTGGCGAGGAAGTCCGGGTCGTCGATGACGTCGAGGGTGGCCAGCGCGGCGGCGGCGGAGAGCAGGTTGGCGCCGTAGGTGAAGGAGTGCTCATGGCTGGGCATGCCGGCGAGCTCGTCGCTGGCCAGGATCGCCGCGACCTGGGCGCCGGAGCCGCCGAGGCCCTTCGCGACGGTCATGGCGTCCGGCTCGACGCCGAAGTGCTCGGCGGCGAACATCCGGCCGGTGCGGCCGATGCCGGTCTGGATCTCATCGAAGATCATTTTGATGTTGTGCTCGTCGCACAGCTCGCGGAGCTTGGCGAAGTAGCCGTCCGGCGGGACGATGTTGCCGCCGTTGCCCGAGATGGGCTCGATGAGGACGGCGGCGACGCTGCCGCTGCTGGCGAACTCCAGGAAGTCACTGATCCGGTCGACGCACATCAGGCCGCAGGAGCCGGCCTGCTGGCCGTAGAAGCAGCGGTGGCAGTACGGGTCCGGCACCTGGAGACCGCCCGGGTACAGCTGGGCGAACGGCTCCCGGCGGAAGGCGTTGCCGGACAGGCTCGCCATCATCATGGTCTGCCCGACGTGGCTGCGGAACAGCGTGATGACGTCGCGCTTGCCGGTGGCCCGCTGCGCCATCTTGACGGCGCCCTCGTTGGCCACCGAGCCGCCGGAGACCTTCAGGTGGGCCTTCGTCAGCCGCTTGGGCGCGAGGTCCACCAGACGCTGCGACAGCCGGTTGACCGCCTCCGTCTGGAAGCTGGAGGTGACGTGGATCAGCTCGTCGGCCTGGTCCTTCATCGCCTTGATGACGGCCGGGTGCCGGTACCCGAGGCTGAGATTGAAGGTGGCGGAGGCGCAGTCGATGTAGCCGCGGCCCTCCGAGTCGTACAGGTAGACGCCCTCGCCGGTCACCATCCGGGTGTCGGACACGGAATAGTAGACGGCCTCGGGGCCAGTGATTTCGGACATGACGAATTACCTCTCAACGATAATGGTGGCGGCCATTCGCCGAGATCATCAGGAAAGCAGTGAATTGCTCGCTGGACGTGAAAGAACATCGGAACGTCGGCGGCGCGCCGAACAGCCCCGGAAACATCGGTGAAAAGCGCCCGGCGGCACACGGCACGCACGGGCCCGGCCCGGAAATCAGGCCTGCGAAGAAGTTCCCCGTCCCTCGGGCACGGTGGTGGCCGGGAGCGCTCGACGGCACACGTCGCGGTGTGCGCGGCTCCTCGGCGGACGCCCCCCGGGCCCGCTAGTCCCCCATGGATCTCAGTGTCAGCCGTAGACGATGCGTCGCATCTGACGTGTGGTCAACGGCTTTGCCGTGACCCGCCGATGCGGCAGTTCCTTGCCGACGCGCTCGAAGATCGCGTCGTTGTTCAGACCGGCCTGTTGCAGTTCCCGGTGCCGACGACGCACGTAGTCGTCGGCCGGTTCCGCGAAGTAGGCCATTACTTCTGCCACGGCGCGAGCCGCGCCCCCCGGGCTCAAAGGAGTCGTTCGAGTGAGGTGCGCGATCAGGTCACCGTGTGGGTGCCTCGTTTCGATCACAAGATGAACTCTACGAGACTTGCCGATGAACGATCAAGGTGCCTGCCCGATATCGGGCAGTACACGGAGCAGGTTCAGACCACTGCCGGAGAAGCCGCCTTTGTGCAGACCGGACGCCGATGAGCAGGCGATTCGCGCCCCCACTCGGAACTGCTCCGCCGGGGCTCGCGATGGCGCGGCGGAATCCATCGCGAACCGCATCAGCCGCACGCGAATCCATTGCCGCTCCGCTCGTGATCACCGAGGCAGGACGGCGGCACCGGGGGTACGGGCCGCCGGTCGCCTCACCGACGCCGCGGCTCGGTGCGTGAACTCCGAGGTCGCGTTCGAGCCTTCATGGGACCCTGTCGCCACGCCGGCCGCGGCTGCTTCCCCACGAAAAGCCACCAGAAGTTGTGTCTGCGCTCGCGCCGTGCCCCTGCAGGTCGGGGCCGGCCGGCGCCATCGCCGGGGCGAGGCGGCGGGCAGCGGCCAACCCATAAAATCCAACGAAGTTGCGAACGAGCCCGACTGACGATCAGTCGCAGAGACACGGTTGACCCGGGGTGCCGACGGAAGCCGCGCCCCGGAAACGCGGCAGGCCCGGCACCTTGGGTGCCGGGCCTGGCGGGGTTGGTAGCGGGGACAGGATTTTTAACTG